>JAEZGJ010000036.1 GCA_023416965.1 Pseudomonadota bacterium | reverse complement strand
CCGCCCCCCGGCGCCCCGGGCGCCGGGCCCGACAGCCGCGGCATGATCGTCGGTCCGAGCCGGCTGGATCCCGTCCATAGCGGAACGGCGGAGACCGTGCCTCCCAGCGTCACGGTCCAGCCGCGAGCGGCTTCGGGCAGCGACTGGGAGGAGGCGGGCAGCGTGGCGAGGCCGAGGGCCGCCGTGGCGGCAAGGATGCGGGAGATCATGAACAGCATGCGTCCGGAGAGGGTGGGGCAAAGGTAGTGGAATGCGGTTAACGGATCCGCACGCGCCGGCCTTGGCGGGCCGCTCCACTTACGCATCGCAACCGAGGCTGGACCTCGCTCGGCGGGCGGGCTACTGCGACGTCTCGGAAGACCAGACCCAAGGCCTCTCGCCATGACCGATCCCGAAGCCCTCAAGCGCGACGCCGCCGCCAGGGCCCTCACCTATGTGGAGAACGGCATGCGCCTCGGGCTCGGCACCGGCTCGACGGCCAAGCACTTCGTCGACCTGCTGGCAGAGCGGGTGAAGGAGGGGCTGAAGGTCGTCGGCGTGCCGACCTCCGAGGTGACGCGCGCCCAGGCCGAGCGACTCGGGGTGCCGCTGACCACCCTCGACGAGACGCCGGAACTCGACATCACCATCGACGGAGCCGACGAGATCGACCCGGCGCTCAACCTCATCAAGGGCGGCGGCGGGGCGCTGCTGCGCGAGAAGATCGTCGCCGCTGCCTCGGGCCGGATGATCGTCATCGCCGACGCCTCCAAACGGGTCGGGGCCCTCGGGCGCTTTCCCCTGCCCATCGAGGTCAATGCCTTCGGCCTCGGCGCCACCGAGCGCGCCGTCGCCAGGGTGCTGGAGGCATGCGGCTGCCCGGGGCCGCTCACCCTCAGGCGCAAGGCCGACGGCCATGTTTTCGTCACGGACGGCGGTCACATGATCCTCGATGCGGCCTGCGCGCGGATTCCCGATCCTCCAACGCTCGGCTCCCGCCTTCACTCCGTGCCCGGTGTGGTCGAGCACGGCCTGTTCATTGGTCTGGCGTCTCTCGCGATCATCGCTTCCCCTGGCGGCGCAGAGGTCGTAGGACGTGTCTGACAAACAAGCCGCCTCCGTCACGCGCGGCCACGAGACTTCCCGAGGAGTGATCCCGATGTTCGCCCGTTCGTTCGCAGCAGCCCTCGCGGCCAGCGCCCTGATCGCCACGGCTGCCACCGCGCAGACCCAGCGGCCGCCGGCCCCCCTCGCCCAGGCAACCCCGCAGGCGCCCGCCGCGGCCCCCATGCCGCCGGCCGAACATGTGGCCCTCGCCCGCCAGGTCGTCGAGCTCTCCGGCGCCTCGTCCTCCTTCGAGAACGTCATTCCCGCCTTCGTCGAGCAGGCGAAGTCGCTGTTCCTGCCGACCAATCCCGACCTCGGCCGCCAGTTCAACGAGGTCGGCGACCAGCTCAAGGCCGAGTTCCAGCCGCGCGTGAACGAGCTGATCCAGAGCATCGCCGTCGCCTATGCCCAGCGCTTCTCGGTGGAGGAACTCCGCCGCATCCAGGCCTTCTACCAGTCCGCCGATGGCCAGAAGCTGGTGCGCACCATCCCCTCCATCATGGAGGAGACCTTCGGCCGCTCGCAGCAGTGGAGCCAGATCGTCACCCGCGACATCGTCGCCCGCTTCCGCGAGGAATTCGCCAAGCGGGGCATCCGCCTCTGATCGGCCGGGCCCGCCTCAGGCCCCTGTCCATCCCGAACGCGTCGGCTCCGGCCGGCGCGTTTTTCGTTGGAGCCGGCCGTCAGTCCTCGTCGGCCTTCATCCGCCAGCCGAGGCGCGACCAGAGCAGCGGCCCGAACAGCGCAACGACCGCCACCGCGATAAGGCTCGCCGAGATGGGGCTCCGCAGCAGCACCATGGGATCGCCGCCGGCGATCTGCAGCGCCCGCCTGAGCTGCGTCTCGGCCATGGGTCCGAGGATCATGCCGACCACCACCGGCGCGACCGGATAGTCGAACCGCCGCATGCCGAAGGCGAGAAGGCCGAGGACCAGCACGAGCGTCAGTTCCACCAGCGACCCCTTCGCCGCCAGCACACCCACGGTGGCGAAGACCAGGATGCCGCCATAAAGCCAGGGCCGCGGGATCGACAGCAGTTTCACCCAGAAGCCGACCAGCGGCAGGTTGAGGACGATCAGCATCGCATTGGCGATGAACAGCGAGGCGATCAGCCCCCAGACCACGTCGGCAGAGGTGACGAAGAGCAGCGGCCCCGGCTGGAGATTGTACTGCTGAAAGCCCGCCAGCATGATCGCCGCAGTCGCCGAGGTGGGGATGCCGAGGGTGAGCAGCGGCACGAGCGTTCCGGCCGCCGAGGCATTGTTCGCCGCCTCCGGTCCCGCGACCCCCTCGATGGCGCCGTGGCCGAACTCCTCCGGATGTTTCGACAGCTTCTTCTCCGCCGCGTAGGACAGGAATGTCGGCACCTCGGCTCCACCCGCCGGCAGGGCGCCGATGGGAAAGCCGAAGGCCGTGCCGCGCAGCCAGGGCATCCACGAACGCTTCCAGTCCTCCTTCGTCATCCAGAGGGAGCCGCGGATCGCCTCGACATGGCCTTCCGCCGCCGCGCCCTTCTGCGAGGCCACCGCCATGGCCTCGCCGACGGCGAACATGGCGACCGCCACCGTGGTGACCTCCAGTCCGTCCAGGAGGTCCGGAATACCGAAGGCGAGCCGCGCCTGCCCCGTCAGCTTGTCGATGCCCACTAGGCCGAGCGCGAGGCCGACGGCGAGCGAGGTGAGACCCCTGAGGCGGGAGGAGCCGAAGGTCGCCGAGACCGTCACGAAGGCCACCAGCATCAGCGCGAAATAGACCTCCGGGCCGAAGGCGATGGCGACCTCGGCGAGGAAGGGCGCAAAGACCGTGAGCAGGGCCGTGGCGATCGTGCCGGCGACGAAGGAGCCGATGGCGGCGGTGGCGAGCGCAGGGCCGCCCCGGCCCGCCCGCGCCATCTTGTTGCCCTCCAGCGCGGTGACGATCGAGGCGCTCTCCCCCGGCGTGTTGAGCAGGATGGAGGTGGTCGAGCCGCCATACATGCCGCCGTAATAGATGCCGGCGAACATGATGAGCGAGCCCGGCGGGTCCATCTTGAAGGTGATCGGCAGCAGCAGCGCCACCGTCATGGCCGGACCGATGCCCGGCAGCACGCCTACCGCCGTGCCGAGGATCACCCCGACCAGCGCGAAGAGCAGGTTCATCGGCTGGACGGCGATGGCGAGGCCGTTGGCGAGCAGGCCCAGGGTTTCCATGGCCGGTCAGATCCAGCTTTCGGTGAGGCCCGAGGGCAGGGTGAGGCCGAGGAGCCGCACGAAGAAGAGATAGACGGCGAGGCCCATCGCCGCGCCGATGGCGAGGTCGAGCGCCGGCCGGCGCGAGCCGAAGGCGCGGGCGGTCGCGGCGAAGAGGATGGCGCAGGCAGGAACGAAACCGGCCGTGCGGATCAGCAGGATCATCACCGCGAGCCCACCGGCGATCCATGCGACTGCCGTCCAGTCGGCCTCCTCGCGCGGCGGCGCTGCGCCGCGGACCCCTGCGAGGATCGTCAGGGCGCCGAAGAGCAGCAGGAGCCCGCCGACGAGGAAGGGCATCATCTGCGGTCCGAGGGTCTGGTTGCCGAAACTGGCGCGCAGCGCCCAGGACTGCCAGACGACAATGGCCGCGACCGCCACCAGACCGAGGCCGATGGCGACGACGGGTCGATCGGGGGCGGGGGTACGATCTTCCGGCGTCATGCGCCGACGAGGCCGAGCTGGCGCAGCACGCCGGAGACCCTCGCGATCTCCTCCTTCAGGAAGCTCTCGAAACCGGCTCCGGCGAGATAGGTGTCCTGCCAGCCCTTGGCGGCGAGCTGGTCGGCCCAGGCCTTGGACTTCGCCATCTTCTCCACCACGGCCGCGAGCCCGGCCCGCTGCTCGGCGCTGATGCCGGGAGCCGCGAAGACGCTGCGCCAGTTCTGCAGTTCGAGCTTGAAGCCCTGCTCGGCGAGTGTCGGCCCTGGCAGGCCGGCCGTGCCCTGCGGCGCGGTGAGCCCGATCCAGCGCATGCGGCGGCCCCTGACGTGCTGCTCGAACTCGCTGCCGCCGCCGACGCCCACGGTGACCCGGCCTGAGAGGATGGCGGCCAGCGCCTCCCCGCCCCCGGAATGGGCGATGTAGTTGACCTTCGAGCCATCCGCGCCCGCGAGGCCGGCGAACATGGCCGCGGTGATGTGGTCGACGCCGCCCGCCGATCCGCCGCCCCAGCTGACCTTGCCAACGTCCGCCTTCAGCGCGGCGGCGAGGTCCTGCACGGACTTGATGGGCGAGTTCTGCGCCACCACCAGCGCTTGCCACTCGCCGGTGAGGCGCGCGATGGGCGTCACCGCATCGAGCGTCACCGGCGCCTTGTTCATCAGGATGGCGCCGACCATCACGAAGCCGGACACCATCAGCGCGGTCGGGTCGCCTCGCGCGCCGTTGACGAACTGGGCGATGCCGATGGTGCCGCCGGCGCCGGCGACATTGGTCACCTGGGCGGAGCGGGCGATGCGCTCCGACGTCAGCACCCCCTGCATGACCCGGGCGGTCTGGTCCCAGCCCCCGCCGGGCGCTGCCGGCGCCATGATCTTCACCTCATTTGGCGTCTGGGCGCGGGCCGGGCCTGTGGCGGCAGTGGCGAGGATGGCGGTGCCGAGGGCGACGGCCTCGCGACGGGTCAATGCAATCATGGGCGTCCTCCCGAGACGTTGGCCGGACTGTGGCATTGCCGCTGCCCGGCCGCCATAGCGAGGACTGCGGATGGCGCCCCGAACCGCGGTCGGTCACCTCGCGGATTTGTGTGCCGGGACGCCTGTGATAAGCGCTAGCCGCAACCCATCTCGACGCATCCGCGCGCCGTGCCGCTTCCAGCCGAGGACCTGCCATGACCTTCGACGTCGACCTCTTCGTGATCGGTGGCGGCTCGGGTGGCGTGCGTGCCGCGCGGATCGCCGCGACCCATGGCGCCAAGGTGATGCTGGCGGAGGAGTACCGCATGGGCGGGACCTGCGTCATCCGCGGCTGCGTGCCGAAGAAGCTGATGGTCTATGCCTCCCAGTTCCACGAGCATTTCGAGGACGCTGCCGGCTTCGGCTGGACCGTCGGCACGGCGAGCTTCGACTGGCCGACCTTCATCGCCGCCAAGGACAAGGAGATCGCCCGCCTCGAGGGGATCTACGGCAGCAACCTGGTGAAGGCAGGCGTCGAGATCGTCGCCCAGCGCGCCACGGTCGCCGGACCCAACGCCGTCCGCCTCGCCGACGGCCGCACGGTCACCGCCCGCACCATTCTGGTCGCCACTGGCGGCCGTCCCTCGACGGACGAAAACCTGCCGGGGCGCGAGCTTGCCATTTCCTCCAACGAGGTCTTCCATCTGCCCGAGCAGCCGAAACGGATCGTCATCGCCGGCGGCGGCTACATCGCGGTCGAGTTCGCGGGTGTCTTCGCCGGGCTCGGGTCGGAGGTGACCATCGTCTATCGCGGCACCAAGATCCTGCGGGGCTTCGACGAGGATGTGCGCGACCACCTCACTGCCGAATACCAGAAGAGGGGCATCCGTCTGGTCATGGGCGAGGTCTTCACGGGCCTCGCAAAGACGTCGGGCGGCATCGAGGTGTCGTTCAAGAACGGGCACCCGCCGATCGAGGCGGACCAGGTGCTGATGGCGATCGGCCGCAAGGCCAACACGGCGGGCCTCGGCCTCGCCGAAGCCGGCGTCACCCTCGGCGCCGACGGCGAGGTGATGGTGGACGAGGAGAGCCGCACCTCGGTGTCCTCGATCTATGCGGTGGGCGACGTCACCGATCAGGTGAACCTGACGCCCGTCGCCATCCGCGAGGGCCACGCCTTCGCCGACACGGTCTTCGGAGGCAAGCGCTGGACGGCCGACCACGCCATCATACCCACCGCCGTCTTCTCCGAGCCGGAGATCGGCACAGTCGGCCTGTCGGAGGAAGAAGCGCGGCTCTCGGGCTGCGCGCTCGACATTTACAAGGCGACCTTCCGGCCGATGAAGCACACCCTCTCCGGTCGCGACACGCGGATGCTGATGAAGCTTGTCGTCGATGGAGAGACCGACCGCGTCCTCGGCGTCCACATCTGCGGGCCCGACGCCGGCGAGATGATCCAGCTCGCAGGGATCGCCGTGAAGATGGGCGCCACCAAGGCCGATTTCGACGCGACCATGGCCGTGCACCCGACGGCAGCGGAGGAACTGGTCACCATGCGCACTCCGAGCGCCCGTTATCCCAAGGCGGTCCCGGCGGTGTGAGGCTGCGGCGCTAGCCGCAATCACCGATGAGCCGCTGGGCGACCCAGCCGACCTGGCCGGTGCGGAATTCCGGCTGGCCCGGCATGTAAAGCTCGCCGTCCCTCCAGTAGATGACCTGTGTCCATGGGCCGGAGCGGATGATCTCGCCCTGGTTGCGCGCGCGCAGGCGGACGTTGTGACCGGTCTTCATGCGGGCGATCAGTCGCGCGTCGGCGGAGGGGCCGGCCCGCAGCGCGGCGAAGCCGTCGCGCGTCGGCAGCACCTCGCAGACGGAGTTCAGCGCGAGGGCGGGTGATGCGGCAAGGCCCAGCGCCAGGACGGCACTGGCGAACGCGGCGCGGCGGGCCTTCGATACGATAAGGGTCATGGGCGGTTCCTCCGGCGGGGGATGCGCGCTTCTATCCCCGCCGGTGTTCCGCTGCGTTCCGGCCGCGCCACCCTTTCGTTTCAATTGTGCTCGTCCGCGCCTCAGCGCGGCGTGATGACAAGTGTGCCGATCGCGCCCTTCTCGATGTCGCTGCGCCGCGTGCGCATCGGCAGGAAGTCGACCGCGGCCCAGCGCTCCGCGAGGTTGCGGTAGAGGCGCGACGTCGGCAGGCCGGACTGGCCGGTGGAGTGGATGAACAGCGAGCGCTCCGGATCGGCCATGTCGTAGATCGCCCTCAGCGAGGCGGAATGGCGCGAGACGAAGGGCTCGGCCTCGTTGCGGATCGTGTGGCGGTTGACGTTGACCGTATAGGTGTCGCCGGGCACCGGCACCCTCACGTCGAACAGAGGGGCCAGCGCCGGCACCCGCGAGAAGGGCCGGTGCTCGGACCGGGCGCCATGCGCCGTGCCCCAGCGCCAGGCGCGCCAGTCGGGCCCGAAGCGCCGCTCGAGGTCGGCGAGGGCGAGGTCCAGCGCCCGGGAGACCAGGGCCGGACAGGTGGAGGGTTCGCCCGCAGCCTCGGCGCCGCTGCACCATGTGCCCTGCCCGTTCGTGTCGGACAGCACCGCGACCATGAACTGATGCCGCTGGTCCCACAGCGCGGCGAAGAGGTCGGGCCCCAGTTCGTCGGCATAGACGAGGCGGGTGAGCTCGCGCATCCAGGCGGTGACGATGAGCGGCTCCGGCCGCCCCGCCGCCATGGCGCCGTCGAAGCCGGCAAGCGCCGCCACGACCTCGCGCACCCGCTGCGGCACCTGCCGGCGGCGCTCCTCCTCACCGCGGGGATGGGCGGCGAGCAGCAGGGGCAGGATCTCCCGCACCGCCCCTGACCGGTGATCGGCCTGCATCTGCCGGAAGCTCGCAACGGAATGCCGCTCGCGCTCCGCCAGGAGCGCGGCGATCCGGTCGGCCCGGTGCGGCGTCGCCCATTCATAGGTGAGGAGGTGGGGATAGCCCTCGGGCGTGATCTTCTCGTTGGCCGTGATGCGGAACCCGCGGGCCGGATTGAACTCCTGCGGCAGTTCCTCGAAGGGAATGAAGCCGGCCCAGTCGTAGCGCGCCTCCCATCCCGGCGCCGGAAACAGGCCCTTCAGGTCGTCCTCGGGCTTGCGGACGGGCACGCGGCCGGCGGCGACGAAGCCGGTATTCCCGTCGACGTCGGCATAGACCATGTTCTGCTGCGGAGCGTCGTAATGGCGCACCGCGGCGAGGAATTCCGGCCAGTCGCGGGCCCTGTTTATGCGCGCGAAGGCCTGGACGGTGAGATTGTCCGGGCTCAGCGCCGTCCATTGCAGGGCGAGAGCATGGCCGGGCGGGGCGGCGGTGCTCGCTCCGCGCGAGGCGCCGTCCGAGATGACCGGCCCGTGCCGGGAGATGCGCACGTCGAGGACCACGTCCGGCGCGCCGCGCACCGCGATGACTTCGCGGGCGGTCTCGAAGCGGGCCCAGCCCTCGGGTGTCCGGTAGCGCGTGGGATCGGCCGGATCGACGTGCTCGATGAAGAGGTCCTGCACGTCCGGTCCGGTATTGGTGAAGCCCCAGGCGATGCGGTCGTTGCGGCCGAGCACGACGCTGGGCACGGCGGGCATGGTGGCGCCGATGACCGTGCCGGACGGCGAGGTCATGCGCGCGAAATACCAGAGGGCCGGAGCCGACAGGCCGAGATGGGGGTCGTTGGCGAGCAGCGGCTTGCCCGTCTCGGAGCGCGCGCCCGAAACGACCCAGTTGTTGGAGCCGACACCCTCGATGCCGAGGTCGAAGGGTCGGATCAGCGCCGCAGCGCCGCGGGTCTCGCCGCCGAGCGAGCGGTAGAGCGCGCCGTAGTCCGGAAGGTCGGGATAGGTCTCGCCGGGGGCTGCGGGGAGGAACTCGCCGATCTGCCGCATCGACAGGCCGCGTTGTGCGAGCTGCAGGCGGGCGAGCTCGGCGTTGAGATTGGCTCCGAGATCGAGCGCCATGATCAGCGACCAGCCGATGGAATCGACCGGGGACCAGGGCTCCGGCGCGGGCGCGCGGAGGAGCTGGAACTCCGGCGGCAGCGGCGCGCTGCGGGTCGTGAGGTAGGCGTTGACCCCGCGGGCATAGGCGGCGAGCAAGACCCGCGTCTCCGCGTCGAGATTGGCGAAGATAGCCTCGGCCGAGCGGCGGATGCCGATGGTACGTAGGAACCGGTCCGTTTCGAGGCCCGGCTGGCCGACGATCTCGGCGAGCCGTCCGTTGGCGATGCGTCGGTTCATCTCCATCTGCCAGAGCCGGTCCTGCGCATGGACGAAGCCGAGCGCCGCGGTGGCGTCCTGCTCGCTGGCGGCGAAGATGTGGGGCACCCCTTCGGCGTCGCGCACGATCTCCACCGGCTTCTCGAAGCCGGGGAGGGTCACGGTGCCGGAGACCTGCGGCTCGACCGCCCGGATGTACCAGAGCCCCACCCCGAGCACCCCCGCCACGACGATGAGGACGAGGGCGGTGACCCATTTGACGACGGTGCGGAGGAGGCGCATGGGACGGATCCGGTAAGCGGCGGCGGAGTTGATCACCGGCGCTGCGGCGGGGCAAGCTGCCGGACCGGGCAGGCAGAGGCGCGCGAGCGAGGCAGGGAGACCATCATGGCCGACAAGGACGATGCGGCAGCCGTCGAGCGGGCGGCACGGCGGATCTTCGAGCTGCAGAACCCCGGCAAGCCCTGGCCGGGCGACGCTACGGCCAAGGCAGGCGACGGCAAGGCTCCGCCGGCGGAGGCCAGCCGGCCGAAGGACAGCCGCGAGGCGTGAGGCTCAGCGCCCCCGGCGCATCGTCAGCGTCACCCAGCCCTCGATGGTCTCGCGCATGACCAGATGCAGGCCGCGGTCGCGATAGGCGGAGATCACCAGGTTGGCATGGGGCGGGATGATGCCCGAGAGCACCACCGTGCCGCCGGGCGCGACCAGCCGCACGAGGTCCGTCGCCAGCCCCACCAGCGGGCGCGGCAGGATGTTGGCGAGGACGAGGTCAAAGGGCGCGCGTCGGCGGAACCGGGCGTCCTTGAGGCCTGCCGCGTGGATCACCTGCACATAGCCGCGCGCCTTGTTGAGCACGGCGTTCTCGTGGGCAGCGACGACCGACACCTGGTCGATGTCGGAGGCCAGCACCGGCACCCGGTGACGGAGCCCTGCGGCGATAGCGAGTACGCCGGTGCCAGTGCCGACGTCGAGCGGCCGGAAGGCGCGGCCCGCCTTGGCGAGACGGTCGATGGCGCGCAGGCAGCCGAGCGTCGTGCCGTGATGGCCGGTGCCGAAGGCCAACGCCGCCTCGATCTCGATGGGAATGGCGTTGGGCGCCACCTTGTCGCGGTCGTGCGAGCCGAAGACGGTGAAGCGCCCGGCCTGAACGGGCTTGAGCCCGTCGAGCGAGGTCCTGACCCAGTCACGCGATTCGATCGCATGGAAGGTGACGCAGGCCGCCACCGCCTCGCCCGCCGAGGCGCGCACGAGGGAGCGGACGTGATCCTCGTCCGGCGCGTCGCGGAAGAAGACCTCGACCAGCCAGATCTGTCCGTCAGGCGCCTCGAAGGCCGCCACGGCCGTCTCGGCCGGATCGAACATCTCGCCGATGAGATCGCCGACCTTGCGTGCCGCCCTCTCGGACGTTTCCAGGCGCATCAGATGGGTGGGTGACACGGGGTGCAGTCCTTCGAGCATGGCGCGTGATAGCGAGACGCCCGGTGAATGTCATCAACCCGCAGTGATGATACAAATTTCCTGACACAACTTACGTTACGTCAAGAAAGCGCGATCCCCTCTGCACAAATTGTATGCACCGACATTTTTCGTATACGTTCCAGATATTTACATACCGGGTAGGAGAGGCCTCGTTTACCCGTTGCTAACCGCAAAGGCGGAACTTTCCTGTCAGGAGACCTGCCCATGAGCGCCCTGGCCAAGACCGACACCAGCACGCCGTCCCTCGACACGATCCTCGCCGCCACCCGCAATGTGAAGGGCACGACGGCGGCGCGGATCCAGGAGATTCACAAGATCACAGGGGGACTGCGCATGCTGGCCCTCAACGCCCTCATCGAGTCGGCGCGGGCGGGCGAGAACGGCCGCGGCTTCTCGGTGGTCGCGGCGGAGGTTCGCGAGATCTCGACGCGGGTGGGGGCCATCGCAGAACAGTTCTCGGCCGAGCTCGCCGGCCAGATGGACGGGCTGGAGAGCATGACCCTGGCCATGAGCAGCCAGGCGGCTGGCCAGCGCCTTGTCGATCTCGCCCTGAACGCCATCGAGCTGATGGACCGCAACCTCTATGAGCGCACCTGCGACGTGCGCTGGTGGGCGACCGATTCCGCCATGGTGGAGGCGCTCGCCGAGCCTTCCCCGGAGAGTGCCGCGCACGCCTCCCGTCGCCTCGCCGTCATCCTCGGCGCCTACACGGTCTATCTCGACCTCTGGCTCTGCGACGCCGAGGGGCGGGTGGTGGCGAGCGGCCGGCCCGGCCGCTTCCCCGTCGCGGGCCGTTCGGTGCGCCACGAGCCCTGGTTCAACCGTGCCCTCTCCCTCCCCACCGGTGACGACTACACGGTGGCCGATGTCGCCCGCGCCGGCGCCCTCGACGACGCCGGCGTCGCCACCTATGCGACCGCCGTGCGCGCCGGCGGCGAGGCGCGCGGCGCCCCGCTGGGGGTGCTCGCCATCCATTTCGACTGGGAGCCGCAGGCCCGCGCCATCGTTCAGGGCGTGCGCCTGTCGGAGGAGGAGGCGCGCCGCAGCCGCGTGCTTCTGGTGGACGCCCGCAAGCGCGTGATCGCGAGTTCGGACGGGACGGACAGCTTCGGCGAGACGCTGGCCTTCGACACCGCGGGGCGCAAGGCCGGCTTTGCAGTGGATGCCTCCGGCACCACCACCGCCTTCCACCTGACGCCCGGCTACGAGACCTATGCCGGCCTCGGCTGGTACGGGGTCATCCAGCAGAAGGCGCGTTAACTCTCACGCCGCCTGGACGAAACTGTCCACGACCTTCTTTTCCCCGGCCTTGTCGAACTGCACCGTGAGCTTGTTGCCCTCGGCCGACACCACGTCGCCATAGCCGAACTTCAGGTGGAACACCCGGTCGCCGGGCTGGTAGCGCGAGGGCTCGCCCGTCGACTTGGCGACGAGTTCGCCCTCGATGGTCCGCCCGCCGCCTGAGCGGTCGGTGAGCCGCCCCTGAAAGCCGCCGCGCCCCTCCGCGAAGGTCGAGCCGAAGGCCTGGCTGCCGGTCCGGCCGGTGAAGCGGGCCTGTGCATCGTTGAGCGACTTCTGAGCCTGGGCCCGCTGCCAGCCGGGGGTGGAATAGGTGGAGGAGAAGCTCTCCACCTTGTCGAAGCGGCTCTGGCCGAAACCGCCGCGGCCCATGCCGCCATAGCCCGACGTGCCGAGGCCTTCCGAAATCTCCACGTGATCCGCCGGCAGGTCGTTGACGAAGCGGCTCGGCACCGTCGACTGCCACAGGCCGTGGATGCGCCTGTTGCCGGCGAAATAGATCTTCGCCCGCCGCCGCGCGCGGGTGATGCCGACATAGGCGAGGCGCCGCTCCTCCTCCAGCCCGGCGCGGCCGTTCTCGTCGAGGGAGCGCTGGTGGGGAAAGAGCCCCTCCTCCCAGCCGGGGAGGAACACGGTCTCGAATTCCAGCCCCTTGGCCGAGTGCAGCGTCATGATGGAGACGGCGTCCTCCGTCTCCCCCTCGCCGCGCGCCTCGGTGACGAGGGCGATATGTTCGAGGAAACCGGCGAGGTTCTCGAATTCCTCCATGGAGCGCACCAGCTCCTTGAGGTTTTCGAGGCGCCCGGCGCCCTCAGCCGTCTTGTCCTTCTGCCACATCTCCGTATAGCCGCTCTCATCGAGCACGAGCTGGGCGAGCTCTGCATGCGGCATGGCCTCGATCTGGCCGGTCCATCGGTCGAAACTGTCGATGAGGTCCTTCAGCGCCCGCCGCGCCTTCGGCTTCATCTCCTCCGTCTCTGTCAGCACGCGAGCGGCCTGCATGAGCGGCACGCCCTGCGCGCGCGCGTGGTCATGGAGCTGCTGCAGCGTCGCGTCGCCGAGCCCGCGCTTCGGCGTGTTGACGATGCGCTCGAAGGCGAGGTCGTCGGAGCCCTGCGCGACGCAGCGCAGATAGGCGAGCGCGTCGCGGATCTCCAGCCGCTCGTAGAAGCGCGGTCCGCCGATCACCCGGTAGGGCAGGCCGATGGTGATGAAGCGGTCCTCGAACTCGCGCATCTGGAACGAGGCGCGCACCAGGATGGCCGCCTCGTTCAGCTGATGACCCTGGCGCTGCAGCTGCTCCAGCTCCTCGCCGATCGAACGCGCCTCTTCCTCCGAGTCCCAGACGGAGGTCAGCGTCGGCTTCGCCCCGTCCTCTCCGTCGGTGAACAGCGTCTTGCCGAGCCGCCCCTCGTTGTGGGCGATGAGATGGGCGGCGGCGGCGAGGATATGGCCGGTCGAGCGGTAGTTGCGCTCCAGGCGAATGACGGTCGCGCCCGGAAAGTCCTTGTCGAAGCGCAGGATGTTGTCGACCTCGGCGCCGCGCCAGCCATAGATGGACTGGTCGTCGTCGCCGACGCAGCAGATGTTCTGCGGCCGCCCCTCCTGGCGCTGCGCCAGGAGGCGGAGCCAGAGGTACTGGGCGACGTTCGTGTCCTGGTACTCGTCGACCAGGATGAACTTGAACTTGCGCTGGTACTCGGCGAGCACGCCGGGGTTCTCGCGGAAGAGCCGGATCGTCTCCAGCAGGAGATCGCCGAAGTCGACGGCGTTCAGGACCTTCAGCCGCGCCTGGTAGTCGGCGTAGAGCTTCAGCCCCATGCCGTTGGCATAGGCGGCGCCCTCGCCCGCCGGCACCTTGTCCGGGGTGAGCGCACGGTTCTTCCAGCCGTCGATGGCCGAGGCGAGGACACGCGCCGGCCAGCGCTTCTCGTCGATGTCCTCGGCCTGGATGAGCTGCTTCAGGAGGCGGATCTGGTCGTCCGTGTCGAGAATGGTGAAGCCGGGCTTCAGGCCGACGAGTTCGGCATGGCGGCGCAGGATCTTGACGCCCGTCGCGTGGAAGGTGCCGAGCCAGGGCATGCCCTCCACCGCCTCGCCGACGAGATGGCCGATGCGCTCCTTCATCTCGCGCGCCGCCTTGTTGGTGAAGGTGACGGCCAGGATTTCGGAGGGGAAGGCGCGGCGCTGGTTGAGGATGTGGGCGATGCGGGTGGTCAGCACCCGCGTCTTGCCCGTGCCGGCGCCGGCGAGCACCAGCACCGGCCCGTCCAGCGTTTCCACCGCGGCCTGCTGTTCGGGATTGAGGCCGGCGAGATAGCCCGCGGCCGCCTGGTTGCCGCGCGCGGCCATGGCCCTCTCGGCGAGACTGGGCTGGCGCGGGGCGGAGGGGTCGGTCATGGGCCTCTGGATGTTCCGATTCGGTTCTCGCCCAAAATGGGGCTTGGCGCGGCCAAAGCCAACCCGGAGGCCATGGAGACCGGTGATGCCCACGCTGGGGCCGAGGGGCGAGGTGAACCCGGTCGGCCCAGAAAGCGAAAGGCCGGCGTTTCCGCCGGCCTCTGCAGAACGCTCGATGTCGTCGCGCTCAGCGCAGGACGACGACCCGCGTGCCCACCCGCACCCGGCTGTAGAGGTCGATAACGTCGTCGTTGGTCAGGCGGAAACAGCCAGAGGACACGGCGGTGCCGACCGTGTGCGGCTCGTTGGAGCCGTGGATGCGGTAGAGCGACGAACCGAGATACAGGGCCCGGGCGCCGAGCGGATTGTCGGGGCCGCCGGCCATGAAGCGCGGCAGGTCGGGACGGCGGCGCAGCATCTGGGCCGGCGGGCGCCAGTCCGGCCACTCGGCCTTGCGGGTGATGGTCTGGTTGCCGCCCCAGGAGAAGCCGGGACGGCCGACGCCGACGCCGTAGCGGATCGCGGTGCCGCCGGCCTGGACGAGATAGAGGCGGCGCTCCTGCGTGTTGATGACGATGGTGCCCGGCGCATACCGGCCGGTGAAGGCCACCGTCTCGCGCGGGATGGCGGAGACACCGGCGCCGGGACGCGGCCCGCCGTCGGTGCGCGGCGCGATGCGCATGGGCGCATTGGTGGCCGGGTCGAAGATGACCTGGTCGCCATAGCCGAAATTGACGGTCTGGGCCGTGGCGGCGGCGCCCGAAAGGGCCAGCGCGACCGCTGTGGCGAGGATGGGCAGGAAGCGCCGCATGAATGCACCTTGGCGAATGGGAATGACGTGACGGATGACCGTGAGCCGCTGCGATCGGAACCGTCGGCACGGGGCGGATCGATAGAGCGTGATCGTTCGTTGCTTCGCAATGGTACGGACCGACGCGGCGCAACAAAAAGTCGCGTTTCGGCCGGATGTGTGACTGCGACGCAACGGTATCATGATCCCAAGAGATTGAGCCTGCTCGCCTTTCTCAACCGGTGAGTTCACGTCAAAGTGAAACATGCCGGAGCCGGACTGATCTCCGGCGCCGCCTCTCGCAATCTCGCGTCCGAGCCTTCATATAGGCGCGATGTCCATGATCCCTGATATCACCAGCGGCGCAGACGACATCGTCGTGCCTTTTCAGGTCGACGAGATCGATCTGCGCGGCCGGGTCATCCGCCTCGGCCGTTCGGTATCGACCATGATCGACCGCCACGGCTATCCCGCCCCCGTCGCCCGCGTCCTGGCGGAAGCGACAGCGCTCACCCTGCTGCTCGGCTCGGGCCTCAAGTTCGACGGCCGGCTGATCCTGCAGACCCAGTCTGACGGCCCCGTCCGCATGGTGGTGGTCGACGTGGCGACGCCGGACCGCGTCCGTGCGCTCGCCCGATACGACGCCGAGGCGGTGGAGGCGGCGGTCGCCGCCGGCCGCGCCGAGCCGGCCGCCCTGCTCGGCTCAGGCCAGCTGGTCATGACCATCGACCAGGGCGGCGACATGCAGCGCTATCAGGGCATCGTCTCGCTCGACGGGCAGGGCCTCGAACAGGCGGCCGACCAGTATTTCCGCCAGTCGGAGCAGATCGACACACGCGTCCGCCTGGCGGCGGCGGAGGAATACGTGCCCAGCGACGGCGGCATGAAGCACACCTGGCGCGCCGGCGGTCTGATGGTGCAGCACCTGCCCCAGGCCGGCGGCGAGGCCCATCGCGACCTCGCGCCCGGCGACGCACCGGAAGGCACCATCCTCCCCGAGCCGCATGAGGCCTGGGCGGAGGCGCGCGCCCTCACCGACACGATCGAGGACGACGAGCTCGTCGACCGCACCCTGTCGCCCGAGCGGCTGCTGTTCCGCCTGTTCCACGAACGCGGCGTCCGCGTCTTCGAGGCGCAGGACGTGAAGGAGCACTGCACCTGCTCGCGCGAGCGCATCTCCGGCATCGTCTCCAGCTTCACGCCGGAGGAGCGCCGCGACATGGTCGAGGACGGCGCAATCACCGTCACCTGCGAATATTGCTCGACGAGCTATCGCTTCGCGCCGGCCGAGTTCGACCCGGCCGGATAGGTCTCAGCGTTCGCCGGAGAACCTGCGGAACGTCCCGACCCCGTCGGCGATGACGTTGCCCTTGTCGTCCTCGACGCGGATCGAGACGAAGGCGACGCTGCGGCCGCCGCCCGTGCGGATGGCCGTGACGGTCAGCACCCCGTCCCGCGCCGTCCCGAGATAATTGACCGTCAGCGAGAGCGTCACCCCACGGCCGTCGACGGCGTCCGGATCCTTCGGCGGACCGCCCAGCGCCGCATAGCCCCCGGCCGAATCCATGAGCGTCGCGACGAGGCCGCCGTGCAGGCCGCCGCCGCGGTTCATGAACTCCTCGCGCACCGGGCAGGTCATCACCGCCCGCCCGTCGGTCCATTCGACCACCTCCCAGCCGATCAGCCGGTGGAAGGCGCTGTGACGGTCGGACGGCCTCACCGTGACCGGCTGGTCCAGTTCGCTCATCCACCGTCTCCTTCGCCGAGGTCCTGCAACGGCGCCCTTGTCGCCTCAAAGACCGGAGCGTGACAAGCCGCCGACAGGCATCGCGGCGTCCCTCGATCGGCAGACCTCAGGGGAGCGGCCGCGGGCCTCGACGGCACGCCCATAGGCTTCGACGACAGCGAGGATGGCTGGCGCCGTCCCTTGCCGCCCCCAGCGCAGGCACTGGCGGCGCAGCGCCGCGGCAACTTCGTCCGGGCTGTGCCGCCCGCTGGCCATCGCGGCTTCCGAGAGGGCGACGATCCGCTCCAGCGCCTCTGGCGGCGCGTGCCAGCCTGGCCCTCCGGTCACCTCCTCAATACGGGGGCCGGTCCCATGCGGGGTCTTTTCCCAGTGAAAGGGCCGGCGCCAGAGATCGCTCACCGCCTTCAGCGCGGCGAGCCCCATGGCGATCCAGACGAGCGGCAGGAACGGCAGCCATGGCAGGAGACCCGGCCGGCCAGCCCGCACCAGCCCCGCGGCCTTGTAGGCCATGCTGCCGCAATAGCCGAAGAGGAAGACGGCGGCTCCCGCCCCGATCCAGGACGGCGGGCCGCCCACGAGCCATGCGACGGCGAAGCCCGCGAGACAGGTGAGATGCACGAGGGCCGAGCCGAGCGAGCCGGCGAGCGTCGCGGCCATGACGAGAAGGCCGGACCAGCCGAGCTCCCGGACGAGACCTCCGGGGCGGTGGAGAAGCACGGCGAGGGTCTGCATCCAGCCCTTGAACCAGCGGCTGCGCTGCCGCAGCCAGGCGCCGTAGCCGGGAGGTGCCTCTTCCAGGGTCGGCGTCGCGATCGTGCCGATCCGCCAGCCGTCCCGGGCGAGGCGGAAGCCGAGATCGGCGTCTTCCGTGACGTTGTAGGGATCCCATCCGAGGCTCTCCTCCAGCGCCGTCCGCCGGAAATGATTGGAGGTCCCGCCGAGCGGCATGGGCCAGCCGAACCGCGCCAGCGCCGGCAGCAGGACGAGGAACAGCGCGTCGTATTCGGCGGCGAAGAAGCGCGACAGGATGGAACCGCGGGGATCGGCGATGACGAGCGGAGCCTGGAGGCAGCCGAGCCGCGGATCCGCGGCGGCGAAGGTCTCGGCAGCCTCCCGCAACTGGCCGGGAGCCGGCCGGTCCTCGGCATCGTAGACGACGACGAGGTCGCCCCGCGCGAAGGGCAGCGCCATCATCAGCGCCTTGGGCTTGGTCCGCGGCCCCATGGGCGGGACGACGATGATCTCCAACGCCGGGTCCGGCGGTTCCGCACGGATGGCAGCCAGCGTCTCGGGATCGTCCGCCTCGAGCACGAGCTTGATGTCGAGCCGGACGCGCGGATAGTCGAGCCGGCGGAGCGCCGCGAGCAGGCCCGGCACGGCCGGCGTCTCGCGGTACAGCGCGCAGAGGATCGTGTAGCGCGGCAGGTCGGCATCGCCGACCGCAGCGCGGGGCGGCGGCTGCGGCCGCACCATCGCCGCCGCCGCCCTGACGAGCACCCAGGAGGCGACGAAGAGGCCCACCGTGCCGCCCGCCGCGAGGGCGAGCCATGCCGGCCCGGAGGCGAGCGCCACGAACAATGCCGCGAGATACGCCACGACCACGCCGGCCGTGCGCCGCATCCGGGCGCGGTCGGAGGCGGACCGGTTGGGTGCACGGATGGCGAGGGTCGAGACGGCGCCGGCGACCCAGGCATCCTCCGCCCAGCTCCGCATCAGGCGGGCGAAGGCCTCGGGCGTCGTGCCCAGCAGCGGCAGCCCCTCCCGGGAGAACAGTCGGCCCCGGGCCGCCAGACGCTCCGCCTCCTCCGGCCCCGGCGCGATTAGCATGGCCAGCCCGCCGACCGGCCGCACGACTCCCACCATCCCGCGCGCCAGAATCTCCCGCCAGGACGCCGGATCGGCGGCGACGGCGAGATCTTGGTTAAGGGGCGGCGGCAGGGCCGTAGCGCCGATCCGGGCCGCGAGGGCGGCTGCCACCCCGTCCGGCGTCGTCAGGCCGAGGGCGACCGCCGCCTCGAGCGGTGTCACGCCCCAGAGCCCCGCCACATAATCCACCCGGAGCCGCTGCAGCGGCTCGACCAGATCGTCCACGAGGCGAGACGGCGGGTCGGCGGCCGGCCGCCGCCGCTCGGGCGGGAGCGGAGGCGTCGGCTGGCGCACCTCCAGCCGTCCGGCGATCCTCGCCCGATAGTCCTCAAGCCGCATGCCGGCCGCCCGATCCCCGCGCCGGCCCCTCCCGGACGCCCCTGCCTCAGGCTATAAGACGGCATGGAACCGGCATCAGTCGGACGAACCCGGATGGCGTGCGTGGTCGCGAGAATATTATTCCTGGTTGTGGCGACCGCCTTCCTGGCCATGCCGGCCGCGCGCAGCCAGCAGCCGCAGGCTGGTGCCGAGGGCGCGTCGCCGGCCCAGGTGACGATCCCCGGCTACTGGGACCCGCGCCGCCGCAGCGAGCGGGTCGACCTCACCCGCGTGCCGCAGATCCGCTTCCTCACCGAGGACGACTTCCCGCCCTTCAACTTCGCCGGCCCGGACGGGCGGCCCGTCGGCTTCAACATCGACATCGCCCGTGCCATCTGCGAGGAACTCGGCGTGCCCTGCACGATCCAGGTCCGCCGGTTCGACCTCTTGACCGAGAGCCTGGACCGCAATGCCGGCGACGCCATCATCGCCTCCCTCGCCATCACCCCCGACATTCGCCGCCGCTACGAGGTGTCGGACCGCTATCTGGAGACCCCCGCCCGCTTCCTGATCCGCCGCGACACGCGCCTCACCGAGGCGACGCCGGAGGCTTTGGCCGGACGCTCCATCGCCACGGTCCAGGGCACGGCGCACGAGGCCTATGTCGCCCAGTTCTTCCGTCTCTCCGCCCGGCGCAGCTATCCGGACATCGAGGCGGCGCGCCGAGCCCTCTTGGAGCGCGACGTGGACGTGCTCTTCGCCGACGGCGCTGCGAGCGGCTTCTGGCTGGCCGGCGAGACCTCCGCCGGCTGCTGCACGTTTCTCGGTGGCCCCTTCACCGAGAGCCGCTACTTCGGCGAGGGCCTCGCCATCGTCATGCGGCGCGGCAACGAGCCGTTGCGGCGGGCGGTGAACCACGCGCTGCAGCGGCTCTGGGAAAAGGGCATCTACGCCGAACTCTACCTCAAGGCCTTTCCGGCCGGCATCTACTGAGGCCGTTCAGTACATGCCGCGCCGCGCCATCTCGGCGCCCTGGCGCTCGCTCTCCTCCTGGGTCAGCCCCTCGCAATGGTCGACCAGCATGGCGCCGTAGCTCGGAAGCTCGTTGCGGTCGATATAGCGCGCCGGATCCCACAGCGCGGCGCGGTTCACCGCCTTGGCGCAGTGCAGATAGGCCTCCGCCACCGTAACGAGCACGCCGATCTTCGGCGCCCGGCCCTGCACCGCGGACCCCGCCAGCAGCGCGGCGTCGTCGGTGACGCGGGCGCGGCCGTTGACGCGCAGCACCTCGGCCATGCCGGGCACCACGAAGAGCATGCCGACCAGCCCCGTCTCGAAGATGTTCTCGAGCGAATCGAAGCGGTTGTTGCCGATCCGGTCGGGCATCAGCAGGTGCCGGTCATCGAGCACCCGCACGAAGCCGGCCGGGTCCCCGCGCGGCGAGACATCGGCGCCCTTCGACCCGTGGGTGCCGACGATGACGAAGGTCGAGCGCGCGATGATCGCGCGGCAATGCTTGTCGAGGCGGGTGATGACCTTGTCGGTGGCGCGCGACATCGGCTCTGGATGGCGCGCGCGCACCTCCGCGATGGAGCCGACATAGCTCACCGCCTCGGGATCAAAGGCTGCATCGGCCTGCGGCAGGGTGGGGATCGTCATCGGCGCGTCTCCGTCGGGGGGCGGGGCGGCATCAGCCGCGCCGGAGCCTGAGCATCATCAGATCGTACTGGAAGTCCGCCACCTGGTGGTAGATGTTCCCCTTCCGCTGGAACTCGCGCTGGTGGTTGAAGATCCTGGCGAATTCCGCATTGGTCGCGGTGATCTCCTTGTAGTAGGCCTCGGCCTCCACGTAGAGCCGTTCCAGAACCTCCTGCGGGAAGAGCGAGACCTGCACGCCCTGGCTGACGAGGCGGATCAGCGCTTCCGGGTTCTTCTGGTCGTAGTGGGCGAGCATGTCGGTGGTCGCCGCCTGCGCCGCCACCTCCACCGCCTTCTTGTAGAGCGGCGGCAGCTCGTTCCACTTGGCGAGGTTGAACACGCCGTGGAAGACGGTGCCGCCCTCCTGCCAGCCGGGCGCGTAGTAGCGCTGCGCCACCTTGTTGAAGCCGAGTTTCTCGTCGTCATAGGGACCGATATATTCGACCGCGTCGATCGTGCCGCGCTCCAAGGCCGGGTAGATGTCCCCGGGCGCGATCTGCTGCGGCACCACCCCGACACGCGCGGCGATCGTTCCCGCGAGGCCGGCGATGCGCATCTTCAGGCCGGAGAGATCGGCGACCGTCTTGATCTCCTTGCGGAACCAGCCGCCCCACTGCATGCCCGTGTTGCCGCAGGGCAGCGCATAGACGTTGTGCTTCTTGAAGAACTCGTTGGTCATGGCGAGCCCGCCGCCGTGATAGTACCAGGCGTGCTGCTGGCGCGGGTTCATCAGGAACGGCACCGAGGCGGTGAGCGCGAAGGTCGGGTCCTTGCCCACGTAGAAGAGCATGCCGGTATAGGCCGCCTCCACCGTGCCGTTGGAGACGGCATCGAGTGCCTGCAGACCGGGCACGATCTCGCCCGCCGCGAACTGCTGGATGGTGAAGCGCCCCTCGGTCAGTTCGCCGACATGGCGGCAGAACTGCTCGGCCGCCCCGTAGGTGACGTCGAGGCTCTTGGGGAAGCTCGAGGTGGCGCGCCAGCGGATCGTCGGCAGCGACTGGGCGATGGCGGGGGCGGCGACGGCGGAACCGGCCAGAAGGGCGGCACCCGTTGACTTCAGCACGTCTCGGCGTCTCATGCGGCAACCTCCGGGGCAGGCTCGGCCGCGGCCATCGCGGCTCATCCCTCGGCAGGGGTCTCGCAACCGCCATGCCACGGAGCCCTGCGGCGGCGGCACTGGACGGCGCGCCCGTTGCATGGCTCGCTGCGGCAGCGGGAGGGGCGGATCATGGCACGGGACAGGCAGGCGGCGGCCACGGTCGGCGTGATCGTCTATGGCGGGGTCGAGCCGATCGATATCGGCGGCACGGTCGGGGTCATCTCCATGGCGAGCCGCATCCTGCCGAACATCGCCTCCGTGACCATCGCCGAGAATCCCGGCCCGGTGGTCCTCGCCGGCGGCCTCACCATCATCGCCGACGAGGGCTTCGCCACCGCCCCGCCCTGCGACGTCTTCATCGTCACCGGCGGCCCGGGCTGGCGCGACCAGGTGAAGGACGAGGCCATGCTCGCCTTCCTGCGAACCATCGCTCCCGACCGCCTCGCCTCGGTCTGCACCGGCGCGCTGATCCTCGCCGCGGCGGGCGTGCTCGACGGCCGCACGATCACCACGCGGCGCAGCGCCGTGGGCGCCGAGCCGCAGGCGCCGCTGGCGCTGATCGGCACGATGGCCTCCGGCGCGGTTCCGGTCGCGGTGGCCATCGTCGAGGACCGCGGCATCGTCACCGGCGGCGGCGTCTCGCTCGCCATCGACGCGACGCTCTTCCTCGTCGGCCGCCTCTATGGTGAGGCGGCGCGCGACGAGGTCGCCGCCATCATCGAATATGACCGCGCCTTCGCGGCGAACCGCGCCGCGCTCGGCCACCTCATCGGCCGGGCCGCGCCTTGAGGCTGAAGGCAGGGTCCCCGTCGAACAGGGTCGGTGCGGCGGAGGTGCGTGCCCGCTCGATGGAGAGCAGCTTCAGCTTGGTGTCGACGCCGCCGGGCGCCGAGAAGCCGCCGGTCTTGCCGCTCGCCGCCAGCACCCGGTGGCATGGCACGATGATCGGCCAGGGATTGGCGCCGAGCGCCCGGCCCACAGCCTGCGCCGCGCCGGGCTCGCCGATGCGGCGGGCGACCTCGCCATAGGTCAGCGTCTCCCCGGCGGGAATGGCGAGCGTCACGTCGGTCACGCGGGCCTGGAACTCGGCGAGCCCATCGCGGTCGAGCGGCGCGCCGGAGAGGTCGACCCGCTCGCCGCGGGCGAGCGCGACGATGCCGTCGATGACGGTGCGGATGGCGGGAGGCGGCGCGCCATCCCGCGCGTCCGGGTGCCGGGCGATCAGGCTCGCCCGTGTCGCCTCGGGCGTCGCTGCTGGAAGCCGTACGGCGACGATCCCTCGCTCGCCCCAGGCGAGGCCGACGGCGCCGAGCGCAGTGTCGAAGAGGATGATACCCGTCATGG
>JAEZGJ010000293.1 GCA_023416965.1 Pseudomonadota bacterium | reverse complement strand
TTGCTTCGCCCAGCGCCCGTCCCCGTCCATGATGAGGGCGCCGGGGCGCGCCAGCGCCGCGGGCGCCGCCACGGCGACACCCTGTTCCGCGGCCAGGCCTTGTCGGTCCACCATGGTCATGTCCGTTTCCGCACTCAGACCGTCATGATCTCTTTTTCCTTCTGCGCGAGCAGCTGGTCGATCTCGGCGATGTGCTTGTCCGTTTCCTTCTGGACCTGATCGGCGGCGCGGACGTTCTCGTCCTCGCTCATGGAGTGATCCTTCTCCTTGGCCTTCAGGATGTCCATCCCGTCGCGGCGGATGTGCCGGACGGCGACGCGGGCACCCTCGGCATATTTGTGGGCGACCTTGACCATGTCCTTGCGGCGGTCCTGCGTCAGTTCCGGAATGCGCAGGCGGATGACCTGGCCCTCGGTCTGCGGATTGAGGCCGAGGCTCGACTCGCGGATCGCCTTCTCCACCGGACCGACCATGGACCGGTCCCAGACCTGGACGGACAGCAGCCGCGGCTCCGGCACGCTCACCGTGGCGACCTGGTTGATGTGCATGGACTGGCCGTAGGCCTCGACCTGGATCGGATCCAGCAGGTTCGGCGAGGCGCGTCCGGTGCGCAGCGTGCCCAGTTCGTGTTTGAAGGATGCGATCGAGCTCTGCATGCGGCGCGTGAGGTCGCCAAGATCGAAGGTCGGGGACGCGGCCATGGGGTACGCCTCTTGGAAATTGCGCGGAGGATCCGCGGGAAGGTCACTGGCGCGGTCAGACGGTGACCACGGTGCATCGGCCCTCGCCCGCCAGCACCGACGCGACGGCGCCGGGGGCATCGAGGGAGAACACGATTATCGGAAGACGGTTCTCCCGGGCAAGCGCGAAGGCGGCCGTATCCATCACCTTGAGATCGCGGGCGATCGCCTCGGCGGCGGTGATCTCGTCGTAGCGCACCGCGGTGGGATCGCGCTTGGGGTCGGCGGAATAGACGCCGTCGACATTGGTCCCCTTCAGCACCACGTCGCAGCCGAGTTCGACGGCGCGCATGGTGGCGGTGGTGTCGGTCGTCAGCAGCGGCACGCCGATCCCGCCGCCGAGCACCACGATCTTGCCCGCCGCGAGATGGGCGAGCGCGTGGCGCACCGTATAGACGTCGAGCGCCTCGGGAACAGGCTCGGCGGAGAGCGCCACGGCCGGATGGCCGAGAGCGGTGATCTGGCCGGCGAGTGCGATGGCGTTCATCACCGTGGCGAGGCGGCCAATGGCGTCGGCATCCACCCGGCCGAGGCCGATCCCGGCGATCTGCCGCCCGCGGAAGATGTTGCCGCCCCCCACCACCACGGCGATGTCGGTTCCCGCCTTCGCCGCGGCGATCAGGTCCTCGGCGATGGCCTTGACCGTCGCCGGGTCGTAGCCGAACTCCTGGTCGCCCGCCAGCGCCTCGCCGGACACTTTCACCAGCGCGCGCCTGTAGCGTGGCCCGGCCATATCGTTTCCCCCGATTCGCGATCGTTGTCTGGAAGCTTGCGTCGGCCGGGTTTAGCGCAATGACCGCCGGGCGCAACCGTCGAGACGCCGCGGCGGACCCTCCTTGGCATCGTGCTGATACACGATATAGGCTGGCCCTCCCCCCGAGGAAAGGCCGCGCCATGCCCCAGCCCAAGGCCAGTGTTGCCGTCGTCGGAGCCGGCGACCATATCGGTGCCGCCATCGTCCGCCGCTTCGCTGCCGGCGGCTACGCGGTCTTTGCCGGCCGGCGCAACGGCGACAGGCTCGCCGCCCTCGAACAGGAGATCGCCGCCGTCGGCGGCACCTGTTTCGGCCGCAGTCTCGACGCCCGCCGGGAAAACGAGGTTTCCGCCTTCCTCGCCGAGGCGGACGCTCATGCGCCCCTGGAGGTCTGCGTCTTCAACGTCGGCGCCAATGTCCGCTTCCCCATCTGCGACACGTCGGAGCGGGTGTTCCGGAAGGTCTGGGAACTCGCCTGCTACGGCGGGTTCCTGACCGGCCGCGAGGCGGCGCGGCTCATGGTCCCGCGCGGCCGCGGCTCCATCTTCTTCACCGGCGCGACGGCCAGCCTGAGGGGCGGCACCGGCTTCGCAGCCTTCGCCAGCGCAAAGTTCGGACTGCGGGCGGTGGCCCAGAGCATGGCCAGGGAACTCGGGCCGCAGAACATCCACGTCGCCCATCTCGTCGTCGATGCGGGCGTCGACACCCCCTTCGTGCGGAATCTCCGTCGCGAGCGCACCGGTCGCGAGGAGGTCGAGCCGGACGCGCTCATGAACCCGACATCCATCGCCGAGACATACTGGCAGCTCCACGGCCAGCCCCGCGATGCGTGGACACACGAACTCGACATCCGGCCCTGGGCGGAGACATGGTGACGGACATTCCTGCCGACGATGAGGCCTCCATGCCGCTGACCGGACCGAAATTGGTCGAATTCCATTTCGATCTCGGCAGTCCCAATGCCTATCTCGTCCACAAGGTCCTGCCCGCCCTCGCCGCCCGCACCGGTGCCACGGTCCGCTACGTGCCGGTCCTGCTCGGCGGCATCTTCAAGGCGACGCACAACCGCTCGCCCTTCGAGGCCTTCGCCGGCATTCGCAACAAGCTCGCCTACGAGAGGCTGGAGATCGCCCGCTTCGTGGCGCGCCACGGGCTGCCGGAGTTCAGGATGAACCCCTATTTCCCCGTCAACGCCCTCCTGCTGATGCGCGGGGCCGTGGCCATGGACAAGCAGGGACGCCTTGCCGCCTATGCCGAGGCGGCCTTCCACCACATGTGGGAAGAGCCGAAGAAGATGGATGATCCCGCGGTCTTCAAGGCCGCCATGGACGCTTCCGGCATCGACGGCGCGGCGCTGCTCGAGGCGACGCAGGCCCCCGACGTCAAGGCGACCCTCATCGCCAACACCGAGAGTTCGGTCGGTCGAGGCGCCTTCGGCGTGCCGACCTTCTTCATCGGCCGCGAGATGTATTTCGGCAAGGATCGCCTGCGCGACGTCGAGGAAGCGCTGACGGGCTGAAGCGCCGAGCCAACGAAAAAGGGGCGGAAAAACCGCCCCTTTCCGGATCCGCCATGACGCGTGGCGTCAGCTCTTCAGGCCGGCCTGGGCTGCAACCTCGGCGGCGAAGTCGCTCTCGGCCTTCTCGATGCCCTCGCCGAGGGCGAAGCGGGTGAAGGCCTTCAGCTTGATCGGCGCGCCGACCTTGCTCTCGGCTTCCTTCAGCGCCTGGGCCACCGTCTTGCCGCCGTCGTGGATGTAGATCTGCTCGAGGAGGCAGACCTCCTTGGCGTAGGTCTTGATACCCGACTCGACGATCTTGGCGATGACGTTCTCCGGCTTGCCGGCGTTCTTCTCGGCGAGGATCGCCTTCTCGCGGGCGACGACGGCCGGGTCGAGGCCCTCGGCATCCAGCGCCAGCGGGTTGGCGGCGGCGACATGCATCGCCACCATGCGGCCGAGGGCGGCGAGCTCGTCCTTGGAGCCGGTCGATTCCAGAGCCACCAGAACGCCGATCTTGCCGAGGCCCGGCTCGACGGCGTTGTGGATGTAGCTGCCGACGACGCCGTCGGAGACCGAGAGGACCGAGGCGCGGCGCAGCGTCATGTTCTCGCCGATGGTGGCGACGGCCGAGGCGATAGCGTCGGCGACCGTGCCGCCCGCAGCGGCGGGAGCGGCGAGAATCGCGTCGACCTCGTTGCCGGTCTTCAGCGCGACGTCGGCGATGGCCTTCACGAGGTTCTGGAACTGCTCGTTGCGGGCGACGAAATCGGTCTCCGAGTTGACCTCGACCACGGCGGCCTTCGGACCGGCGGCGACGATGCCGACCAGACCCTCGGCGGCGACGCGGCCGGCCTTCTTGGCGGCCTTGGACAGGCCCTTCTTGCGCAGCAGGTCGACCGCGGCCTCGATGTCGCCGCCGGTCTCGTTCAGCGCCGACTTGCAGTCCATCATCCCTGCGCCGGTCATCTCGCGCAGTTCCTTGACCATCTGGGCGGTGATGTTCGCCATGGGTCCGTCCTCGAATTGAAAGTCTTTGTGGGAAGGGAAACGGCCGGCCCGCGGGAGCGAGCCGGCCGGAACTCAGAACCGATCTCCGCTGGACACGGCTTTCGTGTCGTGCGGATGACGCCGGCCGGCTGCCTGGATCAGGCGGCTTCGGCCTCGACCAGCGTCTTGGCCTGGTCGATCCAGCCCTGGACGCGGCCCGGCAGGCCGACGCTGTCGCCGATCTCGGCGGCGTCCGCCGGGGTGAAGCCGGCGATCTGCCAGAAGTGGAAGATGCCGAGGTCGTTGAGCTGCTTCTCGATGTCGGGCGACACGCCGGTGAGCTTGATCAGCTCGTCGGCAGGCCCACGC
>JAEZGJ010000175.1 GCA_023416965.1 Pseudomonadota bacterium | reverse complement strand
ACCATGCTCTGTTCGTTACCGGCGGGCTTCTTCAGGCTGAGGGTCTTCCCCGTCAGGCTGATGGTCTTGTCGCCGGAGGTCTTCTCATCGGTCATTCGGTTCTGGTCCTGCCCCAGGCGGCTGGGTCCTGGAAATTCGGTGTTTCGGCTCGTTGACGGAAGCCGGAGGCCCACCTCCGGTCACGTCACCGGTGCGGTAGACCTCGAGGGCCGTGCAGCGCGCGAGTGCATTTTCGCTCGGCCCGCCGGCGAGCAGCGCAGCATGTATCACATTCATGCGCCCCAATGCCAAATCCAATTGCAGCGAGGTGAACGCCGTCACCCGCGGCAACATGTCTGGCTCGTCGCCGTAGAGGCGACGCAGGACCTGGCCGAGCTTGCGAACCCCATCATCGCTGGCATCCGCGGCATGAATAAGGCCCGCGGCCTCCTCGCCCGAGAGCGCTGACTCGACCTTGGAGAAGCCCGCCACCACGGCGCCCGCCTTGTTGGCGAGGGAGAGCGAGGCGAGGGCCTGGGCCTCCAGCAGCCGGTCGACGAGATCGGGCAGGTCGGCGGGAACGGTCACCTCGCGCCGGAAGGCGCGGGCGAAGAGCTTGCGCCTGACAGCCTCGGCCACGGCGGCGCGGGTGGCGGTCACCCAGGCGCCGCGCCCGGGAAGCCGGGCCTTGAGGTCGGGGACGACAGTGCCATCGGGGCCGACGACGAAGCGGATGAGGCCTTCGGGAGAGGAGGCGCGGCGGTTGACGATGCACGTGCGCTCGCTGCCGGCGCGCCCCGTCAGGGGCCCGCCGTCCAGTTCCGGCTCAGGCGCGTCGCTCTCCACCGCGGTGTCCACTCCTGTTCATCTCCCCGGCTCAGGCTTCGGCTTCGGCCGTCTCGGCCTCGGCTTCGCCGGCCTCGGGCGCCTCGATCCAGCCGGCCTTGACGCGGGCCTGCATGATCATCGCCTCGGCCTCGTCCTTGGTGAGTTCGAAACCGTCGAGGAAGCCGGCATTCTTCACCGACTGGCCGTCCTTGCGCTCGGTCCAGCCGACGAGGTCGTCCGGCACGCAGCCGGCGAAGTCCTCGAGCGACTTCACGTCGTTCTCGCCGAGCTTGACCATCATGGCGGTGGTGAGCCCGTCGACCTGGCGCAGGTCGTCGGCGACGCCGAGCTCCTTGCGGCGGGCGTCGTGCTCCGCCTCGATGCGGGCAATGGTGTCGAGGGCGCGGCGCTGCAGCTCCTGCGCGGTCTCCTCGTCGAAGCCTTCGATGGAGGCGAGGTCGGAGAGCTCCACATAGGCGACCTCCTCGACGGAGCGGAAGCCCTCGGAGGTGAGGAGCTGGCCGACCACCTCGTCGACGTCCAGGGCGCCCATGAACAGCTTGGTGCGGGCCTCGAACTCCGCCTGGCGGCGCTCGCTCTCCTCCTGCTCGGTGAGGATGTCGATGTCCCAGCCGGTGAGCTGGGAAGCCAGACGCACGTTCTGGCCGCGGCGGCCGATGGCGAGCGAGAGCTGCGGGTCGGGAACGACCACCTCGATGCGCTCGCGATCCTCGTCGAGCACGACCTTGGCGACCTCGGCGGGAGCCAGCGCATTGACCACGAAGGTGGCGATGTCCGGGTTCCACGGGATGATGTCCACCTTCTCGCCCTGCAGCTCGGCGACCACCGCCTGGACGCGCGAGCCGCGCATGCCGACGCAGGCGCCGACCGGGTCGATGGACGAGTCGCGGGAAACCACGGCGATCTTGGCGCGGGAGCCGGGATCGCGGGCGACCGCCTTGATCTCGACGATGCCGTCATAGATCTCCGGCACTTCCTGGCCGAAGAGCTTGGCCATGAACTGCGGATGGGTGCGGGAGAGGAAGATCTGCGGCCCGCGCTGCTCGCGGCGCACGTCGAAGAGATAGGCGCGGACGCGGTCGCCGTTGCGGAACATCTCGCGCGGGATCAACTCGTCGCGGCGGATGATCGCCTCGCCGCGGCCGAGATCGACGACCACGTTGCCGTATTCGACGCGCTTGACGAGGCCGGAGACGATCTCGCCGACGCGGTCCTTGTACTCGTCGAACTGGCGGTCACGCTCGGCCTCGCGGACCTTCTGGACGATGACCTGCTTGGCCGACTGGGCGGCGATGCGGCCGAAGTCGAAGGGCGGCAGGGTCTCGGCGATCCAGTCGCCGGGCTGGGCAGCGGGGTTCTTGCGGCGGGCCTCGTCGGTGGCGATCTGGGTGGCGACGTTCTCGACCTCGTCGACCACCTGCAGCAGGCGGGAGAGGCGGATCTCGCCGGATTTCGGATTGATCTCGGCGCGCACCTCGGTCTCCTGACCGTAGCGCGAGCGCGCCGCCTTCTGGATCGCGTCCTCCATCGCCTCGAGGACGATCTGGCGGTCGATCTGCTTCTCGCGCGCCACCGCATCCGCGATCTGCAGCAATTCCAGTCGGTTTGCCGAAACGGCCATGGGTCGTTCCCCTCTAGCGGGATGGTTTGGGTTTGGCGTAGCGGCCCGGCCCCTTGGGCTTCGGACCACGGGAATAGGGCGTGCCGGGAGCGGGCTTCTTCTTCGGCGCCGGGGCGCCCCGCACCGGGCGCGGCGTGCCGGGGCGGACGATGACGAGATCGGTGTCGTCGGTGGCCTCCTCGCCGTCCTCGTCGAAGTCCTCGTCGCCGTCATCCTCGTCCATGGCGCGGCCGGCGGCCTTGGCGCGGCGCAGAGCCTCGCGGATCAGGTCGTCGGTGAGCACCAGGCGGGCCTCGCCGATCTCCTCGATGGGAAGGATGATCTCGGCCGGCTCGTCGCCCTTGACGTCGGTGCGGCGGATCTTCGCGCCGGTGCCCTCGGCGCCCAGGATGAAACCGCGGAAGCGCTTGCGGCCGTCCTGGGCCACCGCCATCTCGATGCGGGCCTCATAGCCGGCCCAGCGGGCGAAGTCCCCGGCGCGGACCAGCGGCCGGTCGATGCCGGGCGAGGAGATTTCCAGGTTGTAGGCGGCGGCGATCGGGTCCTCCACGTCGAGGACCGGCGACAGGGCGCGGCTGGTCGCCTCGCAATCGTCGATAGTGAAGGTGCCGTCGGGACGCTCGGCCATGATCTGCAGCGTCGAGCCGCCACCCTGCGAGCCGGAGATGCGCACGCGCACCAGACGGAAGCCGAGGCCCTCCAGCACCGGCCCGACGATGGCGGCGACGCGGGCGGCGACGCCGCTCTCGACGATCAGGCGCGGATCGGCCTCCGGGGCGCTGGCCCCGGCGGGCAGTTCATCGGTCATGCGCGGCTCGTCCGCTGACAATCGAAGCTCCGAAAAACGGGCCTCGCCGGTGGCTGAAACAAAAAGAGCGGGCCCCCGCAGGAACCCACTCTCACGATCGCCATCGATGAGGGTGTATGAATGACCGAAGTCGGCCCTTCACATACGCCCGGAACGGCCGGAGCGCAAGAGGGCCGCGGGCGACTGGCGCCCGCCGGCCCCATCGACCCTTACTGGTCGTCCTCGTCGTCGGCGGCATCGCCGATGAGGTCGGAGACGTCGCCGTCATCCTCGTCCTCGTCCTCGGCGAGGAAGGTGTCGTCGTCGTCGGCGGTGTCCTCCACATCGACGTCGACGTCGTCGTCGAGGGTAGCGGCCTTGGCCGGGGACGCTTCTTCCTCGTCCGCCTCTTCGAGGCTGACCAGCTCGGCGTCCTGCACCTCGAGCTCCGCATCCTCCTCGTCCGCCTGCGGGGCGACCTTGGCGGCGGCGGCAGCGGCGCCGCGGCGGGCGGGCTCGAACATGACGCGCTGGAGCACCTCACCCGTATAGGGCGAGACGATGGGGTCGCGGTTCAGGTCGTAGAATTTCTTGCCGGTCGTGGGGCAGATGCGCTTCACGCCGAGTTCGGGTCTCGCCACGGCGGACTCCCTGAAAAGATCACACTTCGTTTGAAGGGGGGTCAGTTGGACGCAGAGCCCCGGCTTGTCAAGAGGCTTGCGGCGCGGGATAGAGCGCGGGCACCGCTTTTTCGAACGGACGGGACCCGCCGACCTTGAGCGCATCCGAGACCAAGATACCGCTGACCTCGCGCCGCGGCGCCGCCCTCACCGGCCAGATCACCGTGCCGGGCGACAAGTCCATTTCCCACCGCGCCCTGATGTTCGGGCTGCTGACGGTGGGCGAAACCCGCATCACCGGCCTCCTGGAGGGCGAGGACGTGCTCAACACGGCCAAGGTCTGCCGGCAGCTCGGCGCGACGGTGGAGCGCACCGGCCCCGGGGCCTGGCGGGTGCACGGCGTGGGAGTGGGCGGCCTGAAGCAGCCCGACGCCCCCCTCGACTTCGGCAATGCCGGCACGGGCTGCCGCCTGATGATGGGCGTCATCGGCTGCCACCCGATCCGCGCGACCTTCGACGGCGACGCCTCGCTGCGCAAGCGCCCGATGCGCCGGGCCCTCGACCCGCTGGAGCTGTTCGGCGTGCGCGTCGTGGAGCAGGGCGAGGGCGGCCGCCTGCCGATCACCATCCAGGGGCCGAAGGACGCCGTGCCGGTGACCTATGAATCCCCCGTGGCCTCGGCGCAGGTGAAATCGGCCGTGCTGCTCGCCGGCCTCAATGCGCCGGGTATCACCACCGTCATCGAGACCGAGGCGACGCGCGACCATACCGAGCGGATGCTGACCCATTTCGGCGCCGATGTGACGGTGACGCCGCACGGCGAGCACGGGCGGCGCATCGATCTCGTCGGACGCCCCGAGCTGAAGCCGGCCCCGGTGGTGGTCCCGGCGGACCCCTCCTCCGCCGCCTTCCCCATCGTCGCCGCGGCCATCGTTCCGGGTTCCGACGTCACCGTCACCGGCGTGATGATGAACCCGCTGCGCACCGGCCTGATCACGACGCTGATCGAGATGGGCGCCGAGATCGAGGTTCTGAACCCGCGGGTGGAATCGGGGGAGGACATCGCCGACCTGCGCGTGCGGGGCTCGCGCCTGACCGGCGTCGATGTTCCGGCGCACCGCGCGCCCTCCATGATCGACGAATATCCGGTGCTCGCCGTCGCTGCCGCCTTCGCCGAGGGGCCGACGCGGATGCGCGGCCTGCACGAGCTGCGCGTGAAGGAATCCGACCGCCTCGCGGCGGTTTCGGCGGGCCTTGCCGCGGCCGGCGTCGCCCACACCATCGAGGGCGACGACCTCGTCGTCGCCGGCGACGGCAAGGCGCCCGGCGGCGGGACGGTGGCGACCCACATGGACCACCGCATCGCCATGAGCTTCCTCGTCATGGGCCTCGCCACGGCCCAGCCCATGACCGTGGACGACACCGCGTTCATCGCCACCAGCTTCCCCGACTTCGTGGGGCTGATGCGCGGCCTCGGGGCGGATTTCTCGTGATCATCGCCATCGACGGTCCGGCGGCCTCGGGCAAGGGTACGCTCGCCCGCCGCATCGCCGCCCATTACGGCCTGCCGCATCTCGACACCGGGCTGCTCTATCGCGGCGTCGGCCAGATCATGCGCGACCGCGGCTTCCCGCTCGACAATGTCGAGATCGCCGCCGCGATCGCCGAAAATCTCGACCTCGCCGATCTCGACGCGGAGAGGCTGCGCAGCCGCGAGGCGGGCGAGGCCGCTTCCGTGGTCGCCGCCCACGGGCCGGTGCGCCGCGCCCTCCTCGAACTGCAGCGCGCCTTCGTGGCCCAGGCGGGCGGGGCGGTGCTGGACGGTCGCGACATCGGCACGGTGATCGCGCCTGATGCCGAAGCCAAGCTCTTCGTCACCGCGAGTCCGCAGGAGCGGGCAAGGCGGCGCTTCCGCGAACTGGTCGGCCGCGGCGAATGCGCCGACACGGAGGAGGCGCTCGCCGCCGTGCTCGCCGACATCGCCCGCCGCGATGAACGCGATTCCGGCCGGGCCGACGCGCCGCTGACGGTTGCGGCGGACGCGGTGACGCTGGACACCACGAATCTCGGCATCGAGGCGGCGCTGGCGGCGGCGCTGGCGGCCGTCGAGGCCCGGCGGCGATGACGCCGTTCGGCGCCCGTGTCCGCGCCCTGCGCGAGGAGCGGGGCGCCACCCTCACCGCCATGGCGGAGGCGGTGGGCGTCTCGCCCGCCTATCTCTCGGCGCTGGAGCACGGCAAGCGCGGCCGCCCGAGCTGGTACCTGATCCAGCGCATCATCGCCTATTTCGGCATCATCTGGGACGAGGCGGAGGAGCTGGCGAAGCTCGCCGAGATCTCCCATCCGCGCATCGTCATCGACACCTCCGGCCTGTCGCCGCAGGCGACCGAACTCGCCAACCTTTTGGCGCGGCGGGTATCCCTTCTCTCCGACGAGGAGATCGGCGAGTTGCTCTTCGTGCTGAAGTCGAAGCTGCCGGGGCGCTAGTCCGCCGCGTGGCGAAGGGTCTCGGCGCCGCGCGCCGCCGGCTGGGGCGCGAGGACGGGGCGGAAGATCTCCACCGTGCGCTCGCGGCGGAGCGGGGCGGGCTTGTAGACCTGCTTCGTCGCCTCGACGAGATGGACGCCGGCGAAGGGCAGGGTCAGCGCCGAGCCCATGCGCTCCCAGGCCATGGCCGAGCGCAGGACCAGGGCGGTGCTGATGGGCGGCACCCAGAGCGCCTGACTCCAGGCCACCGGCGTGAAGGAGGACTGGCGCATCAGCTCGGTGAGCTGGCGGGCCGAATAGGGCCGGCCCTGCCCGAAGGGCGTGGTGTCGCGCTGCGCCCAGAGGCCGCGGCGGTTGGGGACGACGGCCAGCACCTTGCCGCCGGCTGCCAGCACCCGCCAGGCCTCGCGCAGCAGGGCCTGGACGTCGTTCGACACTTCCAGCGCATGGACGATGAGCAGGCGGTCGACGGCGGCATCGGCCAGCGGCAGCATGTCGTCCTCGACGAGGGCGGAGCGGCCGGGCCTTGCCGTCGGCCATGAGATGACGCCCTGGCGCGCCGGCATGAAGGCGAGGGAGCGGTCGGCCTCCTCCCGGAAGATGCCGAGATAGGGCGTGCAATAGCCGAGACCGACGGTGAGCATGCCGCGGGCCGAGGGCCAGTGGGTGCGCACCGCGCGCGTCACCATGCGCCGCGCGACCATGCCGAGCGGCGAGGAATAGAAGGCGCGCAGGTCGATGACGTCAGACAAGCCGAACCCTTCGCGGCGGCCGGCGGGGTGCCGGTGGCGGGAGAATGGAATGGCCACGGGCCGCAGGCAATGACATATACCCGCCAGGATGAACGGTTACGAACCACCCCCCTCACCCCGGAGATGCGCATGGCCGCCGATGTTCACATGTTCACCTGCCTCAGCGACAATTTCGGCGCGCTGATCCATGACCGCGCCACCGGCGCGACGGCCGCGATCGACGTGCCGGAGGCGGAGCCGGTGCTGGCGGCGGCGAAGGAGAAGGGCTGGACCATCAGCCATATCCTCGTCACCCATCACCATCCGGACCATGTCCAGGGCATCGAGGCGGTGAAGGCGGCGACGAAGGCCCATGTCATCGCCAATGCGGCGGATGCCCACCGCATCCCGCTGGTGGACGAGACGGTGGCCCCCGGTGGCAAGGCCCGCTTCGGCTCGCTCGAGGCGGACGTCATCGACACGCCCGGCCACACGGTCGGCCACATCGTCTATCATTTCGCGAGCGAGAGGATCCTGTTCTCCGGCGACACGCTGTTCTCGCTCGGCTGCGGCCGCCTCTTCGAAGGCACCCCGCAGCAGATGTGGGAGGCGCTGAAGGTGCTGCGGGCGCTGCCCGACGACACCGCCGTCTATTGCGGCCACGAATACACCGCTTCCAACGCCAGGTTCTCGCTCACCGTCGATCCCGACAACGCGGCGCTGAAGGCGCGGGCCGAGGAGGTCTTCCGGCTGCGCGAGGCCGGCAAGCCGACGCTTCCGACCACCATCGGCCAGGAGAAGGCGACGAACCCGTTCCTGCGCGCCGACGATGCCGCCATCGCCGCCGTGCTCGGCATGCGGGGGCGGCTGCCGGCGGAGGTCTTCGCCGAGCTGCGCGAACGCAAGAACAAGGCCTGAGGCGGGGCGACCCTCTAGAAGTCGACAGCGATGCCGCCGACCTCCCAGTCGTCGTAGCGCACGGGATCGGCGCCGCCGCGCCCGTGCACCTCCGGATTGGCGGCGAGTTCCGCCGCCTTGGCGTCGAGGGCGGCGCGGCGTTCGGCCGCCTCTGCCAGGGCGCGCTTCGCCGCCTCCGACAGGACCTTCACCGGGGTCTCGATGCGGGCGGTCGGCTGGTCGATGGCGACGGCTGTGGAAAAGACAGGGTTCTCGCTCATGGCCGGAAAATTGGCGCCGGCGGGACCATAGTCAAGCCCGCCGCCGCCGCGCGCGGCGTTGACCGGCGGCCGGGCGTGACTATAGTCCGCCGCGCGTTGCCCCTATGGCGGAATTGGTAGACGCGCTCGACTCAAAATCGAGTTCCGCAAGGAGTGCTGGTTCGATCCCGGCTAGGGGCACCATTCCATCGCGCCGCCGCCGTGGCCGGCATCAATTCCTCACTTCCCTCCTTCCCGCTCCGTGATGCGCGGCGCCGTGTCGTCGGCGTCGAAGACGATCTGCGCGGGCCAGGGCTTCCAGGGGCGGCCGAGGGCCTCGACATTGGGATCGCCGGAGCGCGCGAAGGCGCCGATGCTCCCCATCATCACCCGTGACAGGGCAAGGCGGCCGGGCTCGTTGCGGCGCGAGAAGGAAATGCGGGCATAAAGCGAGGGGCCGAAATTGCCGAAGACGAAGGGCAGGTCGAAGGCGTGGGCGGCGCCGTAGACGATGTCGAAGGGCGCGGGAAGGCGGTCCCAGTCGAAGCGGTAGTGCCAGACGTCGGGCTGGCGGGCTCGCAGCGCGCCGAGCACGTCGTCGCGCAGGGCGGCGAACCAGACGCGGTCGAGCTCGGCGCTGCGGGCGAGGAAGCCGGTCTGCGGCGCGTCCACAGGCAGGTAGTTCGGGTGGATCCAGTCCTCGATGCGGGTGGCGGGCGGCCCGTCGGGATCGTAGCGGGACGCGAGGGCGAAGACGGCGGCATCGTCGAGCAGGCGGCCGTTGACGCCGCCGAGATCGGGCCTCAGCGCCAGGAGCGAGGGGAAGAGACGGGTCTCGTCGCGGGTGTTGCCGGCAAGGACGGGGACGGCGACATAGCGGCCCGCGCGGATGGCGGCGATCGGGTCTTCCGGCACCACATGGCCATCGGGAATGGGGTTGGAACCGCCCTGGCCGCGCGGCACCAGCCGCCGGAGCACGGTGGTGAGCAGATCGTCGGCGGACTTGCCGCGCAGATAGGCGGCGATCTCGGCGCCGGTGCGGCCGGCGAGACGGGCCCTGGCGGCCGCCTCGTCGGCGGCCGTTCCGTCGGCGATGAGCGACTGCACCACCAGGGCCTCGCCCCGCGCTGCCCAGATGCGGCGGGGAATGATCGGCGCGATGGAGCCCGGCGGCAGGCTCGCCACGGACGAGATGCCGCCGCTGAGCCCGATGAGCCGGTGGAACAGCTTCGGTTCGGCGCCGGCGAGCAGGGGCGAGGTCATCAGCGCATAGACGTTCACCGCCCCGGCGGATTCCCCCATCAGCGTCACGCGGGCGGGATCGCCGCCGAAACGGGCGATGTCGGCGCGCACGAAGCGCAGGGCCTGGATGATGTCGAGCAGGGCGAAATTGCCGGAATCGCCGGCGGGGTCGCCGGTGCGGAGCTGGGCGACGTCGAGGAAGCCGAAAATGCCGAGCCGGTAGGGGACGGAGACCACGACGGCATCGGCGGTGCGCGCCAGCATCGCGCCGTCATAGACGGGATCGGCGGTGTAGCCGGTGATGTTGCTGCCGCCATGGACCCAGACGATGACCGGGCGCGGCGCGCTCGCGGGAGCGGCGGGGCTCCAGATGTTGAGATAGAGGCAGTCCTCCGAACCCAGCGTGCGGCCGAGGGTGGTGCCGATCGTCTCGTCGTAGCGGTTGTTGAGGCCGGGGCCGTAGAGCCGGCCGGACTGGACGCAGGCCTCGGCGAAGGCGGTGGCCTGCCGCGGCGCCGTCCAGGGCTCGGGATCCACCGGCGGGCGCCAGCGCAGCTCGCCGACGGGCGGCCGCGCGAAGGGGACGCCCTTCCAGCTCACGGTGCCGCCGGCAGCATCTGCCGCGCCGACGACCGGTCCGAAGCGGGTCTCCCGCTGTAGGCTGGCCTGGCCGGCGGCCGGCCCGGTAAGGACCTGCAGGCCGAGGAGGGCGGCGATCCCCGCCGCCCGGATGGTTCCGCTCGCTCTCGCCATGACGGCCTCCCACGTTCTTGTTGTGGCGGGAGGGTGGCCGGCGGCGGCAATCCGTCGCCGCGGCTCCGTCCCACGGTGAACGAGACTACGGAGCGTGCAACCCGACCGGCAAACCGCATTTTCCGAGCCATTCATAAGGGAGGGCGATGAATGGGCGTTGGCGCGCGGCCGTGACCGGGGAAAGCGTCACGGAGGCGCCGGCCAGAGAGCAGCGTCGGCTCTGAACGAATCCGCCCATCGCGCGTTGTCTGGGTTCCTCCACCCGGCACAGGCGAGCCCCCCGCATGCCCTTGAGGGCCACCTATCGGCTTCAGTTCCATCGCGATTTCGGCTTCGCCGCGGCCGCGGAGATCGTCCCCTACCTCGGCGATCTCGGCATCAGCCACGTCTATGCCTCTCCCATCCTGCTGGCGCGGGCGGGCAGCACCCACGGCTACGACATCGTCGACCACAACCGGCTCAATCCCGAGCTCGGCAGCGCCGCCGATTTCGAGGCCTTCGGCGCCCAGCTCCGGCAATATGGCCTCGGGCTCATCCTGGACTTCGTGCCGAACCACATGGGGGTGGGAGCGGACAACCCGTTCTGGCGCGACGTGCTGGAATGGGGGGAGCAGTCCGACTATGCGGGCTGGTTCGACATCGACTGGCAGCCGGACACGCCGGGGCTCGCCGGCAAGGTGCTGGTGGCGGTGCTCGGCGAGCAATATGGCGCGGCGCTGGCCAACGGCCATCTCACCCTCGGCTACGACCCGGCCCGCGGCGGCTTCGACGTCACCGCCTATGACAGCCACGTGCTGCCGGTCCATCCGGCGCTCTACGGCGAGGTTCTCGGCCGTCGCCACCGGGTGTTGGAAAGGCTCGGCGACGCCTTCGCCCATCTCGCCGCCTTCCGCCCGCACGAGAAGGAACGGGCGCGCGATCTGAAGGAGAGGCTGCGCGGCGAGGTGGAGGGGTCGGACGCCGTGCGTCGGGCGCTGGACGAGGCCCTGGCGCGGTTCCGCGGCACGCCGGGCGACCAGGCCTCCTGGGCGAGGCTTGACCGTCTGATTGCCCAGCAGCGCTGGCGCATCGCCTTCTTCCGCGTGGCGGCGGACGACATCAACTACCGCCGCTTCTTCAACGTCAACGAGCTCGCCGGCCTCAGGATGGAGCAGCCGGCCGTGTTCGACCATGCCCACGGCTTCGTCTTCCGGCTCATCGCCGACGGCGTGCTGGACGGGCTGAGGATCGACCACATCGACGGGCTCTACGATCCCAAGGCCTATTGCCTGCGCGTGAGGGCGAAGGCGCCGCGGCCGATCACCCTGCACGTGGAGAAGATCCTCGGGCCCCACGAGGCGCTGCGCGAGGACTGGCTCGCCGACGGCACCACCGGCTACGAGACGACCAATCTCCTCACCGGCCTCCTGGTCGACCCGAAGGGCGAGGCGGCGCTGACGCAGTTCTACCGGCGCTTCACCGGCGACCGGCGCCCCTTCGCCCGCATCGCGCGCGAGGCCAAGCTCACCTGCATCGACAACGAATTCGCCAGCGAACTCTCCGCCCTGGCCTCGAGCGCCGCGCGGATCGCCCAGTCGAACCCCTTGAGCGCGGACTTCACCCGCCACGGGCTGAGGCGGGCGCTGCGCGAGATCATCGCCTCGTTCCGCGTCTACCGGACCTATATCGACGAGGAGGGCGCAACCACTGCCGACCGGGAGGAGATCCTGCGCGCGGTGGCCGAGGCGAGGGTCGCCAACGGCGACATCGACGCCTCGGTCTACGACTTCCTCGCATCGCTGCTCACCACCGACATCGTCGACGAGCCGGGCAGCGGCTACAGCCGGCAGGAGGTTGTGGTCTTCGCCATGCGCTTCCAGCAGGTCACCGGCCCGGTCATGGCCAAGGGCGTCGAGGACACCGCCTTCTACCGCTACATGCGCTTCATTGCCGCCAACGAGGTGGGCGGCGAGCCCGGCCGGCTCGGGGTGGCGGCCTCCGCCTTCCACGAGGCCAATCGCCGCCGCCAGAAGGACGCGCCGCTGACGCTGCTCACCACCTCGACCCACGACACCAAGAGGGGCGAGGACCTGCGCGCCCGTCTCGCCGTGCTGGCCAGCACGCCGCCCGCCTATGTGGCGGCGATCGAGCGCTGGAACGAACGCCTGTCGCAGGCCTTCGCCGACCGCGAGACGACGCCCGACCCCGCCGACCTGCTGCTGCTGTTCCAGACGCTGATCGGGCTCTGGCCGCACGACGGCGAGGGGGGCGACGCCGATACGCTCCGCGAGCGTGTGCGCGCCGCCATGGAGAAGTCGGTGCGGGAGGCGAAGCTCAATACGGGCTGGGCGGCGCCGAACGCCACCTACGAGGCGGCGCTGATGGAGGCCGTGGATGCGCTCTTCGCCGACGGGGGCTTCACCACCGACCTCTCCGCCTTCGTCGCGGACATCGCGCCGGCGGGCGCCGCCAACAGCCTGACACAGGCGGTGCTGAAGCTCACCATTCCCGGCGTGCCCGACATCTACCAGGGGGCGGAATCCTGGGATTTCAGCCTGGTCGACCCGGACAACCGCAGGCCGGTCGATTTCGTCCGCCGCCGCGAGGCGCTGAAACGCGCCACCGCCAGCCGCGACCGGGCGCTGACTGCCGAGGACGTGCTCTCCGGCTTCGCCAAGACCGCCGCCGTCCAGCGTCTCCTCGGGCTGCGCCGCGACAGGCCGGCGCTCTTCGCCGCGCCCTACGAGGCGCTCGCCACCGAAGACGATTCCCTCGTCGCCTTCATGCGCGGCGAGCGGACCGAGCGGCTCATCGTGGTGGCGCATCGCTTTCCCGGCGGCGCTGCGCCGCAGGGCACCGTCGCCCTGCCGGAAGGCCGCTACCACGACGTGCTGCGCCGGCGCGACATCGCCGCTCCCGCGGGCGGCCTGAAGGTGGGCGAGCTGCTCACCGCCCTGCCGGTGGCGGTGCTGGTCGCGGGAGCCGGAGGCACGACATGACGGATCGTTTCGGCCCCCTCGCGACGCCGGGGGGCACGCTGTTCCGGCTCTGGGCGCCGAAGGCGGAGGTGGTCAGGCTGGAGGTGGATGGCGAGGATGCCGGCCCCATGACCCGCGCGGCCGACGGCTGGCACCGGCTGGAGCACCCCGCCGGCCCCGGCAGCCGCTACCTCTTCGTCCTGCCCGACGGGCTGAAGGTGCCGGACCCGGCGAGCCGCTTCCAGCCGGAGGGTGTGCACGGGCCGAGCGAGGTCGTCGCTCCCTTCGCGACGCCGGCCGGTGCCTGGCCCGGCCTCCCCTGGGAGGAGGTCGTGCTCTACGAGCTGCACATCGGCACCTTCACACCGGAGGGCACGTTCCGCGCGGCGATCGCGCGACTGCCTCATCTCGCCGGTCTCGGCGTCACGGCACTGGAGATCATGCCGGTCTCGGCTTTCCCGGGCGAGCGCAACTGGGGCTATGACGGCGTGCTGCCCTTCGCGCCGGCGGCGGCCTATGGCCGTCCGGAGGACCTGAAAGCCCTCGTCGACGCCGCCCACGACCACGGGATCGCGGTGCTTCTCGACGTCGTCTACAACCATTTCGGACCGGAGGGGAACTACCTGCCCCTCTACGCACCGATCTTCAACGAGGCCCACGAGACGCCCTGGGGCGCGGCCGTGAATTTCGACGCGGAGGGCCGCGACGCGGTGCGCGCCTTCGCGGTGGAGAACGCGCTGTTCTGGCTGGAGCGCTACGATTTCGACGGGCTGCGGCTCGATGCCGTCCACGAGATCCGCGACGACAGCGCCGACCATATCCTCGCCGAGATCGGTGCCGCCGTGGCGGCCATGGCCGACGGCCGGCCGCGCCACCTCATCCTGGAGAACGAGGACAATGACCCCGCCCCGATGCGCGGCGACTACCGGGCCCAGTGGAACGACGACCTCCACCACGTGCTGCACGTGGCGGTGACCGGCGAGGCGGAAGGCTATTACGGCGACTATGCCGGGCGAAGCGACCTGCTGGCCCGGGCCGTTGCCGAGGGTTTCGCCTTCCAGGGGGAACCCATGCCCTATCGCGGCTCGGATCGGGGCGCGCCCTGCCGCGACCTGCCGCCCACCGCCTTCGTCGCCTTCCTGCAGAACCACGACCAGATCGGCAACCGCGCCTTCGGCGACCGCATCCAGCACGGGGCGGAGGCGGAGGCGGTGCGGGCCGCCACGGCCGCCTTCCTGCTCTGCCCGCAGATCCCGATGCTGTTCCAGGGCGAGGAATGGGGCGCCAGCGCGCCCTTCCAGTTCTTCTGCGATCTCGGCGAGGACCTGAAGGAGGCGGTGCGCGACGGGCGCCGCGCCGAGTTCAGGCGCTTTTCCGCCTTCGCCGATCCGGAGCGGCGCGCCGCCATTCCCGACCCGACGGCGCGGGAGACCTTCCTCGCCTCCAAGCTCGACTGGGCGGAGCTGGCCCGACCGCCCCATGCGGAGACGCTCGCCTGGTACCGCCGCATCCTCGCCGTGCGCCGGGAGCACATCGTGCCCCTGCTCGCGGGCATGGCGTCGGGCGAGGGCGAGGTGACGGCATCGGGAGCGGTGCGGGTCAACTGGCGCAGCGGCGGCGCAGGCCTGTCGCTGCTCCTCAACCTCTCCGCACAGGAGAGGTCCGAGCCGGAGGCGCCGGCTGGCGCCGTGCTCTGGTCGGAAGGCGCGGGATGGGCCACGGGCCGGCTCGGTCCGTGGACGGCGCTATGGACGCTCGACCGGGACTGAGGCGCGGCGGCGTTCCAGCGTGGCGATGCGGCGGGCGGGGCCTTCGCCCGCCAGCAGCTCGCCGGCAGGCCCCGGCAGGCGGTGCCGCCAGTTCGGCTTTTCCGACGTGGTGCCGGGGACGTTCGGCTGCACGTCGAGGCCGAGCAGGTCCTCCACCGCGATGACGGCGAGGGCCGAGGGCGTTCCGGCCACATAGGCGATGGCGGCGTCGACCGCCGCCTCGGGCTCCTCGGGGGCGGGCCGCGGCCCCGTTGCGAGTCCGGCCTCCTCGGCCGATCCCCAGAACAGGCCGCGGTCCCAGGCGCGGCGCTCCTGGGCGGCCAGGTCGTCCGCCGCGAGATCGGCGCCGCGCCACCAGCCGGCGGTGGCGATCATGTCGTGGGTCGAGGTCATGGCCACGGCGCCGCTGTCCCAGTTGGAGGGATGGCGGTGGCCGTGGTCGTCACGCTCGAAGCGCAGCACGCGCATGCCCGCGACACCCTCGGCCTGCAGTTTCTCCCGGTAGCCGTGGGGCAGCGTGCCGAGGTCCTCGCCGATGACCACCGCGTCGTGGCGGGAGGCCTCGAGGGCGGTGAGGCAGAACAGGTCGGCGGCCGGCATGGAGAGATAGGCGCCCTCGGTGGCGGAGGCGCCCTCGGGCACCATCCAGAGGCGCTCGAAGCCCATGACGTGGTCGATGCGCAGGCCACCGGCATGGGCGAGGCTCGCCCTCAGCATGGCGATGAAGCCGGCATAGCCGCTGCGGGCGAGGCCGAGCGGCGAGAAGGTGGTCAGCCCCCAGTTCTGGCCCTCCGCCGCGTAATAGTCCGGCGGCGCGCCGATGCCGAGGCCGGTGAGCATGTCGGCGGGCCGGCTCCAGCACTGGCTGCCGGCGCTCTCCACGCCGATGGCGAGGTCGGCGATGATGCCGATGCGCATGCCGGCCTCGCGGCAGCGCGCCTGCGCCGCCGCCTGCGAGCGCTCGGCCAGCCACTGGGCGAAGATCTCCCGGTCGACGGCCTCGCCGTGCTCCTGCCGGAAGGCCTGGACGACCGGCGAGGCGGCATCGCGGAACGGTTCGGGCCAGCGGCTCCAGTGCCAGCGGCCGGCATCCTCGCGCAGCATGGTCGCATGCAGCACCTCGAAGGTGGCATGGTCGACCAGCGCCTGCGGAGCGCCAGCGCGGTAGGCGGCGAAGTCGGCCGCGAGCCCGTCGCCCGAGGCGAGGAGCGCCCGGTGCAACTCGTCGAGGAGCGCGCGGCGGATGGGCGTCGCGGCCTCCCAGAGGACGGCCGGGGCGCGCTCCAGCGCCGCCATGTCGGCCCCGAGGCCGGCGGCGGCAATGGCCGCGGAGACCGCCGCCTCGCCGAGCACCAGGACTGGGTCGGCGTGGAGCGGATTGGCGAAGAGGCGGGTCGAGGGCGAATAGGGGCTGAAGTGGCCGGGCGCGGCGGCAAAGAGCGCATGAGTCGGGCTGACCGCCATGGCGTCGGCTCCCCGGGCTCCCGCTGCGGCGCCGAGGGCGGCGACACCGCCGAAATTGCCGATGCCGCCGTCATGCAGCGACCGCAGCGCATAGATCTGCGCGGCGATGGCCCAGCCGGAGCCGCCCAGCCTCTCACTGATGGTCGGGCACCGCGCCGGCGCCACCGCCAGGGTGACGAGGCGCTCTCCCTGGCTGAGGCGGTAGTAGCCCGGCTCTGCGGGTGCCGCGATGAAGGCGCCGTTCCCGGCGACCGCGAGCGAAGCGATGGCGCCGTCCTCGGAATGGATCTCAAGGGAGCCTTCCACAAAGCCCGCGGCGGCGAGATCCACCCGCTGGCCGACCCGGACCGCGAGGAGCGGACGGGCGATGGCGCCGGGGCCGGCGGCAGGCGGCGGACCTTCGGTCACGACGTCCATGGCGGCGAGGATGGCGCGCAGCGTCTCCGGCGAAACGATCCTCGTCTCGCCGCGCTGGTCGCGCCAGTCGAGCGCGATGCCGGAGCGCCGGGCGAGCTCCCTGAGAGCCCCGTCATTCATGTCAGCCGCGTCCTTCGGGCGCCAGGATGAGGATGCCGAGCGGCGGCAGGGTGAGGTCGAGGGCGAAGGGCTCGCCGTGGGAGCCTTCCGCCGAGGCGCCGATGGCCGCGCCATTACCGACACCCGAGCCGCCATAGATGGCGGCGTCACTGTTGACGAGTTCCCGCCAGGAACCCGGCCGCGGCACGCCGACGCGGTAATTCTCGCGCGGCACGGGGGTCATGTTGGCGATCACCAGGACCTCGTCGGTGCCATCGCTGCGGAAGAAGGCAAAGACCTGGTTGGCGCGGTCGTCGGCGATGATCCAGCGGAAGCCATCAGGCTCCCGGTCGCGCCGGTGCAGGGCGGGGGTGTCGCGATAGACGCGGTTGAGGTCGGCGACGAGCCGCATCACGCCGCGCTGCAGCAGGGCATCCTCCGCCGGCCAGGGGAAGGGCGCGTCGGCGTTCCACTCGGCCTCGGCGCCGAACTCGCAACCCATGAAGAGCAGCTTCTTGCCCGGATGGCCCCACATCCAGCCCAGGAAGAGCCGGAGATTGGCGAAGCGCTGCCAGTCGTCGCCGGGCATGCGGGCGATGAGCGAGCCCTTTCCATGCACGACCTCGTCATGGGAGATCGGCAGCACGTAGTGTTCGGAATGGGCATAGACGAGGCCGAAGGTCAGGTCGTTCGGGTGGTGGTGCCGGTAGATCGGGTCACGCCCGAAATAGCGCAGCGTGTCGTGCATCCAGCCCATGTTCCACTTGAAGTGGAAGCCGAGCCCGCCCTCGTCCGTCGGCGCGGTGACGCCGGGCCAGGCGGTGGATTCCTCGGCGATGACGACGGCGCCCTGCCCTTCGGCGTCGACGAGGTCGTTGAGCTCCCGCAGGAAGGAGACGGCCTCGAGGTTCTCGCGGCCGCCATGGACGTTGGGGATCCACTCGCCGGGCTGGCGGCTGTAGTCGCGGTAGAGCATGGAGGCGACGGCGTCGACGCGCAGGCCGTCGAGGTGGAAGGTGCGGATCCACCAGAGGGCCGAGGCCATGAGGAAGCCGCGGACCTCGCGCCGCCCCAGATTGTAGATCATCGTGTTCCAGTCGGGATGATAGCCCTCGCGCGGGTCCTCGTGCTCGTAGAGCGCCGTGCCGTCGAAGCGGGCGAGGCCGTGGGGATCGCCCGGGAAATGCGCGGGCACCCAGTCGAGGATGACGCCGATGCCGGCGGCGTGGCAGCGGTCGACGAAGCGGGCGAGGTCGGCGGGGTCGCCGAGCCTGGCGGTCGGCGCGAAGAGCGAGAGCGGCTGGTAGCCCCATGAGCCGCCGAAGGGATATTCGGTGATCGGCATCAGCTCGACATGGGTGAAGCCGAGATGCTCGAGATAGGGGATCAGCCGGTCGGCGGCCTCCGCCCAGCTGCCCTCGTGACCCTCGTGGCTGCGCAGCCAGGACCCGGCATGGACCTCGTAGATCGCCATGGGGCGGCGGCTGTCGTCGCGCTCGGCGCGGGCGGCCATCCACTCGCCGTCGGTCCAGGCGAATCGTGGCGGCGGCGCGACGATGGAGGCGGTGCGCGGCGGCGGCTCGGTGCGGCGCGCCAACGGGTCGGCCTTCCAGGGCAGGCGCTCGCCTGACGGCCCGGTGATGGCGAACTTGTACACAGCACCGGGCGCGAGGCCGGGGATGAACAGTTCCCAGACGCCCGCCTCCCAGCGCCGGCGCATGGGATGGCGGGCCGGGTTCCAGCCGTTGAAGTCGCCGACCACCGACACGGCCCGGGCATTGGGGGCCCAGACGGCGAAGGCGACCCCCTCGTGGCCGGCATGGCGGCAGGGCACCGCGCCCATCCGCTGGGCGAGGTCGCGGTGGCGACCCTCGGCGAACCAGTGGAGGTCGTCGCTGGAGAGCAGGGCCGGCAGGCCGTAGGGGTCGACGGTGCGCTGCACGGCGCCGGCCCAGTGGACGACGAGTCGGTAGTCGATGGGCTCCGCGAGGAGGGCCTCGAAAAAACCCGGCGACGTTTCCGTGAGCGGTGTCGTGGGACCGCCGCCGGCGGGCTCAACTTCCGCATAATAGGCGCCGGGCAGCGCCGCGCGGATGCGCAGGCCCGTCCCCTCCCGGTGGGGGCCGAGGACGGAGAAGGGGTCGCCGTGGGTGCCGGCGAGGAGGGCGGAGACCACGCCCGCCGGCAGGCTCGATCCGGGGGCGGCGACGGTCTCGCTGGCGCGCGGGGTGGAGCGGCGGATCACCACGTCGCGAACCCCCTCCAAGGAAACCCGGCGGGGCACAGCGCATTGTTGAGCGGGAGCCGGGCGGCCGCCTTCGGGGGCGGCGCGGCGATACGGAAAAGGAGGCGGCTTATGTCGCGCATGATGATCGAGAAGCGAGCCTATGAGATCTGGGAGGCCGAGGGCCGGCCGCAGGGACGGGCGGTGGCCCATTGGGCAGCGGCCGAGCGGGAACTGGCGGCGCAGCCGGCCTCTCCCGCCGAGACCGCGCCCGAAACCGCCCTGGAGAGGGGAACCGCCGTTCTCGGGAAGCCTGCCGCCAAGGCCCGGGCCCCGCGCGCGGCCGCGGCGCCCAAGAAACCGGCCGACGGGAAGGCTCCCGCCGCTCCGCCCGGCAAGGCCGGCGCGGCGCGACGCAAACGGGAGGAACCGTGAGCCGGGGACACAAGGGCAGTCACGCCTCCAGCGCCTGTGAGTAGATGGTGGCATAGCGCGTCGTGGCGCCGGTCCAGTCGAAGCGCTTGGCGATGGCGTTCCGCCGCATGGCGATGAGATCGGCGCGGCGGCGATAGGCGCCGAGCGCCCTGTTCACCGCCCCGCCGAGGCTCGACGACGACAGGCTCGAGAACAGGAAGCCGGAGCGGCCGTCGTCGATCGTGTCGGCGAGGCCGCCGGTGCGGTAGGCGATCGGCAGGCTGCCGGCCCGCTGGGCGTACATCTGGCTGAGGCCGCAGGGCTCGAATCGGGAGGGCATGAGCAGGAAGTCGCTGCCGGCAAAGACCTGCCGCGCCTCCTCGTCGTCGAAGCCGATATGGACGCCGACGGCGTCGGGATGGCGCTCGCCGAGCCGCTCCACCGCCTCCTCGAGCTCCGGCTCGCCGCGCCCGGTGACGACGAGCTGGCCGCCGCCGGCGATGATGGTCTCGGCCGCTTCCACCGCAAGGTCGACGCCCTTCTGGTGCACGAGACGGGAGATGACGGCGAAGAGCGGGCCGCGCGAAGGGGTGAGGCCGAAGATCTTGCGGACCTTGCGGGCATTGGCGCGCTTCCAGTCGGCGAGGGCCTTGGGGTCGAGGGCCTCCTCGGGGGGCATCACCATCCGGTCGTCGATGCCGTTCAAGATGCCGGTGAGTTCGCCGGCCGCATAGCGGCGGCGCAGCATGCCGTCGAGGCCGCAGCCGTGCTCCGGCGAGGTGATCTCGCGGGCATAGGTCTCGCTGACGGTGGTGATGTGGGTGGAGAAGGCGATGCCCGCCTTGAGGAAGGAGAGCTGGCCGTAGAATTCCGCCCCCTCCACGGTGAAGGCGGAATCGGGGATGCCGAGTGCCTGCAGCCGGTCAGCGCCGTAGAGGCCCTGATAGGCGAGGTTGTGGATGGTCAGGATGGAGGCCGCCTTGTCGTGGCCCGGGCGCGTGGCGAGATAGAGCGGCGCGAGCGCTGCCGGCCAGTCGTGGGCGTGGAGGATGTCGGCCTTCCAGTTGGGATCGGCCTCGCCCGCCGCGATCTCGGCGGCCGCCAGCGACAGCCGCGCGAAGCGCACGTCGTTGTCGGCGAAGTCGCCGGCGCCGAAGGGGCCGTAGGGGGAGCCGGCGCGGTCGTAGAGCTCGTCGCAGAGGACGACATAGACGATGAGGCCGTCGGGCCGGGTCAGCCGGCCCAGCGACCACGCGGGCAGGCCGGCACAGCCGGGCATCGACCTGACGACGTCGATGTGCCCGCCCTTGCGCCGCACCTCGCGGTAGCCCGGCATGAGCACGCGGACGTCGCAGAGGCGCGTCAACTGGCGCGGCAGCGAGGACGACACCTCGCCAAGGCCGCCCGCCTTGATGAAGTCGCCCATTTCGGGGGTGACGAAGAGAACGTTCGGCCGCCGGCCGCCGAGGGCAGCAGGCGCCTCGACGCAATCCTGCGCCGAGGTGAGGGCCTCGGGAAGGAGCGTCGGGCCGTCGGTAGTCAGAGGCTCTTCAGAAGGGCGCTCGAAGACCTGCATGGCACGCTCGCGGGAATTTCAGGGGATGTCACGGCTACAACGACAGGACGAGTGACGAAGTTCCTATTGCACCGCAAAAAAGATGGGCGGCTGCCGGCGCCGGCGGGAACCGCCTCCGGAGCCTCGCGTTGCTGGCCAGAACGTGCAGATCGCCTGCCCGCGAGAGCGTAAGATCCCCCCATGACAGCAACGCGAATGATGCCGGGCGCGCCCCATGATCTCGGCGCGACCTTAGACGGCGACGGCGTCAATTTCGCACTCTTCTCCGCCCATGCCGACCGGGTGGAGCTCTGCCTCTTCGACGACAGCGGCAGGACCGAGACCGCTCGGCTGACACTGCCGGAATATACCGACGAGGTCTGGCACGGCTATGTGCCGGGGCTGAAGCCGGGGCAGCTCTACGGCTATAGGGTCCACGGGCCCTATCGGCCGGAGGACGGGCACCGGTTCAATCCGAACAAGTTGCTGATCGATCCCTATGCGCGCGAGCTGCACGGCACCATCGCCTGGGACCCGGCCGTCTATGGCTACGTGCTCGGCATGGAGGAGGACGCCGACCTCACCTTCGACGAGCGCGACAGCGCGCCCTTCATGCCGAAAGGCGTGGTCAGCGATTTCGGCCTCGATGATGGCCGTCCTGCCTCGCCGCGCGTGCCGTGGGACCGCACGGTGTTCTACGAGTGCCACGCCGCCGGCATGACGAAGCTGCATCCGGCCGTTCCCGAGGCGCTGCGCGGCACCTTCGACGGGCTCGGGCAGCAGGCGATCATCGACCATGTGAAGAGCCTCGGCGTCACCTCCGTCGAGCTCCTGCCGATCCACGCCTTCGCCGACGACCACCGGCTTGAGGAGCTCGGCCTGCGCAACTACTGGGGCTACAACAGCATCGCCTTCTTCGCGCCGATGGGCCGCTATCTCGGCAGGAAGGGCCTCGCCTCCTTCCGCGACATGGTGCGCGCCTATCACGACGCCGGCCTCGAGGTGATCCTGGACGTCGTCTACAACCACACGGCCGAGGGTAACGAGCGCGGCGCGACGCTCTCCTTCCGCGGCATCGACAATTTCTCCTACTACCGCACCCTGCCGGACGCGCACCGCTACTACATCAACGACCCCGGCACCGGAAACACGGTCAATACCAGCCACCCCCGCGAGCTGCAGCTGGTGCTGGATTCGCTGCGCTACTGGGTGGAGGTGATGGAGGTGGACGGCTTCCGCTTCGACCTCGGCACCATCCTCGGGCGCGAGCCGCACGGCTTCGATCCGCGCGGCGGCTTCTTCGACGCCATCGGCCAGGATCCGGTGCTGCGCAAGGTCAAGCTCGTCGGCGAGCCCTGGGACATCGGGCCGGGCGGCTATCAGGTCGGCAGCTTCCCGCCGGGCTGGGCCGAGTGGAACGACAAGTACCGCGACACGATCCGCGGCTTCTGGAAGGGCGAGAACGGGCTCCTGCGCGACATGGCGGCGCGCGTCACCGGCTCCGGCGACATCTACGACCAGCGGGGCCGCCGGCCGTGGGCGGGCGTCAATTTCGTCACCGCCCATGACGGCTTCACCCTCGCGGACCTGGCCGCCTACGAGGAGCGCCACAACGAGGCCAACGGCGAGGACAATCGCGACGGCCACGGCCACAACCTGTCGGTCAATTTCGGCGCGGAGGGCCCGACCGACGACGAGGAGATCCTCGCCCTGCGCCGCCGCCACACCCGCAACCTGATGGCGACCCTGTTGCTCTCGCACGGCACGCCCATGCTGCTAGCGGGCGACGAGTTCGGCAATTCGCAGGAGGGCAACAACAACGCCTATTGCCAGGACAATCCGATCGGCTGGCTCAACTGGGACCAGGTGGGCGAAGCGGGCGAGGCGATGACCCGCTTCGTCCGTGAGCTGACGCAGCTCAGGGCGGACAACCACATCTTCCGGCGGGCGAGCTTCCGCGAGGATGTGGTGCTGCGCTGGCTCAACCCGGCCGGCGGCGACCAGGAGGAGGAGCACTGGGACGACGACCTCGCCCGCGCCATCGCCCTCCTGATGACCTGCGAGACGGTGAGCGAGGGCTTCCGCGAGGCGCTGATCCTGTTCAACGCCTCGGAGAACGGCGTCTCGTTCGCCCTGCCGGAGCGTGCGGAGGGGCAGGAATGGACCGTGCAGGTGCGCACCGAAGCCGAGGGTGGCGACCCGCATGACGGCGCGGTGATCATCGGGCCCCGGTCGCTGATGGTTCTCGCCTGAGCCGGCTCAGCCGCGCCAGTCCTCGGCGGGCAGGTGCCAGATGGTGCGGGCATAGTCGCGAATGGAGCGGTCGGCGCTGAAATAGCCGCAGCCCGCGATGTTGGCGGCGGCCATGCCCTGCCAGGCACCGGCGTCGCCCCACAGTCCGTCGACCCGCCGCTGCGCCGCCTCGTAGGCGGCGAAATCGGCAAGGACCATGAAGGTGTCGTGGTGCTTCAGCGCCTCCACCAGCGGGCGGTAGCGGTCCGGCTCGCCGGGGGAGAAGACGCCGGAGGCGACCGCGTCCAGCACGTCGGCGAGGCCGGGATCCTGACCGAGGATGTCCTCGCTGCGGCGCGGCGAGCGGCGCTCCGCCGCCACCTCCTCCGCCGTCATGCCGAAGATGACGATATTGTCCTCCCCGACCCGCTCGGCGATCTCGATATTGGCGCCGTCGAGCGTGCCGATGGTCAGGGCACCGTTGAGCGCGAACTTCATGTTGCCGGTGCCGGAGGCCTCCATGCCGGCGGTGGAGATCTGCTCGGAGAGGTCGGCGGCCGGGATGATCAGCTCGGCGAGGCTGACATTGTAGTTCGGCAGGAAGGCGACCTTCAGCCGGTCGCGCGTGACGGGATCATGATTGATGACCGAGGCGACGTCGTTGATCAGGCGGATGATGGTCTTGGCGGTCACGTAGCTGGAGGCCGCCTTGCCGGAAAAGAGCTTCAGCCGCGGGGGAATGTCGCGCCAGGGCTCGGCGCGCAGCGTGTCGTAGAGGGCGATGGTCTCCAGGATGTTGAGGAGCTGGCGCTTGTATTCGTGGATGCGCTTGATCTGGACGTCGAACAGCCAGGAGGGATCGACGGCGAGGCCCAGCTGATCCTTGAGGCGGCGGGCGAGCCGCTCCTTGTTGGCGTGCTTGATCGCGCCCAGCCGGTCGCGGAAGGCCGCATCGCCGGCCTGCGCGGCGAAGTCGGTGAGGTCGACGGGATCGTCGAGCCGCGCCCGGCCGCAGGCCTCGCCGATGAGGTCGGCGAGGGCGGGATTGGCGCCGATCAGCCAGCGTCGCGGCGACACGCCGTTGGTGACGTTGCGGATCCGGCCCGGCGCCATCTTCGCCAGCGGCGCGAAGACCGTCTCCTCCATCAGACGGGAATGCAGGGCCGAGACGCCGTTGACGCTGTGGGAGCCGACGAAGGCGAGATGGGCCATGCGCACCCGCCGGCCGTGGTGCTCGTCGATGAGCGACAGCGCCGCGAGGTCGGGATGGCCGGGCGTCTTCGCCGCGGCATCGAGGAAGACGGCGTTGATGCGGAAGATGATCTGCATGTGGCGCGGCCGCAGCCGCTCCATGAGCGAGACCGGCCAGGTCTCCAGCGCCTCGGGCAGGAGGGTGTGATTGGTATAGGCGATGCTGCCGCGCGTCACTCGCCAGGCCTCGTCCCAGGGCAGGCCGTGCTCGTCGACCAGCAGGCGCATGAGTTCGGCGACGGCGAGGGCCGGATGGGTGTCGTTGAGCTGGATCGCCGCGCGCCGGTCCAGCGTGCGCAGGTCCTCCCCGTCGCGGATGTGGCGGAGGACGAGATCGCGGAGGGCGGCGGCGGTGAAGAAATATTCCTGCCGGAGCCGCAGCTCCTGGCCCTCGGGCGTGGAATCGTTCGGGTAGAGGACGCGGGAAATGGCCTCGGCCCGCACGCGCTCGGAGACGGCGCCGGCGAGATCGCCGCGGTTGAAGGCCTCGAGGAAGAGCGGCTCGAGGGCGCGGGCGCGGAAGAGGCGCAGGGTGGTCGTCGCATGGCCGCGCCAGCCGACCACCGGCATGTCGTAGCTCACCGCGAGGACCCGCTCGGCCGGAACCCAATGGGCGGCGTCGCCCTCGCCGTCCTCGACGCGGCCGCCGAAGCCGATCTCATAGGCGCGGTCGCTGCGCTCGAACTCCCAGGGATTGCGGAAGGAGAGCCAGTCCTCCGGCCGCTCCACCTGCTCGCCGCGCTCGATGACCTGGCGGAACAGGCCGTGCTCGTAGCGGATGCCGTAGCCGATGGCCGGCACGCCGAGGCTCGCCATGGATTCCATGTAGCAGGCGGCGAGGCGCCCGAGACCGCCATTGCCGAGGGCCGCGTCGGGCTCCAGCGTCTCCAGCGCGTCGAGGGACTGGCCGAATTCGGCGAGCACGTCGCGCAGCGTCTCGCGCAGGCCGAGATTGCCGAGGGAATCGTTCAGCGAGCGGCCGATGAGGAATTCCAGCGACAGGTAATAGACGCGTTTGCCCACCGGCGTGGAGGGCGGGCGCCAGGAATCCACCATGGCGTCGCGGACGGTGAGGATGGCGGCGGTGAGCCAGTCGTGTTCGACGGCATCCTCCGGGGATCGGCCGATCGAATAGCGCAGCTTGCCGAGCAGGGTCTGCCGCAGGGCGGAGCGCGATGGCTGCTGGTGCATGACGAAACCTTCTCGCAGGTGCGGGCGATTCCCCTCCCAGGACCTGCGACAGGCCTACGCCGCCGGCGCCCGGCGCGGCAACCGGCGCCCGATACCACAAGGGGTCAGCGGCCCCTGAGCCAGGCGAGCACTTCGGGCGCGGCCTGGCGCAGGGTGAGTGCGAGATGGAGCGCCGTGGTGCGCGCCCAGCCGCGGGCGCGGTAGCGGCGGCTGCTGGTGGTGACGCTCGCCCCGACCGGCCGCACCGGCACGCCCGTGCGGTGGGCGCGCCAGACGAGGAGGTGGTCCTCGCCGCGCGGCACGGCCGGATAGCCGCCGAGCTGCCGGAAGAGACCGGCGTCCAGGCACAGGGCCTGGTCGCCGAAGGGCAGGCGCAGCAGCCGCGAACGGAAGCGGGCACCGGTGGCATTCAGCGCCATGACGGCGGGCCCGTCGAAGGCGAGGTCAAAGAAGAGCAGCGCGCGGGGCTCGCGCCGGATGGCGGCGCCGAGGGCCTCCACCGCCCCTTCCGGCAGGCGGGTATCGGCATGGAGGAACCAGAGGACGGCGCCGCGGGCGGCAGCGGCACCGGCATTGAGGGCCTCGGCGCGGGTGCCGCCGCGGGCGAGGATCACCTCCATGTCGGCCGGCAGGCTCCCGATCAGGCCTTCAGGGGGAGGCTCGTCCGCCGCCAGCGGCACGACGACGCTGAGGGCCGGCGGATCGACAGCCGCCGCCCGTCCATGCTCGACCTGGACCGTCACGCCGGCGCCGCGGCGCCGCAGGCGGCACCGCCGAGCACGCAGAAGGTCGCGCAGAAACGGTGGTTGAGCGGCACGGGTCGCGCCGCCTCGGCCAGGGTCGCGCCGAGTTCGAAGGCGGGATCGTAGGCGATGAGCGTGCAGGCGAGCACGGCCGGCCTGTCGGCACCCCTGCGGCGGACAACCATGCGGGCGGAGGCGCACATGACCTCGTCCGGGCTCTTGTGGAGAATGCCCCAGCAGGCCTCGGTGATCTCCGGCGGATCGGCGTCGGCGCGCATTTCCGGGAAGACGACGAGGCTGACCGGATCGTCCCAGTCGAGGGCGATGCCTTCGGCGGCGAGGGTGCGGCGATAGCCCTCGCGCGAGCCCGCCTCGGCATCGGCGGCGAGGCGGCGGCCGGCGAGCTCCAGGCGGAAGCCGCTCGATGCGAGGAAGCGCAGCCCCTCCATCGCCTTCGCGAAGGACCCGGCGCCGCGCTCGGCGTCGTGCACGGCGGCGCGATAATCGTCGAGCGAGACGCGGATGCGCAGCTTCGCCCCATGGGCCTCGCGCAGGCGGAGCAGCGCGGCGCGATGGCGCATCATCGGCCGCATGGCATTGGTGAGGACGAGGGTCTCGTGGCCGGCCGCCAAGATCGCCTCGAGGATGGGGATGATCTCAGGGTTCATGAAAGGCTCGCCGCCGGTGAGGCCGACGAGCGTCACGGGCAGGCGGTCGCGGCGGATCTCGTCGAGGGAGGCGCGCACGTCGGCGAGCGTCAGATAGGCGAGGGCGTCGTTCTTCGGCGAACTCTCGATGTAGCAGTTGGCGCAGGTGATGTTGCAGAGCGTGCCTGTGTTGAACCACAGGGTCTCCAGCCGCTTCAGCGCCACCGCGGCGCGGCGTTCGCCACTGGCGGTTACGGCGGGATGTTCGAACTTGCCGATGGTCCGGCCGCCGGGCTCTCGCATGGTCTGCTGCAAAAGGCTTCACTCCATCGCGGCGTTTCGTCCGCATTCGCATTCCGGCGGCAAGACGTTACACCGGACCCCGCCTTCGGTGTCACCATGGCGCGCTGCGAGAGGCGCGGCGACGGCGGACACAAGTTCGTGTGGGAGCGAAACGGTGCGTCCCGCCTCCGCGAAGGGAAACATGCCGCCCGCTGAAAGGTTCACAGTGCCGATGGACAGGACCGACCCCACCCCCGCCGCGAGGCGCCCGAGCCGCGACGGCGACGTGATCCGCTGCGACATCTGCGTCATCGGTGCCGGTTCGGCGGGGCTGTCGGTCGCGGCCGGCGCCGTGCAGATGGGGGCTTCCGTCGTTCTGATCGAGAAGGGCGAGATGGGAGGCGACTGCCTCAATACGGGCTGCGTGCCGTCGAAGGCGCTGATCGCCGCCGCCCACATGGCCCATGCCGCGGCGGCGAGTCCGCCCTTCGGCATCCGGTACCATGCCCCCGACATCCGCTTCGATGCGGTGAACGACCATGTCCACGAAGTCATTGCCGCCATCGCGCCGCACGACAGCGTGGAGCGTTTCGAAGGCCTCGGCGTCGAGGTGATCCGCGCCGCGGCACGCTTCCTCGACCCGCGGACGGTGGAGGCGGGCGGCACGCGGATCCGGGCGCGGCGCTTCGTGGTGGCGACGGGATCGCGCGCCGCCGTGCCCCCGGTGCCGGGCCTTGCGGAGAGCGGCTATCTCACCAACGAGACGATCTTCGGCCTGAGGCAGCGGCCGGACCATCTCGTGGTCATGGGCGGCGGCCCGATCGGCGTCGAAATGGCGCAGGCCTTCCGGCGGCTGGGGGCGGAGGTCACCGTCGTCGAGCAGCAGTCCATCCTCGGGCGGGACGAGCCGGAGGCCGTGGCCGTGGTGCGCAAGGCCCTCCTCGCCGAGGGCATCACGCTGGTGGAGGGCCGCAAGGTCGCCTCGGTCCGGCCGAGCGAGGGCGGAGTCGCGGTGGAACTGGCCGAGGGCGGCGAGGTGATCGCCGGCAGCCACCTGCTCGTCGCCACCGGGCGGCGGCCGAACGTCGAGGGGCTCGGCCTCGAGGCCGCCGGCATCGCCACGACGGGCAAGGGCATCACGGTGGATGCGCGGCTCAGAACCAGCAACCGCTCGGTCTTCGCGATCGGCGACGTCTGCGGCGGGCCGCAGTTCACCCATGTGGCCGGCTACCAGGCCGGCATCGTCATCCGCAACGCGCTCTTCCTGCTGCCAGCCCGGGTGGACTACGCCGCCCTGCCCCGCGTGACCTATACCGATCCGGAACTCGCGCAGGTCGGCCTGACGGAGGAGGAGGCGCGCAAGGCGGGCCATCAGGTGGAGGTCCTCGCCTCGCCCCTGTCGACGAACGACCGGGCGCAGGCCGAGCGCCGCACGGAAGGGCTGGTGCGGATCGTCCTCGGCAGCCGCGGCCGCATTCTCGGCGCCACCATCGTCGCCCCGCGGGCCGGCGAGATGATCGGCACCTGGGCGCTGGCCATCGCCTCGGGCCTGAAGATCGGCGCCATGGCGGGCCTTGTCCTGCCCTACCCGACCCTGTCGGAAGCGTCGAAACGGGCCGCCGGCAGCCATTTCACGCCGCGGCTCTTCGGCCGGACGACCCGCGCCGTCGTCGGCTTCTTCCAGCGCTTCATCCCCTGAGGAGGCCCCATGTCGCCCCGCTCTCTCGCAACGGACCGGCGCGTCTGGATCGCCCTCGCGGCGGTCGCCGTGCTGGTCGGGCTGCGCTGGTCCGGCGTGGCGGACTATCTGTCGCTGGAGACGCTGCGCAACCACCGCGGGACGCTCTCAGCCTGGGTGGCGGCCAACGGCGTCCTCTCGGCGGCGGCCTTCGTCGCGGTCTACACGCTTGCAGTCGCCTTCTCGGTTCCCGGGGCGGTGTTCCTGACGCTGGGCGGTGGTTTCCTGTTCGGGGCGGCGCTCGGCACGGCGCTGACGGTGACGGCGGCCACCATCGGCGCGACGCTGGTCTTCCTGCTCGCCCGCACGCTGTTCGGCGCCAATGCCCTCGACCGCTTCGGGCCGCAGGCGGCACGCCTTGCCGCGGGCATCCGCCGCGACGCCGCCTCCTATCTCCTGGTGCTGCGGCTGGTGCCGCTCTTCCCCTTCTTCCTGGTCAATCTGGTGCCGGCCTTCGTGGGGGTGCCGCTCGCGACCTATGTCGCCACGACCTTCGTGGGGGTCATTCCCGCCACCGCCGTCTTCTCGCTGGCGGGGGCGGGCCTCGGCTCGGTGCTCGATCGCGGCGGCGCGGTCACGCCGGGGTCGATCCTGACGCCCGAAATCCTCGCCGGGCTCGGCGGCCTCGCGCTGCTGTCGCTGGCGACGATCCCGCTGCGCCGCTGGCTGCAGCGGCGCGACGGCGTGGAGGGCCGCTGACATGGCGCAGGGGACGATCGGCTTCGGGCTGATGGCCAAGCCGCCGCGGCCGGGCATCGCCAAGACGCGGCTGGCGACGGCAGTGGGGGAGAAGGCGGCAGCCGACCTCGCCGCCGCCTTCCTCGCCGACACCGCACGCTCAATCGCCTGCGCCGCCGGCCCTGCTGATCTCGCCTGCACCCTCTTCCACCGTCCCGCCGATGCGGGCGACGAGCTCGCCGCCCTGGTCGGGCACGGCTGGCCCCTCATCTTCTGCGACGAGGGCGAACTCGGCGCCACCATGTGGGCCGTGCTGGCGCGGTTGCTGGCGCGCCATCCCGCCGGCGCCATGGTGATGGGGGCGGACCTGCCGCTCGTCCCGCCGGAGGTTGTCGCCGAGGCGGCGGAGGTCCTGCGGCAGGGCGACCGGCGGACCGTGGTGGTCATGCCGAGCGCCGACGGCGGCTACGGTCTGATCGGCGTCCGCTCGGTGCTCGCCGCACCGCTCTTCGCGCCCATGGCGTGGAGCACGCCGCGGGTGCTGGCCGAGACGCTGCGGCGGGCCGAGGCCGAAGGGCTCACGGTGCATCTCCTGCCGGAGCAGCACGACGTGGACGAACGGGCCGACCTCGCCTGGCTGCGGCAGGCGCTGGCGGCAAAGCCGGAAGCCGCCCCGGCGACCCGGATCGCGCTCGCCCGGCTCGACGGAGGCGCCCGTGGCTGACCACCATATCGTGCTCGTCGGCGGTGGGCATACCCATGTCCAGGTGCTCACCGCCTTCCGCGACGCGCCCGAGCCGGGCGTGCGGCTGACCCTCGTCACCGACCGCAGGCTCACCCCCTATTCCGGCATGCTGCCCGGGCACATCGCCGGCCATTACCGGCGCGAGGCGATGCATATCGACCTCGACGCCCTCGCCGCGCGCTGCGGCGCCGGCTTCCGCCTCGCCGCGGCCAACGGCATCGACCGCGACGGCCGCGCGGTGCTGCTCGCCGACGGGGGACGCCTCGCCTTCGACACGCTCTCCCTCGACGTCGGCATCACGCCGGACCTCTCCGGGATCGCCGGGGCGGACCGCCACGCCCTCGCGGTGAAGCCGATCGGCGGGCTGCTGGACCAACTCGACGCACGCCTCGCCGGCGAACGGAAGCCCGACCGCATCCTGATGGTCGGCGGCGGTCCGGCCGGCATCGAGATCGCCCTGGCGCTGCGCACCCGTCTTGCGGCGCGGGAGCCACGGCCCTGGATCGGCATCGCCGCGGGTGAGGCGCTGGCGCCGACACTCAACGCCGGCCTGCGGCGGCGCATCCGGGCGGCGCTCGCCCGCCGCCAGGTCGCGGTGCTCGAACCCTGCCGGATCGTGGCGGTGGACGCCGACGGCGCGACCGCCTCCGACGGCCGGCGCATCGCGGCCGACCTCGTCATCGTCTCGACCGCGGCGCGCGCGCCCAACTGGCTGTCGTCCACCCGACTCCGCCAGGCGGAGGACGGCTCGGTCCTCACCGCCGATACCCTCGTCACGCTTTCCGACGAGGCCATTTTCGCGGTGGGCGATTGCGCCGCCATCGAGGGCCAGCGACGCGAGAAGGCCGGCGTCTTCGCCGTGCGGCAGGGGCCGCCGCTCGTCGAAAACCTCAGGCGGCGGGTGCGCGGCGAGGCGCTCAGGCCCTACCGCGCCCAGCGGCGCTATCTCGCCATCCTGTCGACGAGCGACGGCGGCGCCATAGCCGGCCGCGGCCAATGGCTCGCCCTCGAAGGACGCTGGGTCTGGCTGTGGAAGGACTGGCTCGACCGCAGCTTCATGGCCCGCTTCTCGGCGCGGGATTGAGGCTCAGCCCCGCCAGATCTGCCGGCGCGCCCTGACGCGCTGCAGCATCCGGTCCGCCTCGGCCTCGTCGCCGGGCGAGCCCACGGCGAAGCCCTGCGGCTGCGGCGGGCGGGAGGCCCAGCCATAGGCTTCCACCACCGGGGCGCTTGCGTGGTACCGCGCCGAGACGGCGAGGACGAGCGCCTGGACGGCGGCGGGCATCGCCCGCTCGACCTCGGCGAGGAGATGCGTGCGGCGGGCCGCATCGGCGAGGACGAAGGCGTCCCGCCCGCCCGCCGAGGCGGCGAGGGCATCGAGCACCGCGCCGTGGCACGCCAGCAGGGCGCCCGCGTCGAGGCCGATGCGGCTCGCCGGCGGGATGGGCCCGAGACCCGGGAACAGCGTGTCGAGAAGAGCCTCCTCGAAGGTCGGGGTCATGCCACGTGCCTCGCGAAATCGTCGGCGACCTTGGTCGCCAGCGCGCCGATGGTGGAGCCCGGATTGACCGCAGCCGAGGTGGTGAAGAGGCTGCCGTCGGCGACGAGAAGCCCGCTCACGCCGTGGACGCGACCACTGCCGTCTGTGACGGAGGTGGCGGGATCGGTTCCCATGCGGGCGGTGCCGAGAAGGTGCCAGCCCGTGAAGGGGGCGAGCGGCACCCGCACCGTCTCGACGGCGCCGGCGGCGCGCAGCATCTCCTCCGCCCGGTCGAGGCCGAAATCGAGGGCGCGGCGCGAATGATCCGACAGGCGATAGACCACCTTCACGCCGGGCAGGCCGTCGGGCGCCGTCTCGCCGGTGAGGCCGACATGGTTCTCCAGCTCGGGCAGGTCCTCGTTGACGACGAGGATGGCCATGGAATGCCGGAACTCGCGCAGCAGCGCGTCATGGGCCTCCTCCCCCCATGGCCGCGGCAGGCGGGCCGCCTGAACTGCCAGCGGGTTCTCGCGCGTCGCCTGCAGGTGGACGCCGCGCACGAAGCCGCGCGAGCGGTCGGTCTCATAGAATTCGTGGCTGTAGATGGCGCAGCCGGTGGGGCCGACCGGGCCGTCGAGATCCTCGGCGAAGAAGCCGCGGACATAGCCGGCGCCGTGATACATGAGGTTGCGTCCGAGGGCCGGCGAGGAGACGCCGGAGGCGAGCAGCAGCCGCGCCGTGCCGACCCCGTTGCCGGCGACCACCACCGTCTCCGCCGGCTGGAAGACGTCGCCCTCCGCGGTGCGGTAGGTGACGCCGGTGACGCGGGCGGCCTCGATCTCCACCTGCAGCACCACCGCTCCCGTGCGCATCTCGACGCCGCGGGCGATGGCCTCGGGCCAATGGGTCATGTCCGTGGAGGCCTTGGCGCCGGTGACACAGCCCTGCTGGCAGGGGCCGCAATGGTTGCAGGCGGGGCGGCCGGCGTGCTCGCGGCTGTTGATCGCGGAATCGACCGGCCACCAGTGCCAGCCGAGCCGGTCGAAGCCGCGCGCCGCCGTCATGCCGAGGCGGCCGAGCGCGATGGGCGGCATGGGCCGGGCCGGTTTCGGCGGATAGGCGGGATCGCCGGGGAGCCCGGCAATGCCGAAGCGGGCGTCGTTGAGGTCGTAGAAGGGCTCGAGATCCCGGTAGGTGAAGGGCCAGTCGTCGCCGACGCCGTCGAGGCTGCGGGTGCGGAAGTCGGAGGGGTGGAAGCGGGGGAAATGCGCCGCCCAGTTGATGGTGGAGCCGCCGACGCCGCTCCACATCAGCGGCTTGAAGTCGGACTGGCTGTCGTCGACGGCATAGTCGGCGGAGGGCGCGATGCCGCCCGCCGCGAGCCTCACATTGGGAGAGGTCGCATAGGGGCCGAGCACGTCGCGCTGGAAATCGGCGCGCCAGGCCGGCAACCCCGCGCGGTCGACCCAGCCGCCGCGCTCCAGCACGACGATGGAGAGGGAGGGAGCCTCCTCGACGAGATGGCGGACGAAGGCCGCGGCGCCGAGGCCGGCTCCGACCACGACGACATCGACAGGCGCAAGACGCTTCGCGGGCAACAGGGTCCTCCCAGGGTTTTTCCACCATCCTTCGGCGTCGCAGACGCCAAGGCAAGAGGGCCTGACGCCGGGGGAGCGGAGCCCGCCGCCGGCCGGGCCGGCCGCCCGACGCCGGGTGGGCACAGGACGGCCGGAAACATCCAGAAACGAGCCCTCGACCGACCGGCCGGACCATTCCCGCCGGAAACGCATTTCGCCCATGCGGAGGGCGCGGTGGTCCTGCCAGCGCGGAGCGCCGATGCAGAGGCATTCCCGACACGGACGAGAGCGACCGACATGACACTCGCGATGAGCTGGAGCGAATGGGCCCGCAACGACGCCACCGCGCTCGCCGAACGGGTGCGCGCCGGCGAGATCACGGCGGCCGAACTCGCTACCCAGGCCAGCGCGGCGGTCGCCGCCCTCAACCCGGCGCTCGACGCGGTGGTGGAGGTCTTCGACGACGTGGTCGCCGATCCCACGAAGGACGGCATGGATCCGGCCGGCATCTTCGCCGGGGTGCCCTACCTGATGAAGGACCTCGGCCCGACGCTGAAGGGGCGCCTGCAGGAGATGGGCTCCCTCCTGATGCAGGGGAACGTCGCTGCCGCCGACAGCCACCTGACGGGCAAGATCCGCAAGGCGGGGCTCAACATCATCGGCCGTTCGACGACGCCGGAATTCGGCGTCTGCAGCTCGGCCGAGAACACGCTCTGCGTCACCCGCAACCCGTGGGATACGGACTACACGACCTGCGGCTCGTCGGCCGGCTCGGCGGCCATGGTGGCGGCCGGCGCCACACCGATCTCGCACGGCACGGATGGCGGCGGCTCGATCCGCATCCCCGCGGGGGTCAATGGCCTCGTCGGGCTCAAGCCCTCCCGCGGCGTCTTCTCCATCGCGCCGGGCGGGTCGGACCTGACCAGCGTCGTCTCCTCCCAGGGCTGCCTCAGCCGGAGCGTGCGCGATACCGCCGCCTTCGTCGATGCCTGCCGGGGCGGCGCGCCTGGCGAGTTCATGCCCTACTGGACCGCTGGCGAGCCCTATGCCGATCTCGTCCGCCGCGACCCCGTAAAGCTGCGCATCGCCATGTCGCATGAATGGGGACCCTATCGCGCCACCCCGGAAATCGTCGCCGAACTGGAACGGGCGGGACGCTTCCTCGAGGGGCTCGGCCACCATGTCGAGTGGGCGCTGCCCGCCATCGACTTCGCCGCCGCCTATGAGGCGCAGACGACCTGCTACATCACCAATTTCGCCCAGACCATCGCCCTGCTCCTCGAGCCGCGCGGCCTCGCCCGGCCGCCGGAGGACAAGGTGGAGCCGATGAACGTCAGGCTCTGGGCGGCGGGGATCGACGCCACCTATTCGGAGCGCACCCGCATGCAGCTCGCCTTCAACACGGCCTCCCGCGGCTTCGGCGCCTTCTTCGAGACCTATGACCTCATCCTGACGCCGACCATGGCCAAGCCAACGCCGCCCGTCGGCACGCGCGAATATCTGACGGTGAGCGACAATCCCTCCGTCCACGACTGGTTCGCCAATCTCTGGGCGATCTTCGCCTATACGCCGCTCTCCAACCTCTGCGGCATTCCCGGCCTGTCGATCCCCTTCGGAAGGTTGCCCGGCGGGCTTCCCATGGGCATCCAGATTCAGACGCGGCAGGGCGGCGACGGGCTGCTGCTGCAGGTGGCGGCCCAGGTGGAGAGGGCGCTCGGGGGCCAATGGAACGGCGGCGCCGTGCCGGCCCGGCACGTCACCCGGCTCTAGGGCGGAACGAAGGGGAACCGCCGCGCGTTGCGCAGTCAGTGCAACACGAGGAGGCCCTTATGGCTGACGGCAAGACGATGAACCCCGGCGCGAGCGTGACCGATTTCGCCAGCGCTGCGCAGACGCAGCTCAAGGCGGCGGGGGTGGATACCGAGGTGATGGCGAACCGCGCCGGCGACCTGCAGAGGATGCTGCGCGACGAGATCACCTCACGCCCCTTCCAGGCCCTCGCCATCGCCGCCTTCGTCGGTTTTCTCTACGGCATGCGTCGCTGATCCGGCGCCGCCGCCACCGGCGCGCCAGACGAAAAGAGCGGCCCCGAGGGGGCGGGCGTTT
>JAEZGJ010000172.1 GCA_023416965.1 Pseudomonadota bacterium | reverse complement strand
CAGAAGCGGGAGGCGCAGGCGCGATGAAGGTGGTGGGACTGGCGGGCTGGAGCGGGGCGGGCAAGACGACGCTGCTGGCGCGGGTCATCCCCGTGCTAACCCGGCGGGGCCTCGCCGTCTCCACCGTCAAGCACGCCCACCACGCCTTCGACATCGACCAGCCGGGCAAGGATTCCCACGCCCATCGGGAGGCGGGAGCGAGCGAGGTGCTCGTCGCCTCCGGCCGCCGCTGGGCGCTGATGCACGAGCTGCGGGAGGAAGAGGAGCCGCGGCTCGCCGATCTGCTGGCGCGGCTCTCGCCGGTCGATCTCGTCATCGTCGAGGGCTTCAAGCGCGAGGCCCATCCGAAGGTCGAGATCCACCGCGCCGCCAACGGCAAGTCCTGGCTCTTTCCCGACATTCCCGGCGTGCGGGGCCTCATCTCCGACACGGAGCCGCCGGGCTGGACCGGGCCGCGCGTCGGCATAGATGCCGCCGAGGCCGCGGCGAACCTGCTGGCCTCCGCCGCCGATCCCTTTTCCGAGGTGGTCGACCGGCTGCGTGCCACCCCACCCGTGGAGCTCGCGCGCCGGCCGCGCCGGGCATCCTGACGCCATGGCCCAGCTCTCCTCCGACCAGTTCGCCTTCGGTGGCCAGCTCCTCTCCGTCGAGGAGGCGCTCGCCCGCGTCGGCGAGGGCCTGAGGCCGGTCGCCGAGACCGAGATCGTGTCGCTCCTCGAAGCCGACGGCCGCATCCTCGCCAAGGACCTCGTCGCCCACGTCAGCCTGCCGCCCTTCTTCAATTCGGCCGTGGACGGCTACGCGGTGCGCTACGCCGACCTGACGCCGGCAGCCGAGACGCGCCTCACCGTCGGCTCCCGCGTGCCCGCAGGGGCCGCGGCCGCAGCGGCCCGCGCGGCGGAGGCGGTCCGCATCTTCACCGGCGCCCCCATGCCCGCCGGCTGCGATACGGTCTTCATGCAGGAGGACGTGCGCCTCGACGGCGATCAGGTGATCCTGCCGCCCGGCCTCTCCGCCGGCGCCAATTGCCGCCCGGCGGGCGAGGATCTGCCAGCAGGCGACCGGGCGCTCTCCTCCGGCCGCATGATGGCGCCAGAGACCATCGCGCTGGCGGCGGCCCTCGGCGTCACCCGGCTCGCCGTCCGCCGCCGCGTGCGCGTCGCCGTCTTCTCCACCGGCAACGAGATCGTCTCGCCGGGGGCGGCTCTCGGCCCGGCGCAGCTCTACGATTCCAACCGCTTCATGCTTCAGGCCCTGCTGCGCCGGCTGGGCGCTGATGTCACCGACCTCGGCATCCTTCCCGACGACCGCGCCGCCATTTCCGCAGCCCTCGGCGAGGCGGCCGGCATCCACGATCTCATCCTCACTTCGGGCGGCGTTTCCACGGGCGAGGAGGATCACGTCAAGGCGGCGGTGGAAGAGGTCGGCTCCCTCACCTTCTGGCGTCTCGCCATCAAGCCGGGTCGGCCGGTGGCCATGGGTGTGATCCCCTCGGGCAAGTCCGGGGAGGCGGCGGCCTTCATCGGCCTGCCGGGCAATCCCGTGGCCGTCTTCGTCACCTTCGCCCATGTCGTCAGGCCGTTCCTCACCGTGCTGGCGGGCGGCGCCCCGGAGCGGCCGCTGGCGCTCCCCGTCCGATGTGCCTTCGCCTACAGGAAGAAGGCGGGACGGCGGGAATATGTGCGGGTCGCGCTGAAGCGCGGCGCCGACGGCGCTGTCGAGGCGGTGAAGCATCCGCGCGACGGCGCCGGCGTCATCACCTCGCTGACCGAGACGGACGGCCTCGTCGAACTGCCCGAGGCAGTCGAGCGCGTCGCCCCCGGCGACACCGTCGCCTTCCTCTCCTACGCCCTGCTCCGCTGAGTCTCAGGCGCCGGGGTGCCGGGCGAGGATGGTCTCCGCCTCGGCGAGGTCGTCCGGGCTGTTGGCGTTGAAGAAGGAGTCGTAGGGCGCCGTCGGCCAGGTCGCCTCGGCGATGCCGTGGCGCGCCGTCCAGCGGTCGATCTTGCGCAGGTCCTCGACGACGAGCGCATGGCGCAGGTCCGCCGCCAGCGAGACCGGCCAGAGCCCCACCACCGGATGGGTCTGGTCGCCCGAGCGGGCGCAGGCGAGCAGCTTTCCCTCCGCCTCCCGCGCCTCATGCAGCCGGGCGACGAGGTCCACGGGGAGGAAGGGCGAATCCGTCGGGATGGACAAGAGCCAGCCGGTCTGCGGCCGGTGCGCCGCCATCCATTCGAGCGCCGCGAGCACCCCGGCGAGCGGTCCGGCGAAGCCCTCCACGGTGTCGGCCACCACCGGCAGGCCGAGACCGGCGAAACGGGCGGGATCGCCGTTGGCGTTGACGATGAGGCCGTCGCATTGCGGGGCAAGACGCGCCACCGCCCGGTCGAGCAGGGTGATACCGCCAAGCGTCTTCAGCGGCTTGTCGCCGCCGCCCATGCGCCGGGCGAGGCCGCCCGCCAGCAGCACGCCGAGGGTTTCGGGGTGGGCCACGCCGTCAGTCCTCCGCGCCCTTGCGCCTGTGGCGGGCGCTCTCCTCCTCGACATAGGCGAGGTCCTGGTCGAAGACGATGCGGTCCTCGCCGGCCAGCGCCACGAAGCGCTTGCCCTTGGCCCGCCCGATCAGCGTCAGCCCGCACTGGCGCGCCAGCTCGACGCCCCAGGCGGTGAAGCCGGAGCGCGACACGAGGATGGGAATGCCCATGCGCACGGTCTTGATGACCATTTCCGAGGTCAGCCGTCCCGTCGTGTAGAAGATCTTGTCGGCGCCGCTCTCGCCGTGGCGGAACATCCAGCCGGCGATCTTGTCCACCGCATTGTGGCGGCCGACGTCCTCCATATAGACCAGCGGCTGGTCCTCGCGGCAAAGCACGCAGCCGTGGATGGCGCCGGCCTCGAGATAGAGCGAGGGCATGGTGTTGATGGCGTGGGTCAGCCGGTAGAGCCAGGACGTCCGGAACTCCGCCTTCGGCAGCGTGATCTCCGAGAGCGCCTCCATCAGGTCGCCGAAGGCCGTGCCCTGGGCGCAGCCCGAGGTCTGCGTGCGCTTCTTCAGCTTCTCCTCGAAATTGGTGTGCGCCTCGGTGCGCACCACCACCACTTCGAGGTCCTCGTCATAGTCGACGCCCGTCACCACGTCGTCGGGCTTCAGCATGTTTTGGTTGAGCAGATAGCCGATGGCGAGATAGTCGGGATAGTCGCCGATCGTCATCATCGTGACGATCTCCTGGGCGTTCAGATAGAGCGTCAGGGGCCGCTCCACCGTCACCGAGGTCTCGATCCGCTCGCCACGTTCGTTGACGCCGGTCACCCGCTGGGTGAGGCGGGGATCGGCGGGGTTCGGGACGATCAGCGGAGCGGAACGGGACATGGCACCGGCGGCGGCTTTCGGGGCGGCGACCCTAGCACGACCGGCAGCGCCGCACAGGTCTCAGGCGCCCGGATCGGAGGCGTTGGGAAAGAAGAGCTGCTGGCCGTTGATCCCGAAATCGGCGATCGCCTTCTGGCCCTCGGGCCCGACGATCCAGTCGATGAAGGCCTGGGCCTCGGCCTGTTTCACGTGCGGGTGGCGCTGCGGGTTCACCAGCATGATGCCGTACTGGTTGAACAGGCGCCGGTCGCCTTCGACGAGGATGTCGAGATCGCCGCGGTTGCGGAAGGACAGCCAGGTAGCGCGGTCGGAAAGGACGTAGGCGCTCATGCCGCCGGCCGTGTTGAGGGCAGCCCCCATGCCCTGGCCGATCTCGCGGTACCAGCTGCCGCGGCTGGCGGAGAGGTCGATGCCGGCCGCCCGCCACAGCGCGAGTTCGGCCTGGTGGGTGCCGGAACGGTCGCCCCGCGACACGAAGGGCGCAGCCTTCGTCTGGATGACGGTGAGCGCCGCGGCGATGTCGCGCGAGCCCCAGATCCCCGCCGGGTCGGACTTCGGCCCGATCAGAACGAAGTCGTTGTACATGACCGGGCGGCGCGGCCCGCCGAAGCCGCCGGCGACGAAGGCCTCCTCGGCCTCGCGCGCGTGCACGAAGACCACGTCCGCATCCCCCCGCCGTCCGGTGTCCAGCGCCTGTCCGGTGCCCTGGCTGATGACGCGCACCTCGATGCCGGTCTTCGCCCGGAACAGCGGCAGCAGATGGTTGAACAGACCGGAATCGACCGTCGAGGTGGTGGACGCCACCGTGATGAATCGCGTCCCGGGTGCCGGCGCCGGACGGGAGATCTGCGCCGGGGCGGTGGTGCCGCAGGCGAACAGGGCGGCCGTCGCAGCCAGCAGATGCCGTCTGGTCAGCACGGTCGTCTCCTTTCGGTCTGCGCCCTCACCAGACGATGTCCCCGGCGATGAAGGCGCGGGCTTCGGGGCTCGCCGGCCCTTCGAAGAAGGCGCGCGCCGGCGCATCCTCGACGAGGCGGCCCCTATGGAGAAACAGCACCCGGTCGGCGAGCCGGCGCGCCTGGCCCATGTCGTGGGTGGCCATGACCAGCGTCATGCCCTCCCCCCTCAGCACCGCCAGCATCTCCTCGATCTGCCGGGTGGCGCCGGGGTCGAGCTGGGAGGTCGGCTCGTCGAGGAAGAGCACCTGCGGGCGCAGCGCCCACGCGCGCGCGATGGCGAGGCGCTGCTGCGCCCCGCCCGACATCAGCCGCGCCGGCCGTTCCGCGAGGCCGGCGAGCCCGAAGCGCTCCAGTGCCTCGGCGCAGCGCGACGCCCGGTCGCCGCGGGCGAACCCCGCAGCCGCCAGGGCGTGCAGGATGTTGGCGCGGGCCGAGCGGCGCAGCATGACAGGCTTCTGGAACACCATGGCGTGGCGCTTTCCCCCGGCGATGGCGCCGCCCTCCGCCGCCCAGGAGACCGAGCCGCCGGTCGGCGTCAGCAGCCCGTGGCAGAGCCGCAGCGTCAGCGACTTGCCCGAGCCGTTCGGCCCGATCAGCGCGGTCAGCCCGCCCCGCGGCAGGGTGAAGCCGATGTGGTCGACCAGCCGCTTCCCGCCCGCCTCGAAGACGAGGTCCGCCACCGTCAGCGGCAGGACGGAGAGGGTATCGCGCATGCCGCTCATCCCGCGAAGCGCGCGCCGACGCGGCTCGCGCCATAGGTCACGGAGTTGATGGCGAGGGTCAGCAGGATCAGCACGATGCCGAGGCCGAGTGCCAGCGGCAGGTCACCCTTGGAGGTCTCCAGCGCGATGGTGGTGGTCATGGTGCGGGTGTAGCCGGCAATGTTGCCGCCGACGATGAGCACCGCGCCGACCTCGGCGCTCGCCCGCCCGAACCCGGCGAGGATGGCGGTGGCGAGGGCGAACCTCCCGTCCCAGAGCAGGGTGGGGATGGCCCTGAAGCCCATCAGGCCGAGGGAGGCGAGGTGCTCGCGGTATTCGCCGTTCAGGTCCTCGGTGAGCTGGCGGGTGATGGCGATCACGATGGGCAGGACGAGAAGCGTCTGCGCCACCACCATGGCTGTCGGCGTGAAGAGAAGACCGAGGGGGCCGAGAGGCCCGGACCGTGACAGGACGAGGAAGACGAGCAGGCCGGCCACGACCGGAGGCAGCCCCATCAGGGCATTGACCAGCACGATGACGGCGCCGCGACCCGGAAAGCGCGCCAGGGCCAGCAGCGCCCCGAGCGGCAGACCGACGACGGCGGCGACGGTCACCGCCGACAGCGTCACCGTCAGCGACAGGCCGACGATGGCGAGGAAGGCCGGGTCGCCGCCGAGGATGAGCGCGATGGCGGCGCTGAAGGACTGGGCGAGGTCCACGGCGAGCGGCTCCGGGCAGATGCTTGCGCAATCTACAGATTTTCCGTAGGGACAAGCAAATCCGGAATAAATGCGGTCCAGAGCAAACACATGCAGGATGACGTCTTCCTCACCACGGATGAAGCGGCCGCCTATCTCCGGCTGAAGGAGCGCAAGCTCTACGAACTGGTGGCGAACGGCGCCGTCCCCTGCTCCAAGGTCACCGGCAAGTGGCTCTTCCCCCGCGCCGCCCTCGACCGCTGGGTGGCGGCGGGCCTCGCCCGGCCCGAGGGTTTCGTCGCCGAAACCGCGCCGCCCATCGTCGGCGGCAGTCACGATCCCCTGCTGGAATGGAGCCTCAGGCAGTCCGTCTCAGGCCTCGCCCTTCTCGCCGAGGGGTCGGAGACCGGCCTCGACCGGCTGGAGCGCAACGAGGTGGCCGCCGCCGCCATCCACCTGCACGGCAAGGGTGACGACGAGGAGGCCAATATCGCCGGGGTCGCTGCCCGCGCCGGCCTGCACGACGCCGTCGTCTTCGGCTTCGCGCGGCGGGAACAGGGCCTCCTCGT
>JAEZGJ010000136.1 GCA_023416965.1 Pseudomonadota bacterium | reverse complement strand
CGCCTCATCCGGTCCGCGTCCGACGCCGCTGCCGAATGCGCCGGCCGGATCGGGCGGCGGCGGGGCCGCCGTCCAGGGCGGCGTTCCCGCCTTCACCGCGCCCCGCTGATGCGGCGAAATTAGGCGCTGCGAGTGCGTTGCAAGACCACGATCCATGCGCTACCCCAAGCGGTGAGAAGTGGCTGTCTTTCAGGAGTTGAACCATGGCCTCCGAACCGCGCGTCGACGGCATCGCACCGATGGACTATGCCGAGCACGAGCGCACCTACGCCTTCTTCACCGGGCTGACGAAGTGGGGCACGATCTCTCTCGTCGTCCTCATGATCCTGATGGCGATCTTCCTGCTCTGACGGGCGAGGCACGCCCGTTTCCGGGGGGCAGCGGGTGCCGCACTGGTTGACATGACGCCCCTCGGAGCGGCCCCGCGCAGGGCGGACCGGAGGAGCAGTCTATGCGGATCGCGATCCCCAGGGAGACGGAGGCCGGCGAGCCGCGCGTCGCCGGCACGCCCGACACGGTGAAGCGCCTCGCGGCGCTCGGGGCAGAGGTCGTGGTGGAACCGGGCGCTGGCGTCGCCTCCGGCATTCTCGATGCAGACTATGCGGCCGCGGGCGCGGCGCTCGCCGCCGACGCGGTCAAGGGCGCCGACGTCGTGCTCAAGGTGCGCCGCCCCTCCGCCGCTGAGCTGAAGGCCTACAAGCCGGGCGCCGTGGTGCTGGCCACCATGGATCCCTACGGCAACGAGGCGGCGCTCGGCGCCATGGCCCAGGCTGGCGTTTCCGCCTTCGCCATGGAGCTGATGCCGCGCATCACCCGCGCCCAGGTGATGGACGTCCTCTCCAGCCAGGCAAATCTCGCGGGCTATCGCGCCGTGATCGACGGCGCGGGCGAGTTCGGCCGCGCCCTGCCGATGATGATGACCGCCGCCGGCACCGTTCCCGCCGCCAAGATCTTCGTCATGGGCGCCGGCGTCGCCGGCCTGCAGGCCATCGCCACGGCCCGCCGCCTCGGCGCGGTGGTCACGGCCACCGACGTGCGCCCCGCCGCCAAGGAGCAGGTGGAAAGCCTCGGCGCCAAGTTCGTCGCCGTGATGGACGACGAGTTCAGACAGGCCGAGACCGCCGCCGGCTACGCCAAGCCGATGTCGGCGGAGTACCAGGCCAAGCAGGCGGCCCTCGTCGCCGAGCTCATCGCCAAGCAGGACATCGTCATCTCCACGGCTCTGATCCCGGGCCGCGCGGCGCCGCGGCTCGTCACCGCCGCCATGGTCGCCTCGATGAAGGCCGGCTCCGTCATCGTCGACCTTGCGGTCGAGCGCGGCGGCAATGTCGAGGGCGCGAAGGCCGGCGAGATCGTGGTGACGGAGAACGGCGTGAAGATCGTCGGCCACGCCAACGTGCCCGGCCGCCTCGCCGCGACCTCCTCCTCGCTCTACGCCAAGAACCTCTTCGCCTTCCTCGAGATCATGATCGACAAGGCCTCGAAGGCCCTCGTCGTGCCGTGGGACGACGAGCTGGTGAAGGCGACGCTGCTGACCCGCGACGGGGCGGTGGTGCATCCGAACTTCCAGTCCGCGGCTCCTCCGCCGCCTGCCCCCGCCGCCGCACCGGCCGGCGAGGACGCGACGCCCGCCAAGCCGAAGGCGGCGCCGAAGAAGTCCACCAAGGCCTGATCCGAGGGGAAACGCATGACGACGCTGACGCCAGACCAGGCCCTCGAACGGGCCCGCGCCGCAGCCGAAGCGGCGCGCATCGCCGCCGAACAGGCCCGGCTCGCCTCCGAACAGGCCACCGCCGTGGCCGACCAGATCGCCACCGTGGCCGGCGCCGCCGTCCACAGCGCCACCGGCGGGGCGATCGCCCCGACGGTCTTCCGCCTCACCATCTTCGCCCTCGCGGTCTTCGTCGGCTACTACGTGGTGTGGTCGGTGACGCCGGCCCTGCACACGCCGCTCATGTCGGTCACCAACGCCATCTCCTCGGTCATCGTCGTCGGCGCGCTGCTCGCGGTCGGCGTGCAGGTCATGGACTCCGGCACGGTGATGGCCCGCATCTTCGGCTTCATCGCCCTCGTCCTCGCGGCGATCAACATCTTCGGCGGCTTCCTCGTCACACAGCGCATGCTTGCGATGTACAAGGCGAAGGACAAGCCGGCGACGAGCAAGGGCTGAACCGATGTCGGCGAACCTCGCAGCCCTCCTCTATCTCCTCTCCGGCATCCTCTTCATCCTCAGCCTGCGCGGGCTGTCGAGCCCGGCCTCGTCGCGGCAGGGCAACCTGTTCGGCATGGTCGGCATGACCATCGCCGTGCTGACGACGCTGGCCTATGCCCGCCCCGCCGGCATCGGCGCCTGGATCCTGGTCCTTGCCGGCCTCGGCATCGGCGGCGGCATCGGCGCGGTCATCGCCCGCCGGGTGCCGATGACCTCCATGCCGCAGCTCGTCGCCGCCTTCCACTCCGGCGTCGGCCTCGCCGCCGTCTTCGTGGCGGCTGCGGCCCTCTACGCGCCGACGGCCTTCGACATCGGCGCCCGCGGCGGCATCAAGGGCCTGTCGCTCTTCGAGATGGGCCTCGGCGCCGCCATCGGCACCATCACCTTCACCGGCTCGGTCATTGCGTTCCTGAAGCTCGACGGGCGGATGAGCGGCAAGCCGATCATGCTGCCGCAGCGCCACCTCATCAACATCGCCCTGGCGGCCGCCATCGTCGTGCTGATGATCGTCTTCATGCGGACGGAGAGCACGCTCGCCTTCTGGCTGATCGTCATTCTCTCCTTCATCGTCGGCGTGACGCTGATCATTCCCATCGGCGGCGCCGACATGCCGGTCGTCGTGTCGATGCTCAACTCCTATTCGGGCTGGGCGGCGGCGGGCATCGGCTTCACGCTCGGCAATACGGCGCTGATCATCACCGGCGCGCTGGTCGGCTCGTCCGGCGCCATCCTGTCCTACATCATGTGCAAGGCGATGAACCGCTCCTTCATCTCCGTCATCCTCGGCGGCTTCGGCGGCGAGGATGCGGCGGCGGGCGGTTCGGCCGAGGCGCGGCCCTACAAGGCGGGCTCCGCCGAGGACGCGGCCTACATCATGAAAAATGCCCAGAAGGTCATCATCGTGCCGGGCTACGGCATGGCTGTGGCCCAGGCGCAGCACGCGCTGCGCGAGATGGCGGATCTCCTGAAGAAGGAGGGGGTGGAGGTGAAATATGCCATCCATCCCGTCGCCGGCCGCATGCCCGGCCACATGAACGTGCTGCTGGCGGAAGCCAACGTTCCCTATGACGAGGTCTTCGAACTCGAGGACATCAATTCGGAATTCGCCCAGGCGGACGTCGCCTTCGTCATCGGCGCCAACGACGTCACCAACCCCGCGGCGAAGACCGACAAGAGCTCGCCGATCTACGGCATGCCGGTTCTCGACGTGGAGAAGGCCGGCAACATCCTCTTCGTCAAGCGCGGCATGGGCGGCGTCGGCTATGCCGGCATCGACAACGACGTGTTCTACCGCGACAACACGATGATGCTGCTCGCGGACGCCAAGAAGATGGTGGAGAGCATCGTCAAGGCGCTCGGGCATTGACGCCGCGCGCCTGTTGAGAGGCGCGCCCGTCGTGATCTACGATCGAAGCGGGGTCTTTCAGGCCCCGCTTCTTTTTTGGAGGCACCATGCTCTTCATGGTCATCGAGCGCTTCGCCGGCTGTGACCCGGTCCCCGTCTACAGACGGGTGCGCGACAGCGGGCGTTCGCTGCCCGAGGGGCTGACCTATGTGGGCAGCTGGATCGAGCCGAACTTCGACCGCTGCTTCCAGCTGATGGAATGTGACGACGCCCGCCTGCTGCAGGAATGGGTCCTGTCCTGGCGCGGCTCGGGCGTGACCTTCGAGATCGTCCCGGTCGTGCCGAGCGACCAGACCCGGGCGGTCGTGGCGCCCCATCTCGACGGCCCTGGGCCATGAGCATCGTAATCCGCGCCTACGAACCCGCCGACCGCGCCGCCGTGGTGGGCCTCGTCCACCAGCTCAACCTCTTCGAGGACGGCATCTCGGCCGACCGGGCGCGCGACCTCAAGGCGGCGGAGGCCTGCCTCGACACCGATCTCCGACGGGTCGGCCGCGACGGCGGAGCGCTGATGGTGGCGCTCGACGGGGCGGAGCCGGTGGGGATGATGTGCTTCGTGCTGGAGCCGCCGCAGCCCTACCTGCGCGCCGACCTCGCGCGGATCGGCTGGGTGACGGAACTCGTCGTCGACGAGCGCTATCGCGGGCAGGGGATCGGCACCGCGCTGCTCGACGAGGCCGAGCGGATTGCCCGCCGCCATGGCGTGAGACGGCTGATGATCGGTGCCATCGTCGGCAACCACGTGGCGCGCAAGGCCTACGAGCGGTTCGGCTTCCGCCCCGCGGTGCTGGAACTGGCTAAGGATCTGGAGTGAGGTCGGGCAACGCTTGGTTCAGACAATGCCCCACCCGCACCCTCCCCGCCGCGCGGGGAGGGGGCTTCCACTCCGGCGGCTGATCCGCAGCAGGTGCGCCAGGCACGAGGGTTGACGATCTGGCGCGGCGCCATAGTCCCCCTCTCCTCGCGGCAGCGAGGGGAGGGTGAGGGTGGGGCATTCCCCACTCCCGAAGCGGGCAGAAACCCGCTTGTTCAGTTGAACAGGCGGTAGCTCTGGCCGGCGCGGCCGCCGAGGCGGGCGAAGCCCTCGCGGGCCGCGGCGTGGTTCTCTTCCACGCTGATCGCCTTGGTGTAGGACCCGAGCGCCCGCTCGGTGTCGCCGGTGCGTTCCAGCGCCTGGCCGCGGGCGACCCAGAGGTCGGGATTGCGCTGGTCGAACTGGACCGCCTCGTTGAAATCGTCGAGGGCGAGCTTGTTCTCGTTCAGCGCGAGATAGCTCAGGCCGCGGCCATAATAGGGCTCGGAATTGTTCGGGGCGAGGCCGAGCGCGGTGGTGAAGTCCTCCACCGCCTGGCGGTGGTTGCCCTGCGCGGCCCAGACGAGGGCGCGGTTGTGATAGGCCTGCGCGTTCGAGCCGTTGATCTGGATGGCGCGGTTGTAGTCGGCGAGGGCCTCGGCCAGGCGATTCTGGGTCCGGTAGACGTTGCCGCGGCCGATATAGGCGGCGGCGTAGTTGGCGTCGGCGGCGATGGCCCGGTCGTAGTCGGCGACGGCGAGGTCGGCGCGGCCGCTCTGGCGATGGACGAGGGCGCGGTTGGCCAGCGCCTGGGCGTAGTTCGGGTCGATCTGGATGGCGCGCGAGAAGTCGGCCAGGGCTTCGGCCCGGCGCCCGGTGCGGGCGAGGACCGTGCCGCGCATGTTGAAGGCCTGGGGGTCGTTGGGGTTGCGCTGCACCACATCGGTGAGCGAGGCGAGATTGGCGGTCGAGCCGATGTAGCTCGACTCGACGTCATCGCCCCCCGTGGTCGAACCAACGGAGGTGACCCCGCCGGTCGAGCTGCAGCCGCCGAGAGCCAGTCCCGCGGCGAGAACGAGG
>JAEZGJ010000023.1 GCA_023416965.1 Pseudomonadota bacterium | reverse complement strand
CGACCTCGCCCGGGGGGGGAGTGGTCGGCCGAAGGCCGGGTGAGAGGGTCAGGGTGCTGTCTGTTCGGGCAATCCCTCACCGCATTCTTCACCTCTCCCCGGCGGGGGGAGGTCGGCGCGAAGCGCCGGGTGAGGAGGCCAGGGCGCTGTCTGTCGTCGCACCGCCGCTTCCGTCATGGCCGGGCTTGTCCCGGCCATCCACGACTTGAACACGGTGGATTCAAGGAAGTCGTGGATGCCCGGCACCAGGCCGGGCATGACGGGCAGAGGTTCACGCGGCGATGGGAGAAGGTGCGGCGCCCTCCTTCACTTCTCCCGGGCAGGGAGAGGCCGGCGCCGGCATGACCGGGCCCGTCAGCCCTTTCCGAACTTCCACCACTTCTTCTTCTCCTCCGGCATCTCCTCGCCCGGGGCGGGCGGGGCGACGACCTTGGAGAAGCTCTCGAAGAACTCGCCCGCCAGCTTCTTGGCAGTGGCGTCGATGAGCCGCGAGCCGAGCTGGGCGATCTTGCCGGAGATCTGGCTCTTCACGTCGTAGGTGAGCAGCGTCACGCCCTCGCTCTCCTCGGTGAGCTTCACCGTGGCGCCGCCCTTGGCCATGCCGGCGACGCCGCCGTTGCCTTCGCCGGAGATCGTGTAGCCGTTGGGCGGGTCGATGTCGGAGAGCGTCACGCTGCCGGAGAAGCTCGCCTTGACCGGGCCGATCTTCAGCACCGCCTTGGCGGCAAAGCCGTTGTCGCCGGTGCGCTCCATGCTCTGGCAGCCGGGAATGCACTGGCGCAGCACGTCGGGATCGTTCAGCGCCGCCCACACCACTTCGCGCGGGGCTTCGATGCGCTGCGTGCCGGTCATGTCCATGGGAGAGGCCTTCGATTGGGGCGAATTCGGGAGCGGAGACTAGGACCCGCGGGCAGGACCTGTCGAGCCCGTCTTCCGCGGGGCCGCTCAGCCGCCGGGCTTCTCGCCCGTGGGCAGTTCGATGGCCTTGAGTGCGTCGGCGAGCCGCGCCTTGGCCGATCCCGGCCGGAGCGGCTTCTGCTGGCTCTCGTGCGGCGCCCAGCCCGACAGCGTCACCACCTGGAAGGTGGCGCGGATGCGCCCGTCGGGATCCGCGAAGCGCTCGTGATAGATCTCCGCCATGCGCAGCAGGGTCGCCCGCCTGAGCGGCACCCGTCGACGGCCGGCCATCGGATTGGTGGCGCCCATGGCGCGCAGGTCGCGCATCAGCGCGAAGACGTCGGAATAGCGCACGGTCAGCCGGTCGGAATCGGTCACCGGCAGGGCGAAGCCGGCCCGTTGCAGCAGCCCGCCGACGTCGCGCACGTCGGCGAAGGGGGCGACCCGCGGCGACAGCCCGCTGTCGATCTCGCTCTCGGCGGTGGCGAAGGCCTGGCGCAGTTCGGTCAGCGTGTCACCGCCGAGCATCGCCGCGAGGAACAGCCCGTCCGGCTTCAGCGCCCGGCGCACCTGCGCGAACAGGCCGGGCAGGTCGTCGATGAATTGCAGGCCGAGGGCCGAGACCGCGAGGTCGAGGCTCTGGTCGCGGAAGGGCAGGGCGTCGGCCGGTGCCACAACCATGGGCGCAGCCCTTCGGCGGGCGAGGCTCTCGATCGGCTCGGCCGCCACCGGAATGGCCCATCCACGGTCCGCGATCGCCTGCCGCAGCGCGTCGGTCGGCGTGGCGATGTCGGCGATGGCGGAGAAGCTGCGCTGCACCAGGGCCAGCCGGTCGGCCAGATCCTCGGCGACCTGCGTCAGCAGGAATTCCGCCGGCTGGCCCCGCGCGGCGCGAACCCGGCGCCGCCCGACGAGTTGCTGGTCGAAATGCTGCTGTGTCATCGGCGCCATATGGTGGCTGGGCCATGCTGCGTCAAATCCGCGCCTCGCCTTGCCCTTCCCGTGCATTGCCGCGAAAGATCGTCCGCAGCAGAAGGAACACCGATGTCGAAGGCATGGCAGACGGGCTGGGACGCCCTGGACCGGTTCCTGGCGAATGACGGCTGGGCCACGGCCAGCCACATCGCCCTCAACGGGCTGATGTCGCTCTTCCCCTTCCTCATCCTCGTCACCGCTCTGGCGAGCTTCGCCGGCGCCAGGCCCTACAGCGACGAGGTCACCCGCATCCTGCTGGAGGCCTGGCCCGAGGTGGTGGCGAAGCCCATCGCCCACGAGATCGAGACCGTCGTCACCACGACCCGCACCGACCTCCTCACCATCGGCGCATTGCTGGCCGTCTATTTCGCTTCCAACGGCGTCGAGGCCCTCCGCACCTCGCTCAATCGCGCCTACGAAGTCCGCGAGACGCGCTGGTGGTACATGTGCCGCCTGGAATCCATCGCCTATGTGCTGATCGGCGCCGTCGCCCTGCTGATCGCCGCCATCCTCGTCGTTCTCGGCCCGCTGATCTGGGCCACCGCCGTGCGCGTCGTGCCGGGCCTCGCGCCGCTCGGCTGGATCGTGCTGTTCCTGCGCGTGACGGCAGCCTCCCTCGTCATCATCATCGCCCTGACGGTTGTGCACCTCTTCCTGCCCGCCGGGCGCCGGCGCTTCCGCGACGTGCTGCCGGGCATCGTCATCACCCTGGTGCTCTGGCTCGTCGCCGGCACCCTCTTCGGCACCTATCTCGCGAGCTTCGCGCAGAACTACGTCAACACCTATGCCGGCCTTGCCTCGGTCATGGTGGCGCTGGTCTTCCTCTATTACTCGGCCGCCATCTTCGTACTCGGCGGCGAGCTCAACGCGGCCATCTGGCGCGCCAACGGCCGCATCGTCTGAACGGCTTCAGACCGTCCTCAGCGCCGTGATCGGGTCGAGCAGGCTCGCCCGCTTCGCCGGATACCAGCCGAAGAACACCCCGACGAGGCCGGAGAACAGCACGGCGCCGACGATCGACTGCGGCTCCACCAGAAGCGGCCAGCCGAAACGCGCCGAGACGGCGAAGGCGGCGGCGAGCCCGGTGAGGATGCCGATGATGCCGCCGATGGCGGCGAGCGAGGTCGCCTCGATCAGGAACTGCCGCATGACGTCGCGGCGGCGGGCACCGACGGCGAGCCTGAGGCCGATCTCGCGCGTGCGCTCGGTGACGCTCACCAGCATGATGTTCATGATGCCGATGCCGCCCACCGCCAGCGAGATGGCGGCGACCGCCGCGAGCAGCAGCGACAGGGTCGTGGCCGCACCGGCCGCGGTGTTGGCGATCTCGGTGAGGTTGCGGATCTGGAAATCGTCCTCCTGGCCCGGCTGGAGGCGGTGCCGCTGGCGCAGCAGCTGGCGCATGTCGTCCTCGGCCTGCGCCATGCTCTCGCCTTCGCGGATCTTCACGTGGATCACCCCGACCGAGCGGGCATTGGCGCGGTTCACGCCGACGAGCCGCTGGCGGATGGTCGGCAGCGGCACGAAGCTGGTGTCGTCCTGGTCCTGACCCATCATCGACTGGCCCTTGGTCTCCATGACGCCGATGACGGTGAAGGGGACGGCCCGGATTCGCACCGTCTCGCCGATGGGGTCGACGCCCTCGCCGAACAGGTTGCGCGCAACCGTCTGGCCGAGGATCACCACCTGGCCGCCGCGCGCGGTCTCCTCCGGCTCGAAGAGGCGGCCCGAGGCGATGGACCATTCGCGCGCCTCGAACCATCCGAGATCGACGCCTACCACCTCGGTGAACCAGTTGTTGCCGCCCGCCACAACCTGGGTGCGCGTGCGGCTGTTGGGGGCAGTGACCTGGACGCCCGGCACCTCCGCCTCAATGGCGCGGGCGTCGTCCTCGGTGAGGGAGGAGGATGCGCCGAGCCCGAGGCGCACGCCGCCCTGGGTGACGTTGCCCGGCAGGACGATGAAGAGATTGGCGCCCAGCGACTGGACCTGCGCCAGCACGCGGTCGCGCGCGCCGCCGCCGATCGCCACCATGGCGATGACTGCCGCGACGCCGATCACCATGCCGAGCATGGTCAGCGCCGAGCGCAGCTTGTGGGCGCGCAGGGCCGACAGCGCCTCGCGAATGGCTTCCATCATCGACATGGCGGACATCATAGCAGAGCGCCCGCGCCACACACGTGAAATGCCTGTCATGTCGACCTGACGTTGAGGAACATTATTAGACGGAATCGGCGTGTGTTTTCCTGTTCGTAACAATTGGGAGGTAATCGGAGAGGGATGGCGAGGCATGGATCAGAGGCCCCAGGGGGCGGCGAGGACACCGGGAAACCGGCGCGGACCTGCGCCGGGCGGACACGTTTCGGGCTGAACTGGTATCTCGCCGGTCTCGTTCTGGTCGCCCTCGTCCCGATGATCGTGGCAGCGGCCCTCACGCTGCTCCAGGCCGGCCGCGCCTTCGAGGCGGCGTCGGAAACACGGCTGCTCGACACCGCCCGCACCCTCGCCCGTGCCGCGGAGAGCGAGCTCGATGGCGGGGCGACGCTGCTCAACGTGCTCGTCCGCGTGCCGCACGTGGTGTCCAGCCCCGGAGCGGTCGACCCCTGGGCCAATGCCGCCGACCTGCAGATCGGCGGCCGCCTGGTGGAGGACGTCTTCGCCACCTACACCGGCATTCCCGGGGGGGAGGGCCTGTCGCCGCAGGGCATCCCCCTGGCGGCGCTGCGGCGCGCCTTCAGGACCGGCCAGCCGGCCCTGTCTAACCTCTTCGTCGATCCTGCCACCAACGCTCCCCGCATCGCCATCGCCGCCCTCGTCTCCTTCGATGATGCGAGCATCCGCTTCGCCGCCCTGGTCATCCCGCCCGAGCGCCTGGTCCAGGCTCTCCAGCAGCCCGAGGCCGCCGGTTCCGGTCTTCTCGTGGCCGTGGTGGACGGGCAGGGCCGCTTCGTGGCGCGCTCCCGCGACGGCCAGGCATCCATCGGCAAGCCGGTGCCGGATTTCGAGAAGCTCAAGGCCATGGGCGCCCGCGCCGGCAGCCTGCAGGCCATGAGCATCGAGGGCCGGCCGGTCTTTCTCGCCTTCCAGACGCTCAAGGGCACGCCGGACTGGATCCTCGCCGTGGGCGAGCCGCTCAGCGCCTTCCGCGCCCGCACGCGCGCGCCGCTCATCGACCTCGCCATTGCTGCCTCACTCGCCCTTCTCCTCGGCCTGACGGCGGCCGCCTGGATCGGCAAGACGGTCCTCAGGCCGGTGCAGGCCCTGGTCGGCCGCGCCCGCCAGGTGGCGGCCGGAGACGAGGCGGCTCCGGCC
>JAEZGJ010000314.1 GCA_023416965.1 Pseudomonadota bacterium | reverse complement strand
CGTCGAGCGTCGAGTCGCTGTCGGCGACGGTGGTCGCCTGGGTGGTGATTCCGAGCGTCGTCGAATTGATGGGATCGCCGCCCTTCGTGGATCTCCGGCTGAGGAGGGATCAGCGGAGGAACTGGAGGACCTGCTGGTCACCCTGCGAGGCGAAGGACAGGGCCGAGGTGGCGAGCTGGGCGCGGGTGTTGAGCGCCAGGAGGTTCGCACCCTCTTCGTTCTGGTCGGCGAGGGTGAGGTTGTCCGCACCGCCGCGCAGCGTGTTGATCATCGACTTCGTGAAGTCCTGGCGGTTCTGCACCACCGAGAGGTTCGAGCCGAAGGCCGAAGCCTGCGAGCGCAGCGAGCTCATCGCCGTGGACAGCTTGGCGAGGATGGCATCGAGGCTGGAGTCCGAGTCGGCGACCGAAGCGGCCTGGACATCGATGCCGAGGTTGGTCGAATTGATGGGATCGCCACCCTTCGACTGGATCGTGATGGACGACGAGCCCGTCTCGTTGAAGGTGATCGACAGGGCGTCGCCGCGCAGCAGGTTGATGCCGTTGAAGGAGGCGTCTTCCGCCGTGCGGTCGAGCTGCTGGCGCAGGTCGTTGAACTGGGTGATGAGGTCGGCACGGACGGTGTTGCCGCCGATCGTGGCGCCGGCCGACAGCGAGTCCGAGGTTTCGGTCACCGCGAGTTCGGTGGTCGAGAGGTTCTCGATGCGCAGCTTGCCGTTGTCGTTGGAGGCGCGAACCTTGCCGGTCAGCGACGAGTTGCCGTTGATGGCGGAGACGACGTCGTCAACGGACGCGTTGGCGGCGAAGGTCACGTCGATCGGCGTGGTGACGCCGGTCGCGGTGGCCGAACCGCCGAGGAAGCTGATCGTGCCGGCCGTGACGGACTGGGTGAAGGTCAGGCTCTCGCCCTTCCACGACTTGTCCTGACGGGCCTGGCGGATCGACGACTGCAGCGACTCGACCGTCTTGGTGATCGACTTCAGGCCGTTGTCGGCGGCTTCCAGGGTCTTGATGCCGTTGGACATGGAGTCCAGCAGCGCGCCGAGGTCGTTGCCGCGCGAGTTGAGGGCGGCTGCGGTGAAGAAATTGGTCGGGTTGTCGAGAGCCGAATTGACCTTCTTGCCCGAGGCGAGGCGGCCCTGAATGGTTTCACGCAGCGAGGAAATGTTCTGGAGCGCGAGAAGGTTCGAGCGGACGCCGCGCGAAATGGTGATATCAGACATGGATACTGCCCTCTCCTAGGGACCCCTGCTTCTGAGGGGTGGTCGATACGCAACCTCCACATCCTGGGAGGGCCTTCAATTCTAGAAGGCGAGGGAATGTTGCGCCGGACATCGTTAAAAAAGAGCATACGGACAGAAGTTTTTTACCACTTGCCCTTACCTAACGTTATCCTTGACGGGTCGTTGTCGCGGCCCCTAGCACCCGAAAAAGAGAAAGGGCGGCCCGTGAGCCGCCCTTTTCGGATCTTGAAGGAGCCGAGGGATCAGCGGAGGAACTGCAGCACCTGCTGGTCGCCCTGCGAGGCGAAGGACAGGGCCGAGGTGGCGAGCTGCGCGCGGGTGTTGAGCGCGAGCAGGTTGGCGCCTTCCTCGTTCTGATCGGCGAGGGTGAGGTTGTCCGCACCGCCGCGCAGCGTGTTGATCATCGACTTCGTGAAGTCCTGGCGGTTCTGCACCACCGAGAGGTTCGAGCCGAAGGCCGAGGATTGCGACCGCAACGTATTGAGCGCCGAGGTCAGGTCGGTCAGGACCCCGTCGAGCGTCGAGTCGCTGTCGGCGACGGTGGTCGCCTGGGTGGTGATTCCGAGCGTCGTCGAATTGATGGGATCGCCGCCCTTCGACTGGATCGTGATGGAGGACGAGCCGGTCTCGTTGAAGGTGATGGCCAGCGCATCGCCACGCAGCAGGTTGATGCCGTTGAAGGAGGCGTCCTCGGAGGTCCGGTCGAGCTGCTGGCGCAGGTCGTTGAACTGCTTGATCAGGTCCGCACGGACGGTGTTGCCGCCGATCGTGGCGCCGGCCGACAGGGAGTCCGAGGTCTCCGTCACGACGAGTTCGGTGGTCGAGAGGTTCTCGATCCGCAGCTTGCCGTTGTCGTTGGAGGCGCGAACCTTGCCGGTCAGCGACGAATTGCCGTTCACCGCCGCGACCACGTCGTCCACGGAAGCATTGGCGGCGAAGGTCACGTCGATCGGCGTGGTGACGCCGGTCGCGGTGGCCGAACCACCGAGGAAGCTGATCGTGCCGGCCGTAACCGACTGGGTGAAGGTGAGGCTGTCACCCTTCCAGGACTTGTCCTGGCGAGCCTGGCGGATGGTGGACTGGAGAGATTCCACCGTCTTGGTGATCGACTTCAGACCGTTGTCGGCGGCTTCCAGGGTCTTGATGCCGTTGGACATGGAGTCCAGCAGCGCGCCGAGGTCGTTCGAACGGGAATTCAGCGAAGCGGCAGTGAAGAAGTTGGTCGGGTTGTCGAGGGCCGAGTTGACCTTCTTGCCCGAAGCGAGGCGGCTCTGGATGGTCTCGCGGCCGGAGGCGATATTCTGCAATGCAAGGAGGTTCGAGCGGACGCCGCGCGAGATGGTGATGTCAGACATGGTACTCGTGTCCCTTTTCTAGGGTCCCCCCAGCACACGGGGGCTTGACGCACCTTCCGAACAGGAAGGACCTCCGATCCTCGGAGGCATGGACCATGATGAAGCGTTACCGTTAATTTTCCGGCCAATAGACGTAAAATAATGTTTTAATGTCACACTAAAATGCGGTATGCGCGGCCGCCCTTCGTGCGAGCGGCGCCGGACGCGAAAAAGGGCGGCCCGAAGGCCGCCCTTTCCCTGATCGGAACTGCTGAGAGATCAGCGGAGGAACTGGAGGACCTGCTGGTCGCCCTGGGAGGCGAAGGACAGGGCCGAGGTGGCGAGCTGCGCGCGGGTGTTGAGCGCGAGCAGGTTGGCACCTTCCTCGTTCTGGTCGGCGAGGGTGAGGTTGTCCGCACCACCGCGCAGCGTGTTCATCATCGACTTGGTGAAGTCCTGGCGGTTCTGCACCATCGAGAGGTTGGAACCGAAGGACGAGGACTGCGACCGCAGCGAGCCGAGGGCCGTCGACAGCTTCGTCAGAACGCCGTCCAGGGCCGTGTCGGAGTCCGCCACCGAAGTCACTTGGGCATCGATGCCGAGGTTGGTCGCGTTGATCGCCTTGGCGTCCTTCGACTGGATGTTCAGCGAGGACGAACCCGTCTCGTTGAACGTGATCGACAGGGCGTCGCCGCGCAGCAGGTTGATGCCGTTGTAGGAAGCGTCTTCCGAGGTGCGATCGAGCTGCTGGCGCAGGTCGTTGAACTGCTTGATCAGGTCCGCACGGACGGTGTTGCCGCCGATCGTGGCGCCGGCCGACAGCGAGTCCGAGGTCTCCGTCACGGCGAGTTCGGTGGTCGAGAGGTTCTCGATCCGCAGCTTGCCGTTGTCGTTGGAGGCGCGAACCTTGCCGGTCAGCGACGAGTTGCTGTTCACCGCGGAGACGACATCGTCCACCGTGGCATTGGCGGCGAAGGTCACGTCGATCGGCGTGGTGACGCCGGTCGCGGTGGCCGAACCGCCGAGGAAGCTGATCGTGCCGGCCGTGGCGGACTGGGTGAAGGTCAGGCTCTCGCCCTTCCACGACTTGTCCTGGCGGGCCTGGCGGATCGACGACTGCAGCGACTCGACCGTCTTGGTGATCGACTTCAGACCGTTGTCGGCGGCTTCCAGGGTCTTGATGCCGTTGGACATGGAGTCCAGCAGCGCGCCGAGGTCGTTCGAACGGGAGTTCAGCGAAGCGGCAGTGAAGAAGTTGGTCGGGTTGTCGAGGGCCGAGTTGACCTTCTTGCCCGAGGCGAGGCGCCCCTGGATCGTCTCACGCTGCGACGCGATGTTCTGGAGCGAGAGGAGGTTCGAGCGGACGCCGCGCGAGATGGTGATGTCAGACATTGTAGTACCCTTTCCTAGGGACCCCTGTTTCTGAGGGGTGGACGATGACGCCTCCGCATTCTGGGAGGTCCTTCAATTCTCGAAGGCACGGCGACTGTCCCCCACGCCGATTAAAAAAGACTTTTTTCTTCCGCTCCATGAAATGATCTGGAATTAATGGTAAATGCGACAGCAACTATACTGCATTTACAAATTATTAACCTTGACAAAATACTTAATTCTCTATCGAAGACACTTCAGGTGATTCATGGCCGACTTGCCCGGTGGTTCTGCGCCCATCGCCCTCACCGACGTCCCCGCTGCTCGCGAGCTCGGCCTGCTGCTGCGGCTGGAGGAAGTCGACACGATCGGCAAGAGCATCGCCTTCCTGGTCCAGGAGATGCTGCTGAAGGGCTTCGACGCCATTTCCCATGCCGACCTTGCCGCCAGGGTCGAGCTGATCCTCGGCGCCATGCCGAGCGCCCGGCCGCTGATTCTCGGCATGCAGTTCGCGCTGATGGAGGAGGATTTCGCCCTCGCACTCGACCATGCGCGGCTGCTGGTGGAGCGCGAGGCCGAGCTCATGGCCCTCGCCCTCGCCGCGGAGAGCCCTGTCGTCCAGCCCTGACGGTCGCAGCGCGAGGCACCCTCTTTACGGGTCGTTTACCATGTCCGCCCATCCTCCGGCCTGACGATGGACCAGGGGCAGTCGATGCGGGTGGTGATTCTCGCCGGTGGGCGCGGCACGCGGATCTCGGAAGAGACCGACGTGAAGCCGAAGCCGATGGTCGACATCGGCGGCCGCCCCATCCTCTGGCACATCATGCGCCACTATGCGGCGCAGGGTTTTGACGACTTCGTCATCGCCGGCGGCTACAAGGCCGACGTCATCAAGCGCTTCTTCCTCGACGAGGTGCGCATGGCAGGGGACCTGACGGTCGACACCCGCCGTGGCCGCGTCACCCGCTCCGGCCCCGCCTTCGACAACTGGCGCGTGCGCATCGTCAATACCGGCCTCGACACCAATACGGGCGGGCGCATCCTGCGGCTGAAACCCCATCTCCAGGGTGCGCCCTTCCTCGTTACCTACGGCGACGGCGTCTGCGACGTGCCGATGCAGGCGGTCATCGACCAGCACCGCGCCCAGGGGCACCTGGCCACCATCACCGCCGTCCATCCCCCGGCCCGCTTCGGCGGCCTGAGGTTCGACGGCGACGAGGTCGCAGGCTTCGTCGAGAAGCCGCAGATCGGCGAGGGCTGGATCAATGGCGGCTTTGCCGTCTTCGAGCCGGGCGTCTTCGACTATCTGGCGCTGGACGGCGACGAGGGCTCGCTCGAGGTGGCGCTCTACGAACGCCTCGCCCGCGAGGGCAAGCTCGGCGCCTACCGGCACGAGGGCTTCTGGCAATGCGTCGACACGCTGCGCGAGCTGCGCCTGCTCCAGGGCCTCTGGGACGGCGGCCGGGCGCCGTGGAAGACCTGGACCGACGATCCGGTCCGCAGCGTGGCAGCGGCGTGAGGGCGCGATGAAGGTACTTGTCACCGGCCATGCCGGCTACGTCGGGTCGGTTGCGACCGCCGTCCTGACGGACGCGGGCCACGAGGTCACCGGCCTCGACACCGGCTTCTTCGCCCCCTGCCATACCGAGGGCATGGTCCCCGTGGATCCCGCCCGTACCATCGCGAAGGACGTGCGCGAGGTCACCGCCGAGGACCTCGCCGGCTTCGACGCCATCCTTCATCTCGCAGCGCTCTCCAACGATCCCATGGGCGACCTCGCCCCCGAGCTCACCGCGGCCATCAACCGCGACGCCACCCTCGCCCTCGCGGCCGCCGCCAAGGCCGCCGGCGTCTCGCGCTTCATCTTCGCCTCGTCCTGCTCCATCTACGGTGCCGGCAATCCGGACCTGCTCCTCGACGAGACCGCGCCGGTCAATCCGCTCACCGCCTATGCCGCCAGCAAGGTGGAGAGCGAGAAGGGGCTGCTGGCCCTCGCCGACGCGACCTTCGCGCCGACCTTCATGCGCAACGCCACCTGCTACGGCCTGTCGCCACGGGTGCGCACGGACCTCGTCCTCAACAACCTCGTGGTCTCCGCGCTCTCCACCGGCGAGGTGAAGCTCCTCTCCAGCGGTCTCGCCTGGCGGCCGCTGCTCCACGTCCGCGACCTCGCGCGCGCCGCCGCCGCCATTCTCGCCGCCGATCCGGTGAAGGTCTGCGGCAAGGCCTTCAACATCGGCCAGAACGACGAGAACCATCTCGTCCGCGACATCGCGACACTCGTCGCCGAGGCGGTTCCGGGGTCCAGGGTCACCTTCGCCGAGGGCAACACCATCGACCCCCGCTCCTACCGGGTCGATTTCGGCAAGTTCGCGAGCGCCTTCCCCGACTTCCACTTCCTTCACACCGCCGCCTCCGGGGCCAAGGAACTGGTGGCGGCCCTCGCCGGCCGCACCACGCCCGGGGACCTCACCGGTCAGCGCTATGTCCGCCTCGCCCGCCTCAAGCACCTGCTCGACGGCGGGGCGCTGGCCGCAGACCTCACCTGGCGTGGCGAGCGCGACACCGCCCCGCTGGCGGTCAAGCGCGAGCGGGTGCCCGTCGCCGGTCCCTCCATCACCCAGCGCGAGATCGATCTGACCGCCGAGGCGGCCCGGAACGCCTGGTTCGAGAACCACGCCAAGTACAATCTCCGCTTCGAGGCGATGGTCGCCGAACAGACCGGACGCAAGCACGCCATCTCGCTCGCCCACTGCACCTCCGCCATTCACCTGGCGCTGGCCGGCCTCGGCATCGGCCCGGGAGACGAGGTGATCGTGCCGGAATGCACCTGGGTCGCCACCGCCTCCCCCGTGGTGCAGGTCGGCGCCACCCCGGTCTTCGCCGACATCGACCCCGTCTCCTGGTGCCTGTCGCCGGCGAGCCTCGCGGCCGCCATCACGCCGAAGACCAGGGCCGCCATCGTCGTCGACCTCTATGGCGGCATGCCCGACTGGGCCCGCCTCGAGGCCATTGCCCGCGACGCCGGCATCATCCTCATCGAGGATGCGGCCGAGGCCATCGGCTCGCGCTTCCGCGACAAGCCGGCGGGCGCCTTCGGCCGCGCCTCGGTCTTCTCCTTCCACGGCTCCAAGACAGTCACCACCGGCGAGGGCGGCATGCTCGTCACCGACGACGATGCCCTCGCTGAACGCGTCAACATCCTGCGCGACCAGGGCCGCCACCCCACCTCCCGCGCCCTCATCACCGAGGAGGTCGGCTTCAAGTACCGGATGTCGGCCATGCAGGCGGCCATGGGCATCGGCCAGATGGAGCGCCTCGACGAACTCATCGCCAAGAAGCGTGACATCTTCCGCTTCTATGCCGAGGCGCTCGACGGCACGCCCGGCCTCACCCTCAATGCCGAGCCGCCCCAGGTGTTCAACTCCTACTGGATGGTGACCGCCGTCCTCGATCCGAAGCTCGGCCTCCTCAAGCAGCAGGTCGCCGCCGAACTCGGCGCCGAGGGCATCGACACCCGCCCCTTCTTCTATCCCCTGAGCTGGCAACCGGCCTTCCGCAGCCAGCCCTCCGCCGTCGGCGCGGCCACGCGAAACCCGGTCGCCTACGCGGTCTCCCCGACCGGCATCAACCTGCCGAGCGGCTACAACGTCACCCGCGACGTGGCGGCCCGGGTGTCGCGCGCCCTCAAATCCATCCTCCAGCGGCACGCCCGCCGCGCCGCCTGACCTTCCGGAGCCGCCCCATGGCCGCCAGCGCCGCCCGAGACCTGCCGCGGACGGTGTCCGAGCCCGCTGCGCGGCCGCTCGTCACCCTTGCGCTGCCGACCTACAACCGCGCCCAATATCTCGACCGCTTCTTCACCCACCACATCGACGCCTTCACCGCCCGCGGCATCGACTTCGAGATCCTCGTCTCCGACAATTGCTCGACCGACGACACGGCAGCCATCGTGGGGCGCTGGGCCGCGGCCGACCCGCGCATCCGCTCGGTCCGCCAGAGCGAGAACATCGGAGCCTATGGCAATTTCCTCTATTCCTGGCGGCAGGCGCGTGGCCAGTTCGCCATCTGGGTCGGCGACGACGACCTCCTCGTGCCGGACGTCGTGATCGACTATCTCGGCCGCCTCGTCGCCGATCCGGACCTCGTCATGGTCCAGGCGCCCTGGATGCTGATCGACGAGACGCGCGACAATGCCGAGATCGGCACCTTCTACCGCATCACGGACGAGCGCCTGTTCCGGCAGGGCGAGCACGCCGCCTGCCTCGACTACCTGCTCGACCACCACATCTTCCCCGAATGGTTCATCATCCGGACCGATGTTGTGCACGACGTCATCGAGCCGGTGACCGGCTTCGTCTTCCACTATTTCGCCCATCTCGCCCGGGCGCTGACCGTAGGTTCGGTGCTCTTCGCGCCGAAGCCCTTCGCCCGCGTGACCGCCATCTCCAGGGGCGGCGTCAACCATTCCGGCAACAGCGAGACCATGGACGGCTGGGATCGCTTCCGCGGCGGCGTCGAATTCTTCGCCTCTTTCATAGACCCGGCTCCGCTGGCCGATCCCGTACGGTCGGCCCCGCTGCTCCGCCGCTTCCAGGACTTCACCATCAAGCGCATGCAGGTGGCCATCAACCTGCACATCAATGCCGGCAACTGGAGCCACGCCTATCACCTCGACCGGCGGGTCCGCGCCTATGGCCAGCCCGGCTGCCATCCGGACATGCGGCCCGTGCTGGCGGGGCTCTGCGCCATCGAGACCCTCGTCGCCGAGGCGCGGGCCCAGGCGCGCCAGTTCGTCGTGCTCGACGACATGATCGCCGACGACACGCTGGAGAGCCTGACGCCCGCCATCCGCGCCGTCATCATCCGCCGCCGCGACCCGCGGGCGGCCTCTCCGGCGCCGAAGGCCTTCGCCCTGATGCAACCGCCGCCGGAGGCGCTCCTCGGTCCGGACGACATCGTGCTCGACCTGCCGGCCGCCTTCCGCCGCACCGCGTTCTGACCATGGCGTTGACGCTCGGCGGCGCGGCAGGCGGGCGGATCGTGCTCAGGGACACGCCCTGGGACGCCCGCGCCCTCGGCCGCCCGACCCTCGACGTCACCGACCTCGACCTCGCCTGTGAGAACGGCTCGGGCGACGACGACGACCTCTTCGCCGCTCTCGAGGCCGCCTGCGCCGAGGGCGGGACAGCCCTGGTCACGGCCCGGATCGATGCGGCCCGCCGGCAGGCGATCGGCCGGCTGCAAGAGGCCGGGTTCCGCTATGTCGAGACCGTGCTGCGCCTGCGCTACCCCAATCTCGCACGTTTCGACGGCTCCTGCGCACGCCCGCCGGCGCTGCGCGCCCCCGCCGCCGAGGATCACCCGGCGCTCCTCGACCAGGCCGCTACGACATTCCAGTTCGGCCGGTTCGCGGAGGATCCGGCCATTCCTCCGGAAGCGAACCGCCGCCGGCAGATCGACTGGATGGAGGGCCTCCTCGCCGGCCGGGCGACCCTCCTGGTGACGGGCCCCTCCCCGCGTCCCGCCGCCTTCATGGCCTTCACCACGGCGGACGGCGCCGCCGAGCTCGTCCTCGGCGGCACGCAGCCGGACCAGGCCGTCCTCGCCCTCCCCTTCTGGACGGCGATCATGCTGAACCTGAAGCAGGCGGGCATCCGTCGCGTCGACACCGTCGTCTCCGCCGCCAATGTCGGCGTCGCCAACCTCTATGCCCGCCTCGGCTTCCAGATCCGCGAGACGCTGGTGGGGCTCCACCTCCACCGCCCCTGAAACGAAAACGGGCGCCCGCAGGCGCCCGCTTCCTCGTCCCGTGAAGGCCCCCTACTGCGGCGGGGCTTGGGTGTTCTGCTGGTTGAGGAGCTCCGTCACCCGGCGCAGCGTCACCCGGCGGTTCTCCGCCGAGGGGCCCTGCGTCTGCACCTTCAGGTACTGCTCGCCGTAGCCCTGGGTCGTCAGGTTTTCCGGCGGGATGTTGTAGCTCTGGGTCAGCGCGGTCGCGATGGCCTGTGCGCGGCGGTCCGACAGCGACAGATTGTCGACGTCGTTGCCCACCGCGTCCGTATGGCCCTCGATGAGGAAGACCTCGTTCGGGTTGGCCGTGATGGCCCGCCCGAGCGCCGCCGCGATCGTGTCGAGGCGCTGGATCTGGTCCGGCTTGATCTCCCACGAGCCTGTATCGAAGTTGATCGTGTTGAGATCGACGCTGCGCGTATAGGCGCGCACCGTCGGGCTGTAGCGGACCTCGTCCAGCGTGTAGCGCCGCGGCGGACGCTGCACCGGCGGCGCCGTCAGCGCCTCGTAGATCACCTCGGGCGGCGCCTCGTCGGCGTCGACGATGTAGCGCTCCCGCGGGATCGAGTATTCCGGCGGCGGCAGGATGACGATCTGCTCCTCGAAGGTGCGGGCGCGCGGCCGGAACGAGTTGTCGATCAGGATGACCTCGCGGCCATCCGGATAGCGGCGGATGCGGCGCAGGAGCTGGCCGTGCTCGTCGGTCACCGTGATGACGCGAATGCCGCCGGGACGCTCGTAGATCGACACCAGCTCGTTGCCGCGGCGCTCGGTGCGGAAATCGCCGCCGAGATCGCGGAACCGCGCCGTCTCGTCGTGGCGCACGAAGACGCCCTCGCCGTCGCGGACGATGGTCCGGCCGGGCTCGTGGATGACAGTGACGCCGTCCTGGGTGAACTCGCGGCGCCGCTGGCGCACCTCGCCGACATCGTCGGCACGGGCCCCCTGGTTGAGCATGAAGCCGCCGATCACGCCGGCGCCGAGGCCGATGGCCGCCGCTCCGGCGGGACCGATGCGCGAGCCGCGGCGGCGCTCCGGTGGGCCACTCGGCGGCTGGCCGCCGGCAAAGCCTCCGGGACCCCCGGCTGCGGGCGGCTGGCCC
>JAEZGJ010000255.1 GCA_023416965.1 Pseudomonadota bacterium | reverse complement strand
CTCCCCCGCCGGGGAGAGGTGAAGTCGCGTCACGGCCGGTGACCCATCACGACAGGTGAGGCCATCACGTCGTGCATGAATGGCGCAACGGGAACAGGCGACCGCCTCACCTTGCCGGGACGAGGCGCTCCTTGCCGACGCCTTCCTGACCGGCAATGGTCCAGGTGCCGTCGAGCGTGCCGTCGTCGTTGATGCGATAGACGACGAGACCTACCGACTCACCGAGCTTGTAGGCGGCGGAGAGCACGTTGCCCTGGCGCATGCAGAAGCCCTGGGTCGGCGGTGTGTTGACGATGGTCCAGCGGATGCCACAATTGCCGCCCGCCGTGCCGCTGATGACGGCAACGCCGCGATAGCCCGTGCCATTGCCGTTGTCACCGATGACCTGGTAGCGGCCGGTGAGCTGCTGCGCACTCGTCCCGCCGATGCCCGCGATCAGGACGGCCGCAGCGGCGGCCAGGATTGTCCTCGCCATTGGTTTCCCCCCGAAGAATAACGTTCGGCGCTTGCCGCGCCCGGTCCCGAGATCAGCATGGTTCCGCCGGCTTGTCACAGGGGCGTGGGGCGGAAATTTCGCCGCATCCGGCTTGCGGCTTTCCCCTCCGCCCGCTATCTCGCGCTGATCACGCGACATCCATCTCGACGCGGCGCGGCACCGCCGGTGCACGCGGCACATCAGGGACGCCCTACGCCATGGCTCGCCAGTTCGCCTACCACATGTCCGGCCTGACCAAGGCCTATCCGAACGGCAAGAAGGTTCTGGAAAACGTCCACCTGTCCTTCTACCCCGACGCCAAGATCGGCGTTCTGGGCGTCAACGGCGCCGGCAAGTCGACCCTGCTGCGCATCATGGCCGGCATGGACAAGGAATACACGGGCGAGGCCTGGGCCGCCGAGGGCGTGCGGGTCGGCTACCTGCCGCAGGAGCCGCAGCTCGATACCGGCCTCACCGTGCGCGAGAACGTCATGCTCGGCGTCGCCAAGAAGAAGGCGATCCTCGACCGCTACAACGACCTCGCCATGAACTATTCCGACGAGACCGCCGACGAGATGGCGAAGCTGCAGGACGAGATCGAGGCGCAGGGCCTGTGGGATCTCGACAGCCAGGTCGACCAGGCCATGGACGCGCTGATCTGCCCGCCGGACGACTGGGCGGTGGACAAGCTCTCGGGCGGCGAGAAGCGCCGCGTCGCGCTCTGCCGCCTGCTGCTCGACCAGCCCGAGGTCCTGCTGCTCGACGAGCCGACCAACCACCTCGACGCGGAAACGACGGCCTGGCTCGAAGGGCACCTGCGGACCTATCCTGGCGCCATCCTGATCGTCACCCACGACCGCTATTTCCTCGACAACGTCACGGGCTGGATCCTCGAGCTCGACCGCGGCAAGGGCATTCCCTACGAGGGAAATTACTCGTCCTGGCTGCAGCAGAAGCAGAAGCGCCTCCTCCAGGAGGGCCGCGAGGAAGAGACCCGACTGAAGACGCTGCAGCGTGAAGCGGAGTGGATGGGCTCCTCGCCGAAGGCGCGGCAGGCGAAGAACAAGGCCCGCATCCAGCGCTATGACGAACTCGTCAAGAAGGCGGCGGAGGCCGGCCCGACGACCGCCCAGATCATCATTCCCATCGCCGAGCGCCTCGGCAACAACGTGATCGAGTTCAAGGACCTGTCGAAGGCCTTCGGCGACAAACTCCTGATCGACAACCTGTCGTTCCGCCTGCCGCCCGGCGGCATCGTCGGCGTCATCGGACCGAACGGCGCCGGCAAGACGACGCTGTTCCGCATGATCGCGGGCCAGGAAAAGCCGGACGGTGGCGAGATCATCATCGCCGACAACGTCAAGCTCGGCTATGTCGACCAGTCGCGCGATGCCCTCGCCGACGGCAAGACGGTCTACGAGGAGATCTCCGGCGGCAACGAGATCCTCTATCTCGGCAAGCGCGAAATCAACGCCCGCGCCTATTGCGGCGCCTTCAACTTCAAGGGCGGCGACCAGCAGAAGAAGGTCGGCCAGCTCTCGGGCGGCGAGCGCAACCGCGTCCACCTCGCCAAGATCCTGCAGCGCGGCGCCAATGTGCTGCTTCTCGACGAGCCGACCAACGACCTCGACGTCGACACGCTCAGGGCCCTGGAAGAGGCCCTCGAGGATTATGCCGGCTGCGCCGTGATCATCAGCCACGACCGCATGTTCCTCGACCGCATTGCCACCCACATCCTCGCCTTCGAGGGCGACAGCCACGTCGAGTGGTTCGAGGGCAATTTCCAGGACTACGAGGAGGACAAGAAGCGTCGCCTCGGCATCGATTCGACCATTCCGAAGCGCATCCAGTACAAGAAGTTCGCGCGCTGAGGCGACGTGCGGTTGGTGAGCGGACCATCCGTCTCGCCGGTCTGGTGACGTCGAAGCAGCCCCGGACAGGCCGCGCGGTCGCTCACTCCACCACCAGATCCGCCGCGCTCAGCCAGAACACCTCGCCCTCGCTCTCCGCCGAATCGAGCCAGAGGAAGGGCAGGTCGTATTCGGCTTCAAGGATGTCGCGCCCGGTTCCGATCTCGCAGATGAGGCCGCCATCGGGGGTGAGATGGTCGCCCGCCTCGGCAAGGATGCGGCGGACGATGTCGAGCCCGTCGCGGCCGCCGAGATGGGCCATGACAGGTTCGGCCCGGTATTCGGCGGGGAAGGCGTCCACCTCGGCCTTCGCCACATAGGGCGGATTGGCGATGATGAGGTCGTAGCGGCGGCCGGCGAGCGGCTTGAACAGGTCTCCGGCGATGAGGTGGACCCGATCCTCCATGTCATGGTCCGCGAGGTTGAGCTTCGCCACCTCCAGCGCGTCCTTCGACAGGTCGACGGCATCGACCGCGGCGTTGGGATAGGCCATGGCGGCGAGGATGGCGAGGCAGCCCGAGCCGGTGCAGAGGTCGAGCACGCTCGACACCTCGAAGGGATCGGGAATCGGGCCCGCGCCGTCCTGGGTGAGCGCGCCGGTCATCATCATCTCGCCAAGATAGGAGCGCGGAACGATGACTCGTTCGTCGACCCGGAAGGGCACGCCCTGGATATAGGCGCGGCCGACGAGATAGGGCGCCGGCTTGCGGGTGGCGATGCGGGCCTCGATGAGGCCGATCAGCCGCTCGCGCTCGGGCCGCGTGAGGCGCGCCTCCAGCCAGGGGCCGAGTTCGTCGACGGGGAGGGAGAGGCCCTCCAGCATCATGAAGGCAGCCTCGTCGAGCGCCGTCGTGGTGCCGTGGCCGTAGACCAGCCGCGCCTGGGCGAAGCGGGTGACGGCGTAGCGGACGAGGTCGCGCAGCGTCAGGAGTTCGTCGGCGGGCGAGAGGGCCATGAGGCGAGTTCCGAAACGGGCGAAAATCTCGCCCACGCGCCCTGCTAAAGCCTCGCCGGCCCCGCTTCAAGCCTCGCCGGGACCGTGGGACCGACGGACGCGCGACGATCACGAAACCGCCATCTGCCTTGGCATCGCCCAACTCGCCCGCCAAGGTCTCCTTGCGGATCACCGGCTTCGGAGGCATGCTGGACCGATGCCCCGCCGACCCGACAGGCGCATTTTCTCGCGTGCGGCGCCGTTTTTCTCCGAGGAATGACGAGAGAGCGATTGTGACGATCAAGACCCCTTTCCGCGTCCTCGCGCTAGCGGCCGCCCTCGCCACCGCCGTCGTGTCCCCGGGCCTCGCCCAGGGGCGCAACCAGAGCTTCGAACCGCTGGGGGCGACCCCCACCTTCCGCGATGCGCTGCGCGGCTCCGTCTATGGCAACGTGCTGGCGGCGCGGCTCGCCTCCAACGTGCGCGACACCTCGGCGGCCTCGGTCTATTGGCGTGCGGCGCTGCGGCAGGATCCGCGCAACACCGAGATTCTCGAACGCGCCTTCGTCACCACGCTGGCCGACGGCAATGTCGACGAGGCGAGCCCGCTCGCCGAGCGGCTGATCCAGATCGACCGCGGCCACCGGCTGGCGCGACTCACCCTCGCCATGCGGGCGATCAAGGCCAAGCAGTTCCAGACCGCCCGCACCCACCTGACGGCGGCACCACGCGCCAATGCCGACCTGACCTCCGCCCTCCTCATCGGCTGGACCCATCTCGGCTCCGGCGACGCGCAGGCCGGCGTCGCCGCGCTCGACCGGCTCACCGGCGCCGACTGGTACAATCTCTTCAAGAACTTCCACGCCGGCCTGATCCTCGACGCCGCGGGCCGCCGCGCCGATGCCGGCCGCCGGCTGGAGGAAGCCTACAAACAGGATCCGACCATCCTCAGGATCGTTGACGCCTATGGCCGCTGGGCCTCGCGCGCCAAGTCGGCCGACGAGGCGCGGCAGATCTTCGCCGCCTATGACAAGGTCATTCCGAACCATCCGATCATCGCCGCTGCGCAGGAGCGGCTGAGCCAGCCCGGCGGCTCGCTCCCGATGCTGGTGCGCACCAGCCAGGCTGGCGCCGCCGAGGTGCTCTACGGCCTCGGCTCGGCGCTGTCGCGCCAGGGGGGCGAGGACCTCGCCCTCATCTACCTGCAGCTCGCCCGCTGGCTGGAGCCGCAGCAGGACATGGCCATCCTGTCGCTCGCCGACCTCTACGAATATCTCAAGCTGCCGCGCCGGGCGATCGCAGTGTTCGAGGCCATGCCGGAGAGCTCGCCGCTCTACCGCAACGCCCAGATTCAGCGGGCGCTGAACCTCGAACAGCTCGACCGCACGGACGAGGCGCGCAAGGCGCTGTCCGAGCTGATTGACCGCAACCCGCAGGATCTGGAGGCGCTGCAGGCGCTGGGCAATATCCAGCGCGCGCGCAAGATGTTCGGCGAGGCGGCCGAGACCTATACGAAGGCGCTGGCCCTGATCTCCGATCCAGGCCCGCAGCACTGGATCTATTTCTACTTCCGCGGCATCGCCTACGAGCGCACCAAGCAGTGGGCCAAGGCGGAGGCGGACCTGAAGAAGGCGCTGGAGCTCATCCCCGAGAACAATGTCCGCGGGCGGGCGCAGGTGCTGAACTATCTCGGCTATTCCTGGGTCGACCAGGGCATCAACCTGGAAGAAGGGCTCGCGCTGGTGCGCAAGGCGGTCGAGTTGACGCCGGAGGACGGCTATATCGTCGACAGCCTCGGCTGGGCCTATTACCGCATGGGCCGCTACGAGGAGGCGGTGGCCGAACTCGAGCGGGCGATCGAGCTGAAGCCGGAGGATCCGGTGATCAACGACCATCTCGGCGACGCCTACTGGAAGGCGGGCCGTGAACTCGAGGCGAGGTTCCAGTGGAACCATGCCCGCGACCTCAAGCCGGAGCCGGACGACCTGCCGCGCATCCTCGACAAGATCGCGAACGGCCTGACCGACAGTCCCGTCCAGACCAGCCGCAATACCGGCGAGGGGCCGGCGCCCAAGCCGAACTGACCCCTTCCGGCTCCGGTTCATGCCGCCTGGCCTCACCGCGCGCGCGCCCGCCAAGGTGAACCTGACGCTCGCCGTCAGGGGACGGCGTGCCGACGGCTATCACGACCTCGAAAGCCTCGTCGTCTTTGCGGCGGCCGGCGACGAGTTGCGCTTCGCGCCCGGAGGGGCGGGTTTCTCGCTGGTGGTGCGCGGCCGCACGGCGGGGGACGCCGGGCCCGCCGCCGACAACCTCGTGCTCACGGCGGCGCGGCTTCTGGCCGAGCGCATGCCCGGCCTGCCGGGTGGCACCTTTACCCTCGTCAAGCGGCTGCCGGTCGCGGCGGGCCTCGGCGGCGGCTCGTCGGATGCGGCGGCGGCGCTCAGGCT
>JAEZGJ010000091.1 GCA_023416965.1 Pseudomonadota bacterium | reverse complement strand
CCTATACCCCGCCCGGGCCCCCGGGGCCGAACGCCCGCGGCCCGACCGCCGAAGCGGCACGGTTCCGCCATTTTCGCGGCGATAGTGAGCGCCCGACGCCGGACCGGTCCGGCCCATGCGGGACTGGCCCGGCAACAGGGACGTTAGAACAGGCCTTGGCGAACAAGATTTGGATCCTCTCGGCGCTGACGGGGCTCGCCGTCCTCGCCCCCTCCGCGGTTCCGCCCGCCGGCGCTCCCGCCTTCGCCCAGCTCCAGCTCGGCCCGCCGCCGACGACGCAGCAGCGCCCCCCTCCGCCCGGCCAGGCGGCCCCGGCGCCGCGTCCTTCCCGACCGGCCCGACCTGCGGCCCCCTCCGATACGCCGCCGTCCCAGCCCGATGCGCCGCGTGAGAGGCGCCAGGCCCTGCCCGGGGAGACGGTGGCACCCGCGCCCGACGAGACGGTGATCGCGCCGCCGCGCCAGCGCATCTCCAACCCGACTGCGGTCTTCTCCGGCCTCGACAAGATCACCGGCCGCATCATCAGCTTCGACGTCGCCATCGACGAGACGGTCCAGTTCGGCGCGCTCCAGGTGACGCCGCGCGTCTGCTACACGCGTCCGCCGACCGAGACGCCGCAGACCACCTCCTTCGTCGAGGTGGACGAGGTGACGCTGACCGGCGAGGTCCGCCGCATCTACGGCGGCTGGATGTTCGCCGCGAGCCCCGGCCTCTCGGGCGTCGAGCACGCCGTCTATGACGTCTGGCTGACGGACTGCAAGCAATCCGCTCCGGTGGTCCAGGGACAGGTGCCGGCCCCCGCTGCGCCACAAGCCCCGCCGGCCACCGCGCCGCAGCGGCGCTGACGACCGTTCCCCTCATTGATCCGCGCGGCGGCGGCCCGTAAAAGGCCCCATGCGCCACCTGCGCCTTGCCCTCGCCCTGCTGCTCGCCCTCGCCCTACCTGCGGACGGGCTGCTCTCCCGTGCGGCGGGGGCCCACCGCCTCGCCGCCGCTGCGCTGCAGGCGGATCTCTGCGTCCCCGGAACGGACAGGGGCACACCCGGAGATCCTGCGCCCTGCGACGACCATTGCCGGGCCGCGGCATCCGGTGATGCCGGCACTCGCCCGACCGCCGTGGCGCGGCCGCTGCCCGCCGCGATCGGGCAGGCCGCCGCAGCCCTGGTGCAGGCCCCGCGCGTCCCGCATCGGCCCACCTTCGATCATGCCCCGAGAGCGCCGCCGGCCGCCGCCTGACGCCGCCACGCCCTCTCCTCCCATCGGGACATGATCCATGAACAGACGATTTTTTCTCGCGGCTGCGGCCGCCATCCTTCCCCTTGCCCCGGACGTGGGCCAGACTCAGGGCGCCGCGACCTTCCACGCCGGGCCCCTTGTCGTCGAGGCGCCCTGGACCCGCGCGACGCCCGGCGGCGCGAGGGTCGCCGGCGGCTTCATGGTGATCCGCAACACCGGCGCGACGGCGGACCGCCTCATTGGCGGCACCTTTCCCGGCGCGCCCCGCGTCGAGGTGCACGAGATGGCGACGGTGGACGGCGTCATGCGCATGCGCGAGGTGCGCGGCGGCATCGAAATTCCCGCGGGCGGGACGGTCGAGCTGCGGCCCGGCGGCTACCACATGATGTTCATGGACCTGTCGCAGCAGATCCGCACCGGCGCGCCGCTGCGCGGCACACTGGTGTTCGAGAAGGCAGGGACGGTGATCATCGACTACAGCGTCGCCCCCGTGGGCGCTCCAGGTCCCTCAGGTGGCCACGGCCACGGCGCACCGAGGCACTGATGTCCGCGATCAGTCGTCGAACGATCCTCGCCCTTCCCGCGGCGATCGCCGCGGGCGAGGCCCTCGCTCATTCCTATCGCCATGGCGACCTGATGATCGGCCACGCCTGGTGCCTGCCATCCGAGGCGCCGACCACCCGCGCGTTCATGCCGCTGGCCGTCGTGCAAGACCGGCCCGACGCCCTGGTCTCGGCCCGGTCGCCGGCGGCGGAGGCGGTACACTTCGTACCGGCGGCCGGCCAGCCTCCGGCAGCACGCTGGGACATCGTCCCGCGCCGCCCGATCGGCATGCGCATCGACGGCCCGCACATCCTGCTGACCGGCCTGGTGCGTCCGCTGAAGGTGCGAGACCGCTTCCCGCTGACCTTGGTGTTCGAGCGCAACGGTCCTAAGGAGATCGAGGTGTGGGTCGAGCGATCGCCCTATTCCAGCTGAGACCCCGACGCCCCTTCGGATAAAGCCCCATGCGATCCATCGCCCTCGACAGCCTGGCCGACGACCGGGTCTACAAGATCCTCTGCTCCCTGGTCGTGCCGCGACCGATCGCGCTGGTCTCCACCATGGACCGGGAGGGTGCGGTCAATGCCGCGCCCTTTTCCTTCTTCAACGTCTTCTCCGAAGCGCCACCGCTCGTCGTGCTCGGCCTGCAGCACAAGGCGGACCATTCCCCGAAGGACACGACGCGCAACGTCGCGGCGACCGGCGAATTCGTGGTCAATCTCGTCGACGAGCCGCTGGCGGACGCGATGAACGCCTGCGCCACCGATTTTCCCGCCGGGGTGTCGGAGGTGAGTGCCGTCGGCCTGACGACCGCGGCGTCGGAAAAGGTGCGCCCGCCCCGTATCGCCGAAGCGCCGGCCGCACTCGAATGCGTGCGCGAACTTTCGCTGAATTTCGGGCCGCAGCGCGAACTCCTCATCGGGCGGGTGCTGCACGTCCACGTGCGCGAGGACGTCATGGACGAGCGTTTCAACGTTGACATGGCGCGCTACCGCCCGGTGGGCCGCCTGTTCGGCAACCTCTATGCGCGCCAGCAGGAGGTGTTCGGCCTGGAGCGCATCGACCACGCGGCGTGGGCCGCGGGCAAACGTCCCGCAGGCCTTTGATCGCCCTCAGCCGGCCCTTCGGCCCGCAGCGAGGGAGGCGATGAGCGCCGGCAGCTCCGGGGCCGGCCGCGGGGCGCTGACGAGATAGCCCTGAACGTGGGTGCAACCGCAACTGCGCACGATTGCGAGCTGATCCTCGGTCTCCACTCCCTCGGCAGTCGTCTCGATGCCGAGGCTGGCGCCCAGGTCCGCCATGGCCCGGACGATGGCGACGTTGTCGCGACTCTGGCCGAGATCGGCGACGAAGGAACGATCGATCTTGATCTTGTCGAAAGGGAAGCTGCGCAGGTAGCTGAGCGAGGAATATCCGACGCCGAAATCGTCCATGGCGATGCGCACGCCGAGGGCACGCAGCTCGTGCAGCATGGCGATTGTGACGTCGTCACGCTGCAGGAGCACGGCTTCGGTGATCTCCAGTTCGAGGCGTCCGGGTCTGAGGCCGCTTTCCTCGAGGGCACGGCGGACGGTCGCCACAAGCGAGCGGTCCTTGAACTGGATCGGGGACAGGTTGACCGCGACCTGAATTGCATCGGGCCAGCGGGCGGCCGCGGTGCAGGCCTCCCCGAGCACCCAATCGCCCAGAGGACGGATCAGGCCGGTCTCCTCCGCCAGCGGGATGAAGTCGGCAGGCGGCACCGCGCCGCGGAAGGCGTGATCCCAGCGGATCAGCGCTTCGAATCCGGCGAGGCCAAGGTCGGCGCTGGCGACCTGCGGCTGGAAGACGAGATGGAATTCGTTGGTTTGCAGAGCCTGCCTGAGGTCAAGTTCGAGGTGGCGGCGCGCCTCGAGCCGCTCGCTCATCTGCGGCTCGAAGAAGCGGAACATGGCCCGACCTTCCGACTTCGCCCGGTAAAGGGCGAGATCGGCTGCCTTCATCAGATGGTCTCCCGTCGCGGCGTCGCGGGGAGCGAGGGCGATGCCGACACTGATGCCCGAATTGATCACGTGGCCCTCGACCACGAAGGGTTCGGACATGTCGCGCACCAGGCGACGTGCGAGCATCTCGGCCTCGTCGTGGCCGGCGCGGTGCAACAGGATGGCGAACTCGTCACCCCCGAGCCGAGCGATGGTCCCGGCACCGGCGACCGCCTGCCCCAGCCGCTCGGCCACAATCGTCAGGAGGCCGTCGCCCACCGGGTGGCCCAGCGTGTCGTTGATCGACTTGAAATGGTCGAGGTCGAGGCAGAGCAGCGCCATGGGGGCACCGGAACGGGCGACGTCCTCCAGACCCTCGGTCATGCGCTGCCGGAACAGCACGCGGTTCGGCAGCCCGGTGAGCGAATCGTGGTGGGCCAGGTGGACGATGTGCTCCTCAGCCTTGCGCCGCTCCGTCACGTCCTCGTGGACGGCCACCCAGCCGCCGTGGGGCATGGGATGGTAGAGCACCTTGAAGATGCGTCCGTCGGCGAGCCGCCGGTGCGACAGGAAATCGCCGTTCCTGAGACGTTCGAAATAGCTCTGGAGGAGCTCGTCAGGGGTCGCCTCGGTGTAATTTCCCAGCGCGATGCTGTGCTCCACGATGGTCCGCATGGTGACGCCGGGGCGCACGACGTCCGGCGACATCCCGTACATGTCGAGGTAACGGGTATTGCAGACGATGAGGTTGAGCTCCTCGTCGAGCATGCACAAACCGTGCGCCATGTTGTTGAGCGCCGCGTCGAAGCGGCGGTGCTGCTCGCGCAGAGCGAGGGCGGCGCGCTCCTGAGCGGTGATGTCCTCGAAGGTGGCGACCCAGCCGCCATTCGCCATGGGCTGGGCCCTCACCGCGATGATGCGGCCGTCAGCGAGATGACGCTGGAGAACGGGCTCCTGATTGTCGATGAGCGTGCGGACGAAGTCGTCGTAGACCGCGTCTGCGGACTTGCCGGCCACATGCGCTCCCTTGGCGACGCTGCGGCCGATGACCTCGCGCATGGACATGCCGGGGCGGACCTCGTCCTCGCCGAGGCCGTAAATGTCGCGGTAGCGGCGGTTGAGTACGACGATCCGGAAGTCGCGGTCGTAGACGCAGAGGCCCTGCGCCATGCTCTCCAGCGTCGCATCCATCAGGATGTTCTGCTCGAGCATGGTCGTGACCGCCAGGGCGCGCTCGCGCTCGGCGCGGCGGCGGTCGGTGACGTCCTCGAACATCCCGAGCCAGCCACCACCCTCCATGGCCTCGATGGAGACCGCGATGATGCGACCGTCGGTCATCGGCTGGTCGTAGGCCTTGCCGTCGGCTCGGGCCACCGCCTCGAGACGCCTTGCGACGAGGTCGTCGGCCGTCATGCCGGGATAGCTGCCGAGCTGGACGCCGTGTTCGAATATCTCACGCAGGCTGATGCCGGGCTTGACCACCTCCGGATCGGCCCGGAAGAGCGTAACGTAATTGGTGTTGCAGACGATGAGACGGTGGTCTGCGTCGAACATGCACAGCGCCTGCGGCATGGCGTTCAGCGCTGCGTCGAAGCGCTGATGCTGTTCGTTGAGGGCCTGGATGGCGAGTTCCCGCTCGGTGAAGTCCTCGGCGGTGAAGACCCAGCCGCCGTTGGGAGTGGCGCGCGAGCGGGTGTGGATCCAGCGGCCATCGGGCAGGCGGCGGCGACGGGCGACCTCCTTGCCGGCGGCAATGTTTCGATCGGCCTCGTCTATGAGCTCTTCCAGCGTGGCGCCGCCGTAGATGCCCTTTTCCAGCCCGAGCGCGAAGATCTGCTTCAAGGTGATGCCGGGAGTGACCTCTCCCGGCTGGAAGCCGTACATCGCGGGATAGCGGCTGTTGCAGACCACGAGCCGCTTCGAGGCATCGAAGACGGCCAGGGCGTGCGACATGTTCTCCAGGGCCTCCCGGAAGATGGTGGCCTGCGAGCGGAGTTCGTCCTCCAGCCTTTGCTGGGCGGTGATGTCGTGATGGATCGCGACCCAGCAGCCTTCCGGAGCCGGCTGGTAGCTGATCTGGACGACACGGCCATCGGCGAAGCGCTCGCGGCGCGAGAAGGGCTCGCCTCGCGCCAGAAGCCCGAGGCGCTCGGCCCAGGCCCGTTCCAGAGGAACGCCTTCGAGGCGGTCCTGCTCGGCGCTGTAGCGAAGCAGGCCGTACATGGAGGCGCCGACGCTGGCGACCTCCTCGGGCATGCCGAACAGGTCCAGCATCCTGCGGTTGGAAAGGCGGATGGTCAGGCTGGAATCGAAGACGCAGAAGCCGTGATCGACCGATTCCAGCGCAATCTCGCGGTAATCGACGCTGGGGCGCGATGCGGTCCGGCCGCTGCGATCTACCCGAACGGCCAATTCACTCCGCGCCACGCCCACACGCCGCTCCCAAGGCCAACAACCCTTGGTAAGGCCGCTGCCCAGAACATCCGGTTAACGTCGGCGTCTCAAAATGCGCGGGAAGGGGTGGTCCGGAGCCGCAGGGGCCCCGGACGCGTGGCAGACGAGTCAGGCCGCGACGACGGCGGCGAGCGACTGCTCGATGATGTCGAGGCCCTTCTTGACCTGGTCCTCGGGAATGGTCAGCGGCGCGAGCAGGCGAATGACATTGGCATCGGGCCCGCAGGACAGCAGGATGAGGCCATGCTCCTCCGCCTTGGCGATGAGCGCATTGGTCAGCGCAGCGTCCGGCTCGCGGGTCTCGCGGTCCTTGACCAGTTCGAACGCGACCATGGCGCCGAGGCCACGGACATCGCCGATGCAGTTGAAGGTGTTGCGCTTGGCCATGTCCTTGAGACGCGACTGCATCATGTCACCGATCCTGGCGGCGCGGGCGCAGAGGTCTTCCTTCTCGATGACGTCGAGCACGGCATGGGCGGCAGCGACAGCGACCGGGGAGCCGGCATAGGTGCCGCCGAGGCCGCCGACCTGGGCGGAATCCATCACGTCGGCGCGGCCGGTGACGGCGGAGAGCGGGAAGCCGCCACCGAGTCCCTTGGCCATGGTGACGATGTCGGGGACGACCCCGGCATGCTCCATGGCGAACATGCGGCCGGTGCGGGCGATGCCGGTCTGGATTTCGTCGACGATCAGAAGAATACCGTGCTGGTCGCAGACGGCCCGAAGCTCGCGCAGGAAGTCGAAGGGCGCGACATAGAAGCCGCCCTCGCCCTGCACCGGCTCGACGATGATGGCGGCGACCCGCGCCGGCTCGACATCGGCCGCGAAGAGCTGCTTCAGGTTGGCCATGGCGGCGGCCGTGTCGAGGCCGTGATAGGTCTTGGGGAAGGTGACATGATAGACGTCGCCGGGCATCGGGCCGAAGCCCTTCTTGTAGGGCTGAACCTTCCCCGTCAGCGCCATGCCCATCATCGTGCGGCCGTGGAAGGCGCCCGAGAAGGCGACGATGGCGGAGCGCCCGGTGAAGTGCCGCGCCGCCTTGACAGCGTTCTCGACCGCCTCGACGCCGGTTGTGACGAGCAGCGTCTTCTTGGCGAAGTCGCCGGGCGTGAGCTTGTTCAGACGCTCCGCGAGCGCGATGTAGCTTTCGTAGGGAGCGACGTTGAAGCTGGTATGGGTGAAGGACTCGAGCTGGTCGCGCACCGCCTGCATGATGGACGGGTGGCGATGGCCCGTGTTGAGCACGGCGATTCCGGCGGCGAAGTCGATATATTCCTTGCCGTCCGCGTCCCACAGCGTCGCGTTCTCGGCGCGCGTCGCGTAGATGCCCTTGGTGGCGACGCCACGCGGGACGGCCTCATGCTGGCGGGTCGCGAGGGCGGTGTTCCTGGACATGGCGGCTCTCCGGTTCGATCCACGGCGGAAGTCGGATCAGTATCGCCCGCTCAAAATTTTGAGCAGACGGGAAAATGCAGGGCAACTATGTTGGCCTGAGGGCAACGGGAGGCATGTGGGGTGGATTTCGACGTCGGATCGCGGCTGCGGGAACTCAGGGTCGGGGCAGGCCTGTCGCAACGCGACCTGGCGTCTCGGGCCGGCGTGCCGCACGGGCTCATCGCCACCATCGAGCAGAACAAGTCCAGCCCCTCCGTGGCCTCGCTACGGAAGGTGCTGGATGGGCTGGCCATCAGCTTCGTCGACTTCTTCACGCCGCCGCGGCCAAGCGCCGACAAGGTCTTCTTCGCCGCCGGGGAACTGGTCGACCTCACCTCGGTCCTGCCGGGTTCCATGCAGCAGGGGGCGGGGCGGATGATGTTCCGGCAGATCGGCGACGCCCATGCCCACAACCTGCAAATCCTGCACGAGCGCTACGAGCCGGGCGCCGACACCGGCGCGGACATGCTTTCCCACCATTCGCGTGAGGGGGGGATCGTCATATCCGGCGCGCTGGAGGTGACGGTGGGCGACGAGGTGCGGGTGCTGAAGGCCGGCGAAGCCTATCTCTTCGACAGCACGCGGCCGCACCGCTTCCGCAATCCCGGCGACGTCCCGTGCGAAGTCGTCAGCGCCTGCACACCCCCCTACCTGTGAGCGTGGCAGCGCCGCCGCCCGCAATATTGCGGGGGCCATGCCGACGCGTGTTGGAAACAAACCGGCCCTAAGGCAGGCTGCCGATCTGCCTTGAGAGGTCCCATGTCCAGCACCCGCACGCCCAGGAGCCGCGTCCTCGCAGGTCTCGTCGCCGCCCTGTTCGGGACGGCGACGCTGGTCACCTACGACGTCCGCAGCGCTGCGGCGCAGTTCGATCTCGGCGCCGGACTGCGCGCCCTCGGCGGCGCGCAGAATGCCGGTCGCGGCGGCGCTCGTGGGCGCCCGGGGGGGGCCGGGGTCTTATAAACA
>JAEZGJ010000183.1 GCA_023416965.1 Pseudomonadota bacterium | reverse complement strand
CGGTGAAGCCCCCGCCCACCCCGATCGACACGCGACCGATGAGCCAGGTCAACGAGGCGCTGCACGACCTGGAGGCCGGCAAGGTCGCCGGCCGCATCGTGCTGGAAGCCGAGCCCGCCTGATCCGGCAGGGCGCATGGCCTATCTAACTGGCGTCGCCGTCACGGCCTTCGGCAAACATCCGGGCCGCGGCCCCGTCGACCTGATGGAGGAGGCGGCGCTGTCGGCGCTCGCCGATGCCGGCCTGCCGCGCGAGGCCGTGGACGGGCTCGTCTCCGGCTATGCCACGACCTATCCGCACCTGATGATGGGCACGGTCATGGCGGAGCGGCTCGCCATCCGTCCCCGCCATGCCCACCAGGCGCAGGTCGGCGGGGCGACGGGCGCGGTCGGCATCATCCTCGCCCGCCACCTCATCGCCGCCGGCGCCTGCCGTCACGTTCTCGTCGTGGGGGGCGAGAACCGGCTCACGGGCCAGAGCCGCGACGATGCGGTGAAGACGCTGGCGGGCGTCGGCCATCCCGTCCACGAGGTGCCGCTCGGCGCCTCCATCCCCGCCTATTACGCGCTGGTGGCGGCCCGTCATCTCTTCGCAACCGGGGCCGGCCAGGCCGACCTCGCAGAGCTCGCGGTGCTGATGCGCAGGCATGCCGCGGCCCATCCAGGCGCGCAACTGACGAAGCCCGTGACGGTCGCCGACGTCATGGCCTCGAAGCCCATCGCCATGCCGCTGAAATTCCTCGACTGCTGCCCGATCTCCGACGGCGCGGCGGCGGTGATCGTCTCGGCCGAACCCCTGAAGGGGCCGGCCCTTCGGCTTGCCGGCTGGGGCGAGGCCCATACCCATCAGCACGTCTCGGAAATGCCCGACGACCTCGGGCTCGGTGCGAAGCTTGCGGCCGCGCAGGCTTTCGAGACCGCCGGCCGCAAGGCAGAGGACATGCGCCTCCTCGGCCTCTACGACAGTTTCACTGCCACGCTGGCAATCTTCCTCGAGGCGCTCGGCTTCGCCGCTCCCGGACAGGCGGGGCCGGCGGCCCGTGATGGACGCTTCTCCCGGGGAGGGAGCTATCCGCTCAACCTGCATGGCGGGCTGATGTCCTACGGCCATCCCGGCGTCGCCGGCTTTCTCGCCCATGTGGTGGAGGTGGTCAGGCAGATGCGCGGGGAGGCGGGCGAACGCCAGGTGGCGGATGCGCCGCTCGCCTATTGCCATGCCGACGGCGGCGTCTTCTCCAGCCATGCCGGCTTCGTGCTGGAGCGGACGGCATGAGCGGCGTGGTCATCCAATCCTGCGGCGCCTGCGGCCGGTCCTGGCAGTTCCGGCGGGCTGCCTGCCCCGCCTGCGGCTCCCTGTCAGTGGGCGAAGCCGAGGCGGGGGGAGGGGGCACGATCTGGTCGGTGACCACCGTGCTGCGCGCGCCGCTGCCCGAACTCGACGTTCCCGGCGGCTACGGCATCGCCCTGGTGACGCTCGACGAGGGGCCGCGCATCATGTGCCGGAGCGAGGCCGGGCTTTCCATCGGCGAGCGTGTCCGGGTGGCGCTTGGCGAGGACGGCCTGCCGCGGGCCTCCCGCGCCTGATCAGAACTTGAAGACGCTGGCGGCAGCCGACTTGCTCGCCTCCTTGGCGCCCATGTCGGCCTCAAGGCGAGCAATCTCGATCTTGAGGAGGGCGATGCGCTCGGCCAGTTCATGCACCGACAGGGCCGACAGGTCCTGGCCGAGCACATGGGCGGGGGGCTTCGGCCGCGGCTTCAGGTCGTCGTCGAACATGATGGCTTCCTCCTCGCAGACTGGCATTGGACCTGGCCAGAGGCTACACCGTCTCACCCCCTGCTGTCGAAACCGGACCTCCCGATGACCGCCATCCCCCCGACCATGACCGCCATCGCCATTCCCGTCCCGGGCGGCCCTGACGCTCTGGTGCCGCAGACGCGGCCGGTGCCGGTGCCCGGTCCCGGCGAGCTGCTGGTGAAGATCGCCGCGGCCGGCGTCAACCGCCCGGATGTGCTGCAGCGTTCCGGCGGCTATCCGCCGCCGAAGGGCGCCCCCGACATTCCCGGCCTCGAATTCTCGGGCGAGGTGGTGGCCTGCGGGGAGGGCGTCACCCGCTTCAAGGTCTCCGACAAGGTCTGCGCGCTCGTCGCCGGCGGCGGCTATGCCGAATATGCCGTGGTGCACGAGACCAACGCGCTGCCGGTGCCGGCGGGCCTTTCCCTGGTCGAGGCAGCGGGCATTCCGGAGACCTTCTTCACCGTCTGGTCCAACGTCTTCGACCGCGGCGGCCTGAAAGCCGGCGAGACCATCCTGATCCACGGCGGCACGTCGGGCATCGGCGTCACCGCCATCCAGCTCGCCAAGGCCTTCGGTGCCACCGTCATCACCACGGCGGGCTCGGACGACAAGTGCGAGGCGGCGAAGGCGCTCGGCGCCGACCATGCCATCAACTATCGCACCGCCGACTTCACCGCGGCGGTGAACGAGATCACGGGCAAGCGCGGCGCCAACCTGATCCTCGACATGGTGGGCGGCGACTACGTGCAGAAGAACCTCGACTGCGTCGCCGTCGACGGGCGCATCGTGCAGATCGCCTTCCTGCACGGCTCGGAGATCAAGGCCGACATCCGCTGGATCATGCTGAAGCGCGTCACCTTCACCGGCTCGACGCTGCGCATCCGCGACATCGCCTTCAAGGCCGCGCTCGCCGACGCGCTGCGGCAAAAGGTCTGGCCGCTGCTGGAGAGCGGCAAGGTCCAGGTGGTGATGGATTCCACCTATCCGCTGGCCGAGGCCTCGAAGGCCCATGCCCGGATGGAGGGCAGCACCCATGTCGGCAAGATCGTCCTGACGGTCTGAGGGCCCTTCACCGCCGTCCCGCCGGAAGGCGGTGATGGGCGTGGGTGATGGCGATGGCGAGAGCGTCTGCGGCGTCCATCGTCTTCGGATCGGCCTTCGGCAGCAGGATGCCGATCATCATGTGGATCTGGTTCTTCTCGGCGTGACCGGCGCCGACGACCGACTTCTTGACCTTGTTGGGCTCGTATTCGGCCACCGGGATTCCCGCCAGCGCCGGCACCACCATGGCGATGCCGCGGGCCTGGCCGAGCTTCAGTGTCGCGCCGGCGTCCTTGTTGACGAAGGTGTGCTCGACCGCCGCCTCGTCGGGAGACCAGGCGGCGAGAACGTCGGCGATGCCCCGGTGCAACTGGGCGAGGCGGGACCCGAGCTCCGCCTTGTCGTCGGAGGTGACCGTGCCGCAGGCGACGAAGGCGAGGCGGTTGCCGGTCACGTCGATGACGCCCCAGCCGGTGCGGCGGAGGCCCGGATCGATGCCGAGGATGCGAATCGTGGAACTCATGGGTGAAGTCTAGCCCAAGCGCAGGCCCGCCCCGCGCAGGCGCCTGTTCCAGCGGAGAGAAAATCCCCGTAAGCGACGGGAAAAGTCCGGAAACGCACGAAGGCCTCCCCCTTGGACCTCCTCGCCGCCCTCGGCTCCCCGCCGCCGATCGCCGTCGTCATCGCCGCCTTCTTCGCGGGTACGGTGCGCGGCTATACCGGCTTCGGCTCGGCCATGATCTTCATGCCGGTGGCGGGCGCCTATCTCGGTCCGAAAGCCGCCATCGGCATCATGTCGATCATCGACGCGGTGCTGCAGCTCGCCATGATCCGCTCCACCTGGCGGCACGCCCGCTGGGGCGAGATCGGCCCGCTCTTCGTCGGCTATGTGGTGGGCCTGCCGCTGGGAGTCTGGCTCCTCGTCACCATCGACCCGACGCCGGTGCGCTGGGTCACTTCGCTCTCCATCGTGCTGGTGCTGACGCTGCTGCTCACCGTCGGCCGCATCGAACGCTCGCCCGGCCTTCCCGCCACGCTCGGGACTGGTGTCGCCTCGGGGCTCATCTCGGGCCTTGCCAGCCTCGGCGGCATGGTGCTGTCGCTGTTCTGGCTGGCGGGACCGAGCCACAATGCCGGCGTGCGCGGCTCGTCGGTGGCCTTCTTCGTGCCAGCCTCGGTCCTGTCCATGAGCCTGCTGGCCCTCGCCGGCATCTACACGCCCGAGGTCTTCCGCGGCGCCGCCTGGACCATCGTCCCCTACGGCGTCGGCATCGGGATCGGCTCGCTGCTGTTCGAGCGGGCCGACCCCAGGATGTTCCGCCCGGTCGCCTTCGCGGTGATCGCCACCGCGGCGCTCACCAGCCTGCCGCTGCTCGACAGGCTGCTGCGCTAGAGGTCCGGCCTCAGCCGCCCATCTTCGCCATCAGCGCTTCCGACAGCTCGAAGTTCGAATAGACGTTCTGCACGTCGTCGTTCTCGTCGAGATTGTCCATCAGCCGCAGCAGTTTCTCGCCGGTCTCGTCGTCGACGGCGACGGCGGTCTGCGGCTTCCAGGTCAGCGCGGTCTTGCTGGGCTCACCGAACTTGGCTTCCAGCGCCTTCGCCACCTCGGCGAGGGCGTCGGCTGCGGTGGTGATCTCGTGGCCCGTCTCGGAGGAGACGACGTCCTCGGCGCCCGCCTCGATGGCGGCCTCGAGCATGTCGTCGGCGGAGGCCTTGTCGGCGGCGAACTCGATCGTGCCGACCCGGTCGAACATGAAGGAGACGGCCCCGGTTTCGGCGAGGTTGCCGCCGGACTTGGTGAAGTAGGAACGCACTTCCGAGGCGGTGCGGTTGCGGTTGTCGGTCAGCGCCTCGACGATGACGGCGACGCCGCCCGGGCCGTAGCCCTCGTAGCGGATCTCGTCGTAGTTCTCGCCGTCGCCGGCGGTGGCCTTGTTGATCGCCCGCTGGATCGTGTCCTTGGTCATGTTCTCGGCGCGGGCCGCGAGAATGGCGGCGCGCAGGCGCGGGTTCATGGCCGGGTCCGGCTGGCCCATCTTGGCCGCCACGGTGATCTCGCGCGCCAGCTTGCCGAACAGCTTCGAACGAGCCGCGTCTTGGCGGCCCTTGCGGTGCATGATGTTCTTGAACTGTGAATGCCCGGCCATATGCCCCTCTCGGCGGTGGTCAGCCGGTGTCGGGGGCGCAGTCGAAAAGCGCGCCGCGCAGAGCGCCGGCTACAGGTCGGCGCGACTTATAGGCGGGCGGCACGCCGAAATCCAGCGCGCCGGACCTTTGATCAGCGACGGATGCCGAAAGCGCTCGCCAGAAGGTCGATCTGGCCGGAAATGGCGTTGACTTGGGCCTCGGCCTCGGCCGCCTGCTGCGAGAAGAGCACGCGGTCCATGTGGACGATGCGCTCCTGCAGCCGCATGGCCTTGCCGATCAGCACGCCGAGCGAGGGCGGCAGTTCGTCGATGATGGAGGCCGGGGTCGGCGCACCGACGGAGGACAGGCGCACCTTGGACTTCTCCTGCGCGGCCTGTTCCTGGGTGAGCTCGCCCTCGTTCACGGCGCGCTGCAGCAGCAGCCAGGAGGCGAGCTGCATCAGGCGGGTGGTGAGGCGCATGCTCTCGGTGGCGTAGGCGAGGGCGGGCCCGCGCTCGAGGGCGCGGCTCTCCTCGCGGCCGGGGCCGTCGAGATAGGCGGCCGTCTCCTCCACGAGGCTCATGCCGTCCCGGAACAGGTCCTTGAAGGCGGGGGAACTGGCGAGGCGCGCCCCGAAGGCGACGGTCGGCTCGGCCATGGACGGAACGCTCTCATGCGACATCACGCAACAACTCCCTCAGGACCCGTGTGTGCCGCCGTACCCGCGCTCCTGTAAAGCTTTTGCTTAAGGAAAGGTAAACGGGCGGCCGGCAGGCGATTTCAGGTCCGACGCAGCAAGGGCGGTGCCATCCCGCGCCGTCCCGCGACGGGACAGCCGGACGGCCTCCCAGCCATCAGACGACGAAATCGCGGCGCTGCCAAGGCGGCATGTGCGCGGGCGGCGCGGCGCACAAAAAAAGGCCGCCCGGAGGCGGCCTTGAAGTGGAATACAGGGAGGCGTCAAACAGAGTGGACAGGAGCCACTCGCGTCCAGCGAACTGAACGATTTCCTTGATAAAGGGGAAAGGTTAACCCTGAGTTAACCTCCGCCGGTGCAGGCGGCGATTCTTCGCGCCGCAGCATGCATTTGTCCGACGGAGACGCGTCGGCTCGCGGGCTTGACGGCCGGCTCAAAATGCGGTGCCTCGGTCGCTGCGCGAAGCGCCGCAAACGAGACCTTCCGGGGACCCGCCTCATGCTCGATATCGACCTCGCCATCCGCGGCGGCACCGTCGTCACGGCCTCCGACACGATCCGCTGCGACGTCGGCATCAAGAACGGCAAGGTGGCCCTGCTGGCGGAAAACATCACCGAGGCGGCCCGCACCATCGACGCCTCCGGTCTCATCGTCATGCCCGGCGGCATCGACAGCCACGTCCATCTCGACCAGCCCTCGGGTCCGGACGTCACCATGGCCGACGGGTTCGAGAGCGGCACGCGCTCGGCGGCGGCCGGCGGCAACACCACCATCATCCCCTTCGCCATGCAGGTGAAGGGCGAGTCCCTGCGCGCCTGCGTCAGCGACTATCACCGGAAGGCCGAGGGCAAGGCCTATATCGACTACGGCTTCCACCTCGTCGTCTCGGACCCGACGCCGACCGTGCTGAACCAGGAGCTTCCCGCCCTGTTCGCCGACGGCTGCACCTCGTTCAAGGTCTTCATGACCTATGACGACCTCGTCCTCTCGGACCGCCAGCTGCTCGAGGTCTTCGACGTGGCGCGCCGCGAACAGGCTCTGGTGATGGTCCATGCCGAGGGCTACGACAACATCCGCTTCCTGACCGAGCGGCTGGAGGCGGCCGGCAAGACCGCGCCCTATTATCACGGGCCGTCGCGGCCGCAGGTGATCGAGCGCGAGGCCACCCATCGCGCCATCAGCCATGCCGAACTGCTCGACGTGCCGATCATGATCGTCCACGTCTCCGGCCGCGAGGCGATGGAGCAGATCCGCTGGGCGCGCCAGCGCGGCCTCAAGGTCTATGCGGAGACCTGCCCGCAATACATCACCCTCACCGAGGACGACATGAAGGGCCTGAACATGGACATGTCGGGCGCCAAGTATGTGTGCTCGCCGCCGCCGCGCGATACCGACAGCCAGAAGGCGATCTGGGAGGGCCTGAAACAGGGCGTGTTCCAGACCTTCTCCTCCGACCACTGCCCCTTCTTCTACGACAGCCCCCGCGGCAAGCTGAACGAGAAGGGCCGCACCTCGTTCAAATGGGTGCCGAACGGCCTGCCGGGCGTGGAGACGCGCATGCCGGTGCTCTGGTCGGAAGGGGTGTCCAAGGGCCGCATCACCATGAACGAGTTCGTGGCGCTGACCTCCACCAACCACGCCAAGCTCTACGGCCTCTATCCGAAGAAGGGCACGATCGCGGTGGGGGCCGATGCCGACATCGTGCTCTGGGATCCGAACCGGAAGGAGACGATCCGCCAGGAGATCCTGCACCACGGGTCGGACTACACGCCCTGGGAGGGCTTTGCCGTCACCGGCTGGCCGGTCATGACCATCGCCAAGGGCAAGACGGTGGTGGACGACGGCAAGGTCGTCGGCGCCATGGGGGCGGGGTCGTTCATTGCCCGCGACAAGAGCCCCTACGCGCTGCCGGCGGGGGCGTGACGGGGACGGTCTAGCGGCTGACCAGACCCCACCCGCACCCTCCCCTCGCGGGGCGAGGGGAGGGGACTACCGCCGACCGCTTTTTCGTACGGCGACAGGCTCGCCCCGCCGTTGACCGCCTGTTGCCGGTCGAGCCCGGCACAACGCGGGATGGCGGCGTGACCGGCCGAAGTCCCCCTCTCCGCGCGGAGCGCGGGGAGGGTGCGGGTGGGGCATCCAGCCCCTTCGCTCCACGCCTCTTGCCACGCCCCGGCCTTTCGGCGTGGGATGGTTCCGTCAAGGGGGAGACCATGACCGCATTCGAGACGATCCGCGCCCGCGCCGCGCGCCGCAAGGGCGGCGAAGACGTCCTGGCGAGCCTGCTGCCGGCCGTGCCGGACCGCTCCGCCCTAGCCACGGTGACGGACGACCGCGTCCTCGCCGAAATGACGAAGCGCGTCTTCTGCGCCGGCTTCGTCTGGGGCGTCATCGAGAAGAAGTGGCCCGGGTTCGAGGAGGCCTTCCTCGGCTTCGTGCCGCAGGCGCTCTCCTTCCAGCCCGACGAGTTCTGGCATGATCTTGCCCGCGACGGCCGGATCGTGAAGAACCCGCAGAAGATCAAGTCGGTGCGCGACAACGCCGCCTTCGTGACGGCGATCGCGAAAGAGCACGGCTCCTTCGGGATGTTCCTGAGCCAGTGGCCGGCCGACGAGCAGGTCGGGCTCCTCGACGTCCTCGCCAAGCGCGGCGCGCGCCTCGGCGGCAAGACCGGCCAGTATTTCCTGCGCTTCATCGGCTGGGACGGTTTCGTCACCTCGCAGGACATGGTGGCCGCGCTGCGCGACGCCGGCCTCGACGTCGCCCCCGACCCGACCTCCAAGGCGGATCTGAAGAAGGTGCAGGCTCAGGTGAACGCCTATGCCGCCGAAACCGGCCTGCCGCGCACCCACATCTCCCGCATTCTGGCCTTCTCGGTGGGCGAGAATTATCCGGTGGAGCGGCTCGAGGCGCTGATGGGGGAGTGAGGGCGACGGGCGTAGCGACTGCGCGACCGGCGACCGGTACTCCCCGCTACCTCATCCTCCTTGACCGCGGGGCCGCATGCGCCTATCCCCGTCGGCGGGACATGCCCCCCCAACGGGGCACGCCCATCTGTGAGGATGGAGATCCAAATGGCGACAACCGCCCCTGCCGCGCGTCCGCGCGTGAATACCTTTTCGTCCGGCCCCTGCGCCAAGCGCCCCGGATGGTCCCTCAAAGCTCTGGCTGACGCGCCCCTCGGGCGGTCTCACCGCGCCAAGGTCGGCAAGGCGAAGCTGAAGCTCGCCATCGACCTCACCCGCGAGGTGCTGCAGGTCCCCGCCGGCTACCGGATCGGCATCGTGCCGGCCTCCGACACCGGCGCGGTGGAGATGGCCATGTGGTCGATGCTCGGCGCCCGCGGCGTCGACATGGTCTCCTGGGAGAGCTTCGGCGAGGGCTGGGTCACCGACGTGGTGAAACAGCTGAAGCTCGCCGACGTGCGCACCATCACCGCGCCCTATGGCGAGCTGCCGAACCTGAAGAAGGTCGACACCAAGACGCGGGACGTCGTCTTCACCTGGAACGGCACGACCTCGGGCGTGCGCGTGCCGAACGCCGACTGGATCGCGGAAGACCGCGAGGGCCTGACCATCTGCGACGCCACCTCGGCGGCCTTTGCCCAGCGCCTGGACTGGCCGAAGCTCGATGTCGTGACCTTCTCCTGGCAGAAGGTGCTCGGCGGCGAGGCGGCCCACGGCATGCTGATCCTCTCCCCGCGCGCGGTGGAGCGGCTGGAGACCTACAAGCCGGCCTGGCCGCTGCCGAAGATCTTCCGCATGACCAAGGGCGGCAAGCTCATCGAGGGCATCTTCGAGGGCGAGACCATCAACACGCCGTCCATGCTCTGCGTCGAGGACTATATCGACGCGCTGAAATGGGCGCAGAAGGTCGGCGGCCTCGACGGCCTGGTGAAGCGTGCGGATGCCAACACCCGCGTCATCGCCAAGTTCGTCAAGGAGAACGACTGGATCGACTTCCTCGCGGTGAAGCCGAAGACGCGCTCCAACACCTCCGTCTGCCTGAAGTTCACCGACCCGGCCGTGACGGCCCTGCCGGCAGATGCGCAGGCCGCCTTCGCCAAGGGTGTCGTCGCCACGCTGGAGAAGGAAGGCGCCGGCCTCGACCTCGGCCATTATCGCGATGCGCCTCCCGGCCTCAGGATCTGGTGCGGCGCGACGGTGCAGGCGCGCGATCTCAAGGCGCTGATGCCGTGGATCGCCTATGCCTTCGCGCTCGAGAAGGCCAAGCTGAAGAAGGCGGCCTGATCCAGCGGCAGTCGGCAATGGGCAGTCGGCAGTCGGATCACCCGACTGCCGGAATGCCCTGCCGCCACTGCCGACTGCCGACTGCCCATTGCCCATCACCCCATCCGCTATTTCGGAGCC
>JAEZGJ010000148.1 GCA_023416965.1 Pseudomonadota bacterium | reverse complement strand
GCCGTGCGGCCTTCAAGCACGGTCATCCGAAACAGGGCCGGGAAACCGGCCCTTCTCTTTTGCCGGGGACAAGGGGGCGAGCGCCTTTCGCCCCGCTGTCCGAATCGCTCGATGCGCCTTAAGGAAGGGGCCCCATGACGCGGTACATCTTCATCACCGGCGGCGTGGTTTCGTCACTCGGCAAGGGTCTGGCTTCGGCGGCGCTCGGCGCCCTGCTGCAGGCGCGCGGCTATACGGTCCGCCTGCGCAAGCTCGACCCCTATCTCAACGTCGACCCGGGCACGATGAGCCCGACCCAGCACGGCGAGGTCTTCGTCACCGACGACGGCGCGGAGACCGATCTCGACCTCGGCCATTACGAGCGCTTCACCGGCCGGCCCTGCACCCGCGCCGACAACATCACCACGGGCCGCATCTACCAGGACATCATCACCAAGGAGCGGCGCGGCGACTATCTCGGCGCCACGATCCAGGTGATCCCGCACGTCACCGACGCCATCAAGGACTTCGTGCGCACCGGCAACGAGGGCTTCGACTTCGTCCTCGTCGAGATCGGCGGCACGGTCGGCGACATCGAGGGCCTGCCCTTCTTCGAGGCGATCCGCCAGCTCGGCAACGAACTTCCCGAGGGCGACAGCATCTTCGTCCACCTGACGCTCCTGCCCTATATCGCCTCGGCGGGGGAGCTGAAGACCAAGCCCACCCAGCATTCGGTTCAGGAGCTGCGCTCCATCGGCATCGCGCCGGACATCCTGCTCTGCCGCTGCGCCCGGCCGATTCCGGAGGGCGAGCGCAAGAAGCTGGCGCTGTTCTGCAACGTGCGCCCATCCGCCGTGGTCGAGGCGCGCGATGCCGGCTCGATCTACGACGTGCCGCTCGCCTATCACCAGGCCGGCCTCGACAACGAGGTGCTGCGCGCCTTCGGCATCGATGTGAAGGGCGAGCCGGACATGCGGCGCTGGGACGACGTCTCGGCGCGCGTCCACAATCCCGAGGGCGAGGTCAATATCGCCATCGTCGGCAAGTACACGGGCCTGAAGGACGCCTACAAGTCGCTGATCGAGGCGCTGGCCCATGGCGGTATCGCCAACAAGGTGAAGGTCAATCTCGAGTGGATCGAGAGCGAGGTCTTCGAGCATGAGGACCCGTCGCCCTACCTCCAGGACGTCCACGGCATCCTCGTCCCCGGCGGGTTCGGCCAGCGGGGCGCCGAGGGCAAGATCCGCGCGGCGCGCTTCGCGCGGGAGCGCAAGGTGCCCTATTTCGGCATCTGCTTCGGCATGCAGATGGCGGTGATCGAGGCGGCGCGGAACCTGGCGGGCGTGCAGCACGCCAATTCGACCGAGTTCGGCCCGACTCCGGAACCCGTGGTCGGCCTGCTTACAGAATGGCTCAGGGGCAACGAGCTGCAGAAGCGCACGGCGGCGAGCGATCTCGGCGGCACCATGCGCCTCGGTGCCTATACCGCGCACCTGAAGCCGGATTCACGCATCGCGGCGATCTACCGCTCCGACGTCATCTCGGAGCGCCACCGCCACCGCTACGAGGTCAATCTCGACTATCGCAAGCGGCTGGAGGAGAAGGGGCTCGTCTTCACGGGCCTGTCGCCGGACGGCGTTCTGCCCGAGACCATCGAATATCCGGACCACCCCTGGTTCATCGGCGTGCAGTACCATCCCGAACTGAAGAGCCGGCCCTTCGAGCCGCATCCGCTGTTCCGCTCCTTCATCGAGGCGGCCAAGGCCCAGTCGCGGCTCGTGTGATGCGGCCGGTCGCGCTGGTCGTCACGGCGGTGATCCTGACGGCCGGCGCCATCCTCGCCTATGTGGGGCTGACCGGCGGCGACTGCGCCGGTGCAACCGTCCACCGCTCCGTCGCCGCCTGCACGGCGAGCGGCATGAGCGCTGCCCGCTGCACGGCACTGATGGCCGACGCCGACCGCCGGCTGTTACAGAGCGGGCCGGTCGTCGACATGCGCCAGCAATGCGAGGACCGCTACCTTTCCTGCCAGCCCGCTGCCGGCGCCACCGGCTTCGTGCCGCGCGCCACCGGTTTCTGCGTGAGGCCGGGGTCGCCGGAGGTGGTCGTTCCGGTGTTCGGGCGCAGCTAGCGACCAGCTCCGGCCGGCGCTAGCCTTGCGGCGCAACGGTTGAGGAGGGGCTCGTGAGAATCGCGGAATACCTGTCGGGCTTTCCGGCTTTCCTGGCGCATTACGTGCTGGCGATCCTGTTCCTGGTCGTTTTCGCCGCGATCTATACGAAGATCACCCATCACAACGAGTTCGACCTCATCCGCAAGGGCAATACGGCCGCCGCCCTCTCGCTGGCCGGCAGCCTGATCGGCTTCTCGCTGCCGCTGGCGGCCTCCGTCGAATATTCCGAATCGATCCTGGACAATGCTCTGTGGGCGACGGTCTCCCTGATCATCCAGATCGTCGTCTACTACCTCGCCCGCCTCGTCATCGACGACCTCAGCGGCCGGATCGAGCGGCAGGAGCTCTCTGCCGGCATCTGGCTCGGTGCGGTTTCCATCACCTGCGGCCAGCTCGCCGCCGCCTCGATGACGACGTGAGGAGGTTCCGATGACGGATCCGAAACCTCCCTTCGGCAAGCGGGAGCGGCGCAGCCTGCCGAAGCCAAAGGTGAGGGTGGATGCGGCCGCAGCCGCTGCCCCGGCGCAGAAGCGGTCCATGCTGCTGGGCCCGGTCGGCATCGGCACGGCGGCGCTTCTCGGCATCGGGACGATCACGGCAACCAACGGCTTCGGCCTCGGCGGCACGCGGCAATCCTGTTCGGTGGGCCAGGTGGCGACGTCGGTCGCCCAATGCGAGGCGCTGATGCCCGGTCCGCAATGCGCCGCCGCCTTCGCGGGAGGCGCCACGGCGGTGGGCCTGTCGCGCTCCGGCTCCGGCCCCTGGGGCCTGCAGCCGGTACGGCCGGGTGCGAGCGGAGGCTACCAGACGCTGGCGGGCCTGCCCTTCAGCACCGCGCGCTCCTGCAGTTCGTCCTCCTCGTCCTCCTCTTCGCGCTCCTACTTCTGGGGCGGCGGCAGTTCGTCGGCCGGGAACTCGTCCTCCGGCGCCTCGTCCAGCCAGAGTCAGGGCGTGACGCGATCCGGCTTCGGCTCGACGGCGCGCAGCTTCTCCAGTTCGTCCCGGGGAGGGTGAGATGCAGCGGATTGCCATCGCCGAGCGCGAGAACTGGAAGGCGCTCGCCGACGAGTTCGGCTTCGCCTATGCCATGCCGGACGGGCAGCGCTACTGGGATGAGCGGGCCTATTACAGCTTCACCCTGCGCCAGATCGAGGACGACATCGAGGAGGCGACGGCCGAGCTCGTCTCGCTCTGCGGCGAATGGGCGGGCAGGGCGGTGCGCGACGAGGAATATCTCAAGCGCCTCAACATCCCCTCCACCTACTGGGACTGGATCGCCCAGAGCTGGGATCGCGGCGACCCCAGCCTCTACGGCCGCTTCGACCTCGTCTATGACGGCAAGAGCCCGCCCAAGCTGCTCGAGTTCAATGCCGACACGCCGACCTCGCTCTACGAGGCCTCGGTCTTCCAGTGGTACTGGCTGGAGGACCGGATCAAGGCGGGGCTGCTGCCGAAGGGGGCGGACCAGTTCAACAACCTGCACGACCAGCTCATTGCCCGCTTCGGGGCCTGGCCGACCGGCGGGCTGCTGCACATGACCGCCTTCTCCGAGGAACTCGAGGACCGCAAGAACGTCGAGTACATGGCCGAATGCGCCGGCGCCGCGGGCCACCAGGTTGTGCTGCTCGACATCGCCTCCATCGGCCTGGACCGGACAGGGCGCTTCGTCGACGAGGAGAACCGCGAGATCAGGACGCTGTTCAAGCTCTATCCGTGGGAATGGCTGATCCACGAGGAGTTCGGCACCGCCATGCCCGGCTCGCCGACCGTCTGGATCGAGCCGCCCTGGAAGATGCTGCTCTCCACCAAGGCGATCCTTCCCGAGCTGTGGAAGCTCTCGCCCGGCCATCCCAACCTGCTCGAAAGCTATTACGAGGGCGACCCCGCCGCCTCCGCCATCGGCCGCGACCACGTGGCCAAGCCGATCTTCTCGCGCGAGGGCGCCAATGTGGAGATCCGCCGCGACGGCGTGACGGTCGTCGCGCAGGAGGGGCCTTACGACACGCTGCCGCGCGTCATCCAGGCGCTGGCCCCGGATGTCGTCTTCGACGGCATGCGACCGGTGATCGGATCGTGGATCATCGACCAGGATCCCGCGGGAATCGGCATCCGCGAGGATTCCGGCCTCGTCACCGGCAACACGTCCTGCTTCCTCCCGCACGCCATCGTCGATTGACCGGGCGGGGCCGCGCTCCCATCTGCGGTTGATCGCCACCGGCGGGTCTGCCAGAACCCGCCCGGCACACCGACCGCGCCCCGCGGCGCCAGAAGGGACGATGACGTGATTGCAGCTCTCGAACAGGCGACCGTCGAGGTCGGCGGCCTGCGCTTCGGCAACCGTCTGCCGCTGGCGCTCATCGCCGGCCCCTGCGCCATGGAAAGCCGGGACCACGCGCTGGAGGTGGCGGCGGCGCTCAAGGAGATCACCGACAGGGTCGGCATCGGCCTCGTCTACAAGTCGTCCTTCGACAAGGCGAACCGCACCTCCGGCAAGTCGTCGCGGGGCATCGGGCTGAAGGCGGCGCTGCCGGTCTTCGCCGAGGTGAAGGAGAGGCTGGGGCTGCCGGTCATCACCGACGTCCACGAGATCGGCCAGTGCGCGCCGGTCGGCGAGGTGGTGGACGTCCTGCAGATCCCGGCCTTCCTCTGCCGGCAGACGGACCTGCTGGTGGCGGCGGCCGAGACCGGCCGCGTCGTCAACGTCAAGAAGGGACAGTTCCTCGCGCCCTGGGACATGGCAAACGTCGCCGCCAAAATCCGCGAGGCGGGCAATCCCGGCGTGATGGTGACCGAGCGCGGCGTCTCCTTCGGCTACAACACGTTGATCTCCGACATGCGGGCGCTGCCGATCATGGCGGAGACGACCGGCGCGCCGGTCATCTTCGACGCCACCCATTCGGTGCAGCAGCCGGGCGGCAAGGGCTCGTCCTCGGGCGGCCAGCGCGAATTCGTGCCCGTCCTCGCCAGGGCGGCTGTGGCGGTAGGCGTCGCCGGCGTCTTCATCGAGACCCATCCCGATCCCGACAAGGCGCCGTCGGACGGCCCGAACATGGTGCCTCTGAAGCAGATGGAGGGGTTGCTCAAAACCCTCGTCGCCTTCGACCGGCTGGCCAAGGGGCTGGGGTGAGGCCCTAGGCGTACGGCCTCCATGCCGGTCTCCAAAGGGCCTAGAATGAAGCCGACCCGCCGAATCGGACTGACCTCATGACCGACCGCACCTGCCTCTCCATCGTGCTCGCCGCGGGCGAGGGGACGCGGATGAAATCCGCGAGGCCCAAGGTGCTGCACGAGGTGGCTGGCCTGTCCATGGTCGGCCACGTGCTGCGGGCGGTCGCGGCGGCCGGCGGCACGGCGGCGGCGGTGGTGGTCGGCCCGGACCGGGAGGACGTCGCTGCCGAGGCGCGGCGACTGACGCCCGATGCCTCGATCCATGTGCAGACCCAACGGCTCGGCACCGCCCATGCCGTTCTGCATGCGGAGGCCGAGATCGCCCGCGGTTTCGACGATATCATCGTCGCCTTCGGCGACACGCCGCTGGTGAGGCCGGAGACCTTCGGGCGGCTGAGGGCGGCGCTGGCGGGCGGCGCGGCGGTGGCGGTGCTCGGCTTCGAGGCGGCCAATCCCTTCGGCTACGGCCGGCTCGTGATGGAGGGCGGCGCGCTCGCGTCCATTGTCGAGGAGAAGGAGGCGAGCGAGGCGCAGCGGGCCATCACCCTGTGCAACGGCGGCCTGATGGCGCTTTCCGGGGCAACCGCCCTGTCGCTCCTGAAGCGCATCGGCAATGCCAATGCCAAGGGGGAGTTCTACCTCACCGACGCCGTGGCTCTCGCCCGCGCCGAGGGGCTCTCCACCGCCGTCGCGCTGGCGCCGGAGGAGGAGGTGAGGGGCGTGAACGACCGCCTCCAGCTCGCCGAGGTCGAGGCCATTGCGCAGATGCGCCTGCGCGACGCGGCGATGCGCGGCGGCGTCACCATGACCGCGCCGGAGACGGTGTTCCTCGCCTTCGACACCGCCTTCGGCCGCGATGTGACGCTGGAGCCGCACGTCGTCTTCGGACCCGGCGTCACCATCGCCGACGACGTGACGATCCGCGCCTATTCGCACCTTGCGGGTTGCGAGGTCTCCCAGGGCGCCATCATCGGCCCCTTCGCCCGCATCCGGCCCAAGAGCCATATCGGCGAGAAGGTCCATATCGGCAATTTCGTCGAGGTGAACCGCACGACCATGGCGGCCAAGGCGGAGGCCAACCACCTCGCCTATCTCGGCGATGCCACGATCGGCGAGGGCACCAATATCGGCGCCGGCACCATCACCTGCAATTTCGACGGTGCCGACAAGCATCCGACCGTCATCGGCCGCGACGTCTTCGTCGGCTCCAACTCGACGCTGGTGGCGCCGCTGACCGTCGGCGACGAGGTGCTGATCGCCGCCGGCTCCACCATCACTCTCGACGCGAAGGACGGCGCGCTCGTCTTCGGCCGCGCCAAGCAGGCGGGCCTTCCCGGACGCGGCGCAGAGATGATCCGCGCCAACAAGGTCCGGCGCGCCGCCCGCAAGGCCAAGGAGCAGGGCGCGAAGGGTTGAGGCTCACTCGCGCCTCGCCGGCCGAACCCTGTCTCACATCGTCACAGCATTTCATTTCGCAGTGCCATACCGCCGCCGTTAAACCCGCCTTCGGGTGTTTCGGCCTATAAGGGCCGGATTCGGGATGGGCGAAGGCCCGCCGCGACGACGTGGAGCAGACCGGCATGTGCGGGATCATCGGCATTCTCGGCAAGGAGCCCGTGGCGGGCCAGCTCGTCGACAGCCTCAAGCGGCTCGAGTACCGCGGCTATGATTCCGCCGGCGTCGCGACGCTGGAAGGCGGGGTGCTGACCCGCCGCCGCGCCGAGGGCAAGCTGAAGAACCTCGAGGCGGCGCTCCTCAAGGCCCCCCTCATGGGCACGATCGGTATCGGTCACACGCGCTGGGCGACCCACGGGGCGCCGACCGAGACCAATGCCCATCCGCACGCCTCCGAGGGCGTCGCCGTCGTCCACAACGGCATCATCGAGAATTTCCGCGAACTGCGGCAGGAGCTCGAGGCGAAGGGCGTCGTCTTCTCCACCCAGACCGACACGGAAACCGTCGCCCATCTGGTCGGCCAGGAAATGAAGGCCGGCAAGGGTCCGGTGGAGGCTGTTGGGGCTGTGCTGCCGCGGCTGCGGGGCGCCTTCGCGCTGGCCTTCGTCTTCGAGGGCAACGAGAACCTGCTGATCGGCGCCCGCAAGGGCTCGCCGCTGGCGGTGGGCTATGGCGAGGGCGAGATGTATCTCGGCTCCGATGCCATCGCGCTCGCCCCCTTCACCTCGGCGGTCGCCTACCTCGAGGAGGGCGACTGGGCCATCCTCGACCGCAATTCGGTGGAGATCCGCGACGAGGCCGGCCATGTGGTGCAGCGGCCGGTGATCCGCTCCTCGGCGACCGCCTTCCTGGTCGACAAGGGCAACCACAAGCACTTCATGCTCAAGGAGATCTACGAGCAGCCGGAGGTGGTCGCCCGCACCACTGCCCATTATCTCGACATGGCCAACGGCAAGGTGCGCCTGCCGGCGGACCTGCCCTTCGACTGGGCCAACCTGCCGCGCATCTCGATCGCGGCCTGCGGCACGGCCTATCTCGCCGGTCTCACCGCCAAATACTGGTTCGAGCGCTTCGCCCGCATCCAGGTGGACATCGATATCGCCTCCGAGTTCCGCTACCGCGAGACGCCGATGGTGCCGGGCGGGCTGATGATCGTGGTCTCCCAGTCGGGCGAGACCGCCGACACGCTGGCTTCACTCCGCTATGCCAAGGAGAACGGCCAGCACGTGCTCGCCGTCGTCAACGTGCCGACCTCGACCATCGCCCGCGAAAGCCACATCGTCATGCCGACGCTGGCGGGGCCGGAGATCGGCGTCGCGTCGACCAAGGCCTTCACCTGCCAGCTCGCCGTGCTGGCCTCCCTCGCCATCGCCGCCGGAAAGGCGCGCGGCTTCGTCAACGAGGAGGACGAGGACAAGCTCGTCCGCGCCATGATGGAGGCGCCGCGCTACATGAACGAGGCGCTCAAGCAGGAGGACCACATTGCCGGCATCGCCAAGATGCTGTCGAAGGTGCGCGACGTGCTCTATCTCGGCCGTGGCACGTCCTATCCCATCGCCATGGAGGGCGCGCTGAAGCTGAAGGAGCTCTCCTACATCCATGCCGAGGGCTATGCGGCGGGCGAGCTCAAGCACGGGCCCATCGCGCTGATCGACGAGACCATGCCGGTCATCGTCATCGCCCCCTTCGACAAGGTCTACGAGAAGACCGTCTCCAACATGCAGGAGGTGGCGGCGCGCGGCGGGCAGATCCTGCTCGTCACCGACGAGAAGGGCGCCGAACATGCCGAGGTGGAGACGGTGGCGACCATCGTCATGCCGGACGTGCCGGCAACAATCGCCCCCATCGTCTATTCGGTGCCGATCCAGCTCATCGCCTATCACACGGCGGTGGAGATGGGCACGGACGTGGACCAGCCGCGCAACCTCGCCAAGAGCGTCACCGTCGAGTGAGCGCCGTCAGGTGCCGCGGGCGACCCTGGCGCCGACCACCGCCACGTAGATGAGGAAGAGGGCCGTCAGCGTCGCCGGCAGGCCGTGCGGCGGCCAGATGTCCATGCCGGCGCCGCCGAGTGGCGGGCCGACGATGAGGCCGATGGAATAGAAGACGACGAAGGCGGCATTGGCCTGGGCGAGGTCGGCGCCGCGGAAGCGGCTGCCGAGATGGGCGAGGCCGACGGTGTAGAGGCCGGCGACGAGGCCGCCGAGGACCATGAGCAGCACGAAGATGCCGGCCGGCGGCAGGGCGGCCAGGGTCATCGTCCCCATGCCGATGACGCCGGCCGAGCCGCAGAAGAGCAGCACCCAGCGACGGTCGGTGCGGTCGGCGATGATGCCCATGGGGATCTGGAACAGCACGTTGCCGAGCACGAAGGCGGAGACGAGGCCGACGGCCGCGCCGGCCTCGAGGCCGATGGCGAGGCCGTAGAGCGGCAGGAGGGCGATGGCGGAGGTCTCCGCCGCGCCGAAGACGAGCGCAGCCAGCGTCGCCGAGGGCACGAGCCAGAAGAAGGAGAGGAAGCCGGCGCTCGGGTGGTCGTCGATGGGCGGGGCGCGCCCGCCGGCGACCGCGATGGGAATGCCGGCGAGGATCAGGATGGCGGCGCCGGCGAGATAGGGCGGCCAGCCCGTGGTGCCGAGGAGGCCGAGCACCTGCGGCCCGAGGGCGAAGCCGAGCGAGAGGGCGGTGGCATAGACACCGAGCACGAGGCCGCGGCGGCTCTCGGGTGCGGCGGCGTTGATCCAGTATTCCGACAGGACGAAGAGCACGGTGAGAGCCGCTCCGAGCGCGAAGCGCAGCGGGAACCAGGCCCAGACGGGATCGACGGCATTGAAGGCGAGGAGGCTGATCGCGGCGGTGGCGAGGGAGGCGGCGAGCGTCGGCGCCATCCCGAAGCGCCGCGCCCAGCCGGAGATGAAGGGCGCGCAGACCAGGGTCGCGAGGCCCGGCATGGCGGTGTTGAAGCCGATCAGCGTGCGCGAGGCGCCCTTGGCGTCGAGGGCGAAGGAGAGGAGCGGGATCGACAGCGACAGGCCGATGCCGACCGTGACCACGCAGGAGATGGCGGCGGCGAGGGAGAGGATCTGCGGGCGGGAGAAGGTGCTGGCCTGGGTCATGGGGACGCCTCCCATGGAGGCAAGACGGCCCGATGACAAGCGCGAAGGCGGGGGATCAGGCGCTCGTAGCCACCTGCGGCGCGCTCCGAGGCGGCCGCGGCCGGCGCTTGCGGAACCGACGGCGGGCCCAGATCACGAGACCGGTGGCCATCAGCGCCACGAGGGCGATGGAGGTGACGACGTTCATGAGGGCGGACCAATGGCCGGCGAAATTGCCCTCGTGGAGGAGCCGCACCCAGTTGCGCGAGGTTGGGAACAGCCCGTCGCGGGTGACGGCGAAGACCCGGTATTCGCCCCGGTCGATGACGCGGGCGAGCAGGCGGCCGCCGCGGCCGCGGATCCAGACGAGGCCGGAGAGGTCGTGGGCGGCGCCGACGGTCCTGACGGCCTCGATCATGGACAGGGGGGCGGACGGAGCGGGCGCGAATGCCGGGCGGGCGAAGCTCACGCCCCATGCCAGCAGCAGACCGGTGACGGGGCTGAGGACGAGGATGGGCAGGAGGTTCCAGGCGATGCCCTTGTGCCAGCCGGAGACGGTGTTGGCGAGGCGCGGCCAGCCCATGGCGATGCCGAGCGCCATCAGCAGGATCATGGCGATGGTCGCGGCCTGGACCAGCCAGCCGAGGTCCAGCATGAGGGTCTCGTGCAGGACGCGGGAATAGTAGAAGAGGTTGGAGAGCGTGCCGTCCTCGGTGAGTTCGGCGCCGGTGCGCACGTCGACGTCGATCGTGTCGTCGGGGCGCACGCCGCCGATGGACAGGCGATGCTCGTAGGCGCGGAAGGCGAGGGAACGCGCCTTGCGCTCGGGGTCGTGGCGCTGGAGGAGGTCCACCACCCGCTCGGCGGTGAGCGTGCCCGGTGCGGCCCCGCCGATCTGCGCCATCGGTTCGAAGGAGAGAACGAGTCCGGTGGCGACGATGACGGCGAGGGGGAGGGCGAAGACCAGGGTCAGCCACCGGTGAAGGCGCAGCAGCCACGGCTTGATCATGTCGGACCCCCTCTGCGGCGGCTTGCCGCAGCGCTTGATTAGATCGTTTCTAATCTGGGTCCTTGCGCTGCCTCAAATCACGAGGACGCGAGGGTCAGTCGATGACCTCGCGGCGGAATTCCTTGCGCACCATGAAGTAGAAGGGCACCGGCAGGAGCGGGGAGAAACCCTTGGCGATACGGTCGCCGAGCTCCTCCAGCACGACCGTGGTGATGGTCGGCAGGTCCTCGTGCAGCGCCTCGTCGAGGGTCAGCCACTTCAGTTCGGTGAGCTCGGCATGCGGGCCGACCACGCCCTCGATCCGGTGGGCGATGTGCTCGGCGTCGCAGGCGAAGAAGCGGGTGTCGAAGCGCTTCGGCCGGCGCGGCGGGGTGATGGCGCGGGCGACGAAGTGGAGGGATTCGAGGTCGGGAAAGACGCCGTGCTCGGCGAAGGCTTCCCAGCCCTTGGGCACCGCTTCCGGCTTGCCGGCGTCGCGGGTGCCGAGGAGGAGGCCGGTTTCCTCGCAGGTCTCGCGAATGGCGGTGAGGGCCAGCGAGCGGGCACGCGACATGGAGGGACGCTGCACGCGCGCCATCAGGCGGGCCTGGGCGCGGTCGTTGAGCGTGCCGTAGACCGGCATGGTGCGGTCGTCGGGGTCGCGGCGGCCACCGGGGAAGACGAACTTGCCGGGCATGAACTTGAGGTCGTGGCGGCGCTTGCCCATCAGCACCTTGGGCTTGGTGCCCGACCGGTCGATCAGGATCAGGGTGGCCGCGTCGACCGGTTTCTGGTTGGCCCAGCGCTGCTCGCGCTCGGTCTTGGTCAGGCGCTCGGCGAGAGCGATGCCCTTGTCACTCACTGGATCTGTCCCTGTTGGCGGTCTTCGCCGAATTCGTCGAAGCCGTGCATGCGCATGGCCCACTGGTATCCCACGACGAGGCCCTTGAGGGGAGGCAGCAAAAGGAGGGACATCACCAGGGTCAGCGGCAGCCAGATGGCGGCATGGATCCAGAGAGAGGGCTGGTAGGCGAGTTCGAACCACATGAGCAGCGGCACGATGACATGGCCGACCACCATGATGGTCAGATAGGGCGGGGCGTCGTCGGCGCGGTGATGATGCAGCTCCTCGCCGCAGCTCTCGCAGACCGGGGCCACCTTCAGATAGGAGGTGAAGAGCCGGCCCTCGCCGCAGGCCGGGCAGCGGCAGACCATGCCGCGCCGCACGGCGGTCCAGAGGTCGCGCACCGGACGAACGGGCTCGGCCACCGGCTGCCCTGTGAGGATCTGAACCGTCATTTGCGGCCTTTCTTCTTCCACGGGGGCCTGGAGGGCTTGTCGCCCGGCCTTGCGCGCCGCCCGTCGGAAAAGCCGTCGTCGCGCTTCTTGCGGCCTATGTGCGCCCCGCGACCCGTGGGTGCAAGGCCGCTGCGGCCATCGCTCATCAGTTCGAATCGCAGGGCTCCGGCGACTGGCGCCGCTTCGACGAGGCGGACGGTGACCGTGTCGCCGAGGCGGAAGGTTTCGCCGGTCCTGGTGCCGACCAGCGCCTGCAGGCCCTCCTCGTAGCGGTAATAGTCGCCGCCAATGGTGGAGGCGGGCACGAATCCGTCGGCGCCGGTGTCGTCGAGCTTCACGAAGAGGCCGGAGCGGGTCATGCCGGAAATGCGGGCGCCGAAGACGTCGCCGACGCGCTCGGAGAGATGGGCGGCGATCAGCCGGTCGATGGTCTCGCGCTCGGCGGCCATGGCGCGCCGCTCGGCGGCCGAGATCTCCGCGGCGATCTCCGCGAGCGAGGCGGCCTGGCCGTCGGTCAGCCCGTCCTGGCCGAGACCGAGGGCCCGGATGAGGCCGCGATGGACGATGAGGTCGGCATAACGGCGGATCGGCGAGGTGAAATGGGCGTAGCGCCTGAGGTTGAGCCCGAAATGGCCGATATTCTCCGGGTCGTACTGCGCCTGCGACTGCGAGCGCAGCACCACCTGATTGACGAGTTCGGCCGATTCCGTCCCGCGGGCGCGGCCGAGGATCTGGTTGAAGTTGGAGGGCCGGAGCAGCGCCGCCTTGGGCAGCGAGATGTCGAGCGTCTTCAGGAACTCCTTGAGCGAGAGGAGCTTCTCCATGCTCGGCGCGTCATGGATGCGGTACATGCAGGGCGTGCGATGCTTCTCCAGCGTCTCCGCCGCGCAGACATTGGCGAGGATCATCATCTCCTCGATCAGCCGGTGCGCATCCAGCCGCTCGGGGATGACCACGCGGTCCACGGTGCCGTCGGGCTTCAGCACGATCTTGCGCTCGGGCAGGTCCAGGTCGAGCGGCTCGCGGTCGTCGCGCGCCCGCTTCAGCGCCGCATAGGCCTCCCAGAGCGGCTTCAGGATGGGCTCGACCAGCCCGTCCGTCGTCTCGTCGGGATGGCCGTCGACGGCGGCCTGGGCCTGGGCATAGGCGAGCCTGGCGGCCGAGCGCATCATGATGCGGTGGAAGCTGTGGCTCTTCCGGCGCCCGTCGGCGCGGATGACGACGCGGCAGGCGAGGGCGGGGCGGTCCTCCCGGGGTTTCAGCGAGCAGAGGTCGTTGGAGATGCGCTCCGGCAGCATCGGCACGACCCGGTCGGGGAAATAGACCGAATTGCCGCGCACCGCCGCCTCGCGGTCGAGCGCCGTGCCGGGCCGCACATAGGCGGCGACGTCGGCGATGGCGATGGTCAGGATGAAGCCGCCGGCATTGTCCGCCGACGGGTCCGGTTCGGCGTGGACGGCGTCGTCGTGGTCCTTGGCGTCGGGTGGATCGATGGTGACGAGGGGGAGCTTGCGCCAGTCCTCGCGCCGCCCGACGGCGACCGGCTCGGCCTTCTCGGCCTCGGCCAGGGTGTCGGCGCGGAAGACGTGGGGGATGCCGTGCACCTCAAGGGCAATGAGCGAGACGGCGCGCTCCGACTTCAGGTTGCCGAGACGCTCGCGCACCTTCGCCACGGGCGGGCCGAAGCGGGAGGTGCGGACGATGTCGACGGCGACGAGGTCGCCGTCCTTCGCGCCTTCTGTCGCCTCGTCGGGAATGGCGAGTTCGCGGCCGACATTCTTCTTGTCGATGGGCAGGAGGCGGCCGCCATGGCCGGGCACCGCCCGGAACACGCCGATGGTGCGCGAACGGCCGCGCTCCAGCACCTTCATCACACGGCCGACGGGGCGGGGATCGTCGCTGGGAGCCCCGCCGTCGGAGAGGCGGACCAGCGCCCGGTCGCCGACGCCCGGGACCGGATCGCCCGGGCGGGGACGGTGCGGCACGGCGATGACGATGGCGGGAGCCGGGCCGTGCTCCTCCTCGTCCCATTCGGCGGGGCTGGCGACGAGATCGCCCTCGGCGTCGCGGGCGTGGATGTCGACGACGATCACCGGCGGCAGGGCGCCGTGTTTCGACAGCTTGCCGCGGCCCCTGGCGACCAGGCCCTCGTCGACGATGTCCTTGAGCAGCGCCTTCAGTGCCGCCTTGTCGGCGCCGTGCAGACCGAAATGCCGCGTGATTTCACGCTTGCCCACCCGGCCGGACTGGCTGGCGATGAAGGCCAGGACCTCCTCGCGGGAGGGAAGGGCGGATGGAAGGCCGGTCTTGGATCTGCGGGGCAAATGACGTCCAGGTCAGGCCGTGCGACGGCGCACGGCCGGTTCAGGCTATCCGATCGGCGGATTCGGGGAAACGCCGATCATGCAGGCCGGGCCTACGCCTCGGTTTTGGACACCTTGGCCTTTGCCGCGGGTTTTGCGATCTTGGCTCCGGCTTTCGGCTTGGCGGCCGACTTGGTCTTGGGCTCGGCGGCTGCCTTGGATTTAGCGGCCGTCTTGGCCTTGCCGCGGGCGGGCGCCTTGCGGCCGGAGCCGGCGCTCTCGGCGCGCGCGGCGAGGAGCGGGACCGCCTCCTCCATGGTCAGCGTCGCCGCATCCTTGCCCTTGGGCAGGGTGGCGTTGACCGAGCCGTGCTTCACATAGGGGCCGTAGCGGCCGGCCATCACGGTGACGGTACCGCCGAGGGTCGGGTGCTCGCCGAGCTCGCGGCCCGCCGGGGCGCTGCCGCGGCCGAAACGGCTCTTGGCGCCGCTCTCCTTGGCGATGACGAGATCGATGGCGCGGTTGGCGCCGATCGCCAGCACGTCGTCGTCCTTCTCGAGGTTGGCGTAGGTCTTCTCGTGCTGGACATAGGGGCCATAGCGGCCGATGCCGACGAGAATGGGTTTGCCGCTCTCGGGGTGCTTCGCGACCTCCTTCGGCAGTTCGAGGAGCGCCAGCGCCCGTTCGAGGTCGAGCCCGGCCGGCGTCATGCCCTTCGGCAGCGACGAGCGCTTCGGCTTGTCGCCCTCGCCGAGCTGCACATAGGGGCCGAAGCGGCCGTCGCGCACCGTGACCTCGAGGCCGGTGACCGGATCCTCACCGAGCTTGCGGGTGCCGTCGGCACCGGCCGAGGCGGGCCCGTCGCCCTCCGAATCCGGACCGGGGGCGGCGAGCTGGCGGGTGAAGCGGCATTCGGGGTAGTTCGAGCAGCCGATGAAGGCGCCGAACTTGCCGAGCTTCAGCGACAGGGTGCCGTTGCCGCAGGCCGGGCAGGCCCGGGGGTTCGAGCCATCGCCCTTGTCGGGGAAGATGTGGGGGCCGAGGCTGTCGTTGAGCGCCGAGAGCACGTCGGAGACGCGCAACTCCTTGGTCTCGTCGATCGCGGCGGCGAAATCGCGCCAGAAGTCGCGCAGCAGCGCCTTCCAGTCGAGCTCGCTGTTGGAGACGAGGTCGAGCCGCTCCTCCAGCGCCGCGGTGAAGCCGTATTCGACGTAGCGCTCGAAGAAGTTCTCGAGGAAGGCGATGACGAGGCGGCCCTTGTCCTCGGGGACGAGGCGCTTCTTGTCGATCTTCACATATTCCCGGTCCTGCAGGGTCTGCAGGGTCGAGGCATAGGTGGAGGGCCGGCCGATGCCGAGCTCTTCCATGCGCTTCACGAGGCTGGCCTCGGAATAGCGCGGCGGGGGCTCGGTGAAGTGCTGGGTGGTGGCGATGGCCTTGCGGGCGAGCTTCTCGCCCACCGTCATGGCCGGCAGGCGCTTGCCGTCCTCGTCGTCGCCGTCGTCGTCGCGGTCCTCGGTGTAGAGGGTGAGGAAGCCGTCGAACTTCACCACCTGGCCGGTGGCGCGCAGTTCCAGCCGGCGGCCCATGGAGGTGCCGAGGCCGCCCACCGTCGCGTCGATGTCGACCGTGGTGCGCTCGAGCTCGGCGCTCTCCATCTGCGAGGCGACGGTGCGCTTCCAGATGAGTTCGTAGAGCCGTGCCTGTTCCGGCTCGAGGAAGCGCGCGACCTCGCGCGGATGGCGGCGCACGGCGGTGGGCCGGATGGCCTCGTGGGCCTCCTGGGCGTTCTTCTGCTTGGAGGTGTATTTGCGCGGCGCGTTCGGCAGGTAGCGCGGCCCGAAATCCTTGCCGATGAGGCCACGGATGGCGCTGACCGCCTCGGGGGCGACGTCGACGCCGTCGGTTCGCATATAGGTGATGAGGCCGACCGTCTCGCCGCCGATGTCAGTGCCCTCGTAGAGGCGCTGGGCCACCTGCATGGTGCGGGCGGGGGCGAAGCCGAGCTTGCGGCTCGCCTCCTGCTGCAGGGTCGAGGTGGTGAAGGGCGCGAAGGGGTGGCGCCGGGCGGGCTTGGCCTCGACGCCGGAGACGGCGAAATGGGCTTCCGCCAGGGCCTTTTCGAAGGCGCGGGCCTCGGCCTCGGTGCCGACGTCGAGCCGCTGGATCCTCTGCCCGTCGGCGCCGACGAGGCGGGCTTCGAAGACCTCGCCGCGCGGCGTGGCGAGGGTCGCGACGAGGGACCAGTATTCCTTCCTGCGGAAGCGCTCGATCTCGGCCTCGCGCTCGCAGACGAGCCTGAGGGCCACGGACTGGACGCGGCCGGCCGAGCGGGCGCCGGGCAGCTTGCGCCACAGCACCGGCGAGAGGCGGAAGCCGACGAGGTAGTCGAGGGCGCGGCGGGCGAGATAGGCCTCCACCAGCGCCGTGTCGATGGACCGAGGGGCGGCCATCGCTTCCTGCACGGCCTGCTTGGTGATGGCGTTGAAGGTGACGCGCTCCACCGGCATGTCCTTGAGGACGCGCTTGTCCCTCAGGGCCTCGAGAAGGTGCCAGGAAATGGCCTCGCCCTCGCGGTCGGGGTCGGTGGCGAGGATCAGCTTGTCGGCACCCTTGACCAACTTGGCGATCTCGCCGATGCGCTTGGCGCCGCGGCCGTCCGCCTCCCACACCATGGCGAAATCGGCATCGGGATCCACGGACCCGTCCTTGGGGGGCAGGTCGCGTACGTGGCCGAACGAGGCGACGACCTCGTAGTCCGACCCCAGATATTTGTTGATCGTCTTTGCCTTGGCCGGCGATTCGACGATGACGACGTTCACGGCCACGCGCCTCTGCCCCTCGGAATTGTCGGCTCGCCGTTGATGCGGTGCCAGAAGTCGGCCGGAACATGGGCACAAGGCCGCCCCAAGTCAAATCGGCACCGTTATGCCCTCATAACGTGTAATCGATGTTGACGAGCTCATTTGGTTGTAAATAGCGTTCTCGGCTGTATGGGCCTTGGCGAAGGGGAGCGATGGATGGCGGGTGATGGCGGACGACGCCGTTCGGGAATGCGGAGCGGTCGCGCGGGCACCGCGCCAGCGGTGCCGCCGCGGCTCGGACGCCAGGATGTCGCCTCCTATATCGCCAAGCTCGCGGCCGAAATGGTGGAACTTGCCCGGGTCGCGGACCTGCACCTGCTCGCCTATCTCGCCGACTTGACCCGGCTGGAGGCCGAGCAGCAGGCGCGGTTGCTGCGCAGGAGCGCCCAGGCCGCTCAGGCGAGAGACACCCGGCCGCCGGAATCGCGGTGAAGCCGGCCGGCGAGCTCGAGTTCCAGCAGCGCCACCCGCACCGCCGCGACGCCGAGACCCGAGGCGCGCACGACATCGTCGACCGTCACCGGAACGGGGCCGAGCAGGTCCAGGATGCGCTGGCGGCCGTCCTCTCCCGGATCGGCCTCCTCCATCGCGGCCTCGTCCTCTTCCATGGCCGTCTCGTCGGGGGGCCCGGCAAGGATAGGGCGGAGCACCGCCAGAACATCGTCGACCACGGTGACGAGGGTCGCGCCCTGCTTGAGCAGGCGGTTGGTTCCCTCGGCGCGCGGGTCGAGGGGTGATCCCGGCACGGCGAAGACCTCGCGGTTCTCCTCCAGCGCCAGTCTTGCAGTGATGAGTGACCCCGACCGCTCGGCCGCTTCCACCACGACCACGCCGACGGAAAGGCCGGCGATCAGCCGGTTGCGGCGGGGGAAGTCGCGCGCCCGCGGCTCGTGGCCCATGGGCATCTCGCTGATCGCCGCGCCGCCGCCGGCGAGAATCCGCGCGAGCAGGGGCTCGTGCTCGGCGGGATAGACGTGGTCCTGCCCGCCGGCGAGGACGGCGACCGTGCCGGTGGCGAGGGAGGCCGCGTGGGCCGCCGCATCGATGCCGCGGGCGAGGCCGGA
>JAEZGJ010000066.1 GCA_023416965.1 Pseudomonadota bacterium | reverse complement strand
TGGCCATGCGGTTGTCGGTGTCGATGTTGATCTTGCGCACGCCGTGCTTGATGCCGCGCTGGATCTCCTCCACCGGCACGCCCCAGGTCGGCTTCATCTGACCGCCGAACTTGTTGATGATGTCCTGCAGCTCCTGCGGCACGGAGGAGGAACCGTGCATCACGAGGTGGGTGTTCGGCAGCTTCTGATGGATCTCCTCGATGACGTTCATCGCGAGGACCTTGCCGTCCGGCTTGCGCGTGAACTTGTAGGCGCCGTGCGAGGTGCCCATGGCGATGGCGAGGGCGTCGACCCTGGTCTCCCTGACGAACTTCACGGCCTCGTCCGGATTGGTGAGGAGCTGGTCGTGCGACAGTTTGCCCTCGGCGCCGTGACCGTCCTCGGCCTCGCCCATGCCGCTCTCGAGCGAGCCGAGCACGCCGAGCTCGCCTTCCACCGAGATGCCGCCGAGATGGGCCATCTCGGTGACCGTCTTCGTCACGCCGACATTGTAGTCCCAGTCACCGGGGGTCTTGCCGTCGGCCTTCAGCGAGCCGTCCATCATGACGGAGGTGAAGCCCGCCTGGATCGCGGTCATGCAGGTCGCTGGCTCGTTGCCGTGGTCGAGGTGAACGCAGACCGGAATATGCGGATAAATCTCGGTGACGGCGTCCATCATGTGCTTAAGCATGATGTCGTTGGCGTAGGACCGCGCGCCGCGGGAGGCCTGGATGATGACCGGGGCGTCGACCGCGTCGGCCGCCGTCATGATCGCCAGCGCCTGCTCCATGTTGTTGATGTTGAAGGCCGGCACGCCGTAGTCGTTTTCGGCGGCGTGGTCGAGCAGTTGGCGAAGGGTGATGCGGGCCATGGAGCGTTCCGTCCTGTCGTTCCTGAGACGCGGGATTGCGACCCTCTAGCGCAAGGACGCGGCCAAAAAAAGCCGTCACCCCGCAAGTTTCAACGGCCGGCAGCCGTCGGTCGCGGCGTTGGAACAGGCGCGCTGAGCGGCGCGTTGGCGGCAACGGCCTGAGCGGCGGCCTTCTCGTCGATAAGGGCCCGCGCCCGCTCCAGCACCAGCCGCTGCACGGCGGGATGGGTCGCGAGCAGGGCGTGGTTCGCCATGAAGGCGCCGGACTGCCAGGCGTCGATGTTCTCCGCTCCCTCGACCTTCGGGAAACCAGGGCTGAAATAGTTGATGCAGCGGGGCACCGGACAGGGCGGCGAGCCGAAGGCGGCGTCGATCGTGATGACCACGGGCGCGGGCTTGCCTGCCTCCACCATGGCTCGGGCATGGCGCAGGGCCGAGGTGCCGCCCATGGAATGGCCAACGAGCAGGACGGGCTCCTCGCGGTCGCTGCGGGTCATCAGGTGGGTGTCGACCGCAGTTCGATAGCCGAGCCGCTCCAGCAGCGGGGCCAGCGCCGAGACGCCGACATAGGCCTGGTGCACGTAGATGAAGAGGCCGTCGAGCAGCAACGCGGTCGGCCGGGTCTCGCCGGCGCGGGCGGGACCTGAGGCAGCCAGGAGGCCCAGGATCAACAGCCAGGCACGGCTATCGGGCATCGTCATTCCCTTCGTCCTTCGCAAGCCCCCTGCCCGCTCGGCGACGAAACAGCCCCTCAGGCCCTCAGGACGTCCACGCCCGGCAGCGGCTTGCCCTCGAGCCATTCGAGGAAGGCGCCCCCGGCGGTCGAGACATAGGTGAAGCGGTCGGCGGCACCGGCCTGGTTCAATGCCGCCACCGTGTCGCCGCCACCTGCCACCGAGACGAGATGGCCGGCGCGGGTCAGTTCGGCGGCCGCTTCCGCCACGGCGACGGTGCCGTTGTCGAAGGGCTCCAGCTCGAAGGCGCCGAAGGGACCGTTCCAGACGAGGGTCTTCGCGCGGCCGAGGATGGAGACGACGTGCTCGACCGATTTCGGGCCGATGTCCAGGATCATCTCGTCGGCGGCAACCGCATCGATGCCGCAGACGCGATGGGCGGCGTTGGCCTTGAATTCCCCGGCACAGACCACATCGACCGGCAGCACGATGCGGCAGCCGTTCTTCGCCGCCTCCGCGACGATGGCGCGGGCGGTGTCGACGAGATCGTGCTCGCAGAGCGATTTGCCCACCGCCTTGCCCTCGGCCGCGAGGAAGGTGTTCGCCATGCCGCCGCCGATGACCAGGAAATCGACCTTCTTCGACAGGTTGCCGAGGAGGTCGAGCTTGGTGGAGACGTTGGCGCCGCCGACCACGGCGACGACCGGCCGCTCCGGCTTCTCCAGCGCCCGGGTCAGGGCGTCGAGCTCGGCCTGCATGGTGCGGCCCGCATAGGCGGGCAGGACGTGGCCGAGCCCCTCGGTGGAGGCATGGGCGCGATGGGCGGCGGAAAAGGCATCGGCAACCCAGATGTCGCCGTTGGCGGCCAGCGCCTTGACGAAATCCGGCTCGTTCTTCTCCTCGCCCTTGTGGAAGCGGGTATTCTCGAGGACGAGAATCTCGCCCGGCTTGATCGCGGCGACGGCCTTCTCGGCCACTTCGCCGATGCAGTCGGCGGCAAAGGCGACGGGGCGCTTCAGCACGTCGGCGAGGGCCGGGACAACCGCCTTCAGGGACTGGGTGGGATCGACACCCTTGGGACGGCCGAAATGGGCGAGGATGATGACCTTGCCGCCGCGGTCGGCGATGTCGGTCAGCGTCGGCACGATGCGCTCGAGGCGGGTGAGGTCCGAGACCTTGCCGTCCTCCATGGGAACGTTGAGGTCCACGCGCACGAGCACGCGCTTCCCCTTCACATCGGCGTCGTCGAGGGTGCGGAACGAGGTCATGGTGGTCGGCCTGCAGGGTTCGGCGTGCCGGTTCAATCCGTCATGCCCGGCCCCGCGCCGGGCAACCACGACATGACCACGACGCCTCAGGTAGTCGTGGATGCCCGGGCCGGGCCCGGGC
>JAEZGJ010000051.1 GCA_023416965.1 Pseudomonadota bacterium | reverse complement strand
GGACCTTGTCGGAGGGCTTGCCCTTGAGGACCGCGTCGACCGCGGCGCGCCACTGGGCCTCTGTGGCGGGCGGGAATTCGGCGGCGAGCGCGAGCGATGCGGCGGGCTTGGTGGTGGCTGTCGTCATGGCCCTTCGATGCCACGAAGGCAGGCCGGCGGGAAGGCGTCCTTTGGGCGGAGCGGCCGCGTCGCCGTGCGGAAAGCCCGTTCCGGCGCGCCGCCTTTACCCGGCATTAACCATGATCGCCGCAGAACGGACGAGAACCAACAGGCTCCAGCGGGGTTTGCATGAAGGTGGTCATCCTCGCCGGCGGCGGCGGCACGCGCATGTCGGCCGACGGCGACCTGGCGCCGAAGCCGATGCTCGACATCGGCGGGCGCCCCATCCTGTGGCACATCATGCGGTCCTTCTGCCTCCAGGGCTTCGACGATTTCGTCGTCGCCGCCGGCCAGCAGGCGGAGAAGATCAAGCGCTTCTTCCTCGACGAGGTGGATACGGCCGGCGACATCGCCATCGACGCGGGGCGTCGCCAGATCGACCGCACCGGCGGTCCCGACGATCACTGGCGGGTGCGCATCGTCGACACGGGCCTGCACACGGAGACCGGCGAGCGGGTGATGCGCCTGCGCGATGTGCTCGGCCAGTCCCCCTTCATCGTCACCTATGGCGACAGCGTCTCCGACGTCGACGTCAGGGCCGTCGTGGACCAGCACCGCCGCCGCGGCCATCTCGTGACCGTCACGGCGGTGCGGCCTCCCTCGCGCTTCGGCGGCATCCGCTTCGACGGCGACAAGGTGGCCGGCTTCGTCGAGAAACCGCAGATCGGCGAGGGTTGGATCAACGGCGGCTTCGCCGTCTTCGACCCCGCCGTCTTCGACCATCCGGCGCTGGCCGCCCGCGGCGCCACCCTCAACGGCCTGTTCGAGACGCTGGCGAGCGAGCGACGGCTCGGCGCCTACCGGCACGAGGGCTTCTGGCTCGCCGCCGACACGCTGCGCGCTCTGAAGCTCCTCGAAGGCCTGTGGGACAGTGGAGAGGCACCGTGGATCAGGCCCGCCATGGCTCCGGCCACCGCCTTCAACGGGATCGCTTCATGAAAGTCGTCGACTGCCCCCGCTCCCGCCTCTACGACGTCGTCGCCGGGGCCTTCGCGGCGCTCGGCCGGCAGCCGGCCATGGTCGAACTCGGCGTCCACAAGGGCGACAATGCCGCCCGGCTGATGGAGGTGCTCGGCACGCGGCACGCCGTGCTGGTCGACGCTTGGAGCGCCGAGGCCCTGAAGACCTATTCCCATTTCGACAGGCTGCCGCCCTGGATCCTGCCGCTGACCGCCTTCGAGCGCTATTTCGGCGGCAGCCTCTCCGACCAGGCGACCTTCGACCGCACCTATGAGGTGGCGCGCCAGCGCTTCGAGGGCCGCGACGACGTCGAGATCATCCGCGACGACACCATCTCCGCCTTCGCGCGCATCCGCGACCGCCATGGCGACGGCGCCTTCGACTTCATCTATGTCGACGCCAACCACCAGTACGAATATGTGCTGCGCGACCTCCTCTACTACCAGCACCTGCTGGCCGAGGACGGCGTGATGATGCTCAACGATTGCTGCCACAGCCAGAAGGGCATGAACCAGAACCTCGGGGTGCTGGAGGCGGTGGGCAGCTTCATGAAGCGTGCCGATTTCGTGCCCGTGGCCCTGACCAGCACCGACATGAGCGACCTCATCATCGCCCGGAAGGGCTCGGCCGTTGTCGCCGCCCTTGATGCGGCGCTGGACGCGACCGACATCTCCTTCGTCGAGGTCATGCCGCAGATGCTCGCGGCGGCGCATATCCGCCTCAGCCCGCAGGGGCGCGCGCGCGTGAGCTTCGCCTAGGGACGGTCCGGCAGGCGCTTCACCCCCGACGTGTCGATGCGGGCGGCGAGATCGGCGACGCGGACGCCGCCGATCACCCAATCCGGCGCGATCTCAGCCAGAGGCACCAGGACGAAAGCGCGCTCCGCCATGCGCGGGTGCGGCAGGTGCAGGTCCGGCTCGTCGAGCACCACGTCGCCATAGGCGAGGATGTCGATATCCACCGGACGCGGCCCCCAGCGCCGTCCGGAGGCGCGGTCGCGGCCGAGGGATGCCTCCACCGCCAGCGCCCGCCTGAGGAGATCGCGCGGAGGACGATCGGTCGCGACCCTCAGGCACAGATTGACGAAGGCCGGCTGGTCGGTAACGCCCCAGGGCGGGGTCTCGTAATCGGCGGAACGGGCGAGGAGCCGTACCTCGGCGCCGTCGCAGAAGGCCGCGACCGCCCGATCGAGCGTCGTGCGGACATCGCCGACATTGCCGCCGAGGCCGATGAGCGCCTCGGCCATCAGGAGGGGCGCCGGCGCGTCATCACCACGCCGACGTCGTCGAAGATGGCGGCGATGGGCGCATGCGGCTTGTGGACGGTGACCGTCACCGCCGCGATGGGCGGGAAGGCCGCGAGGATCGCATCGGCGACCGCGCCGGCCGCCGCCTCCAGGAGCTTGAAATTGCGCGCCTTGAACGTGCTGACGGTGACCGCGGCGACGTCGGCGTAGGAGACGGTGTCGGCGAGGTGGTCGCTCGCCGCCGCCCGGGAGAGGTCGATGGCCATGTCGAGGTCGATGACGAAGCGCTGGCCGACCTCGCTCTCGTGCGACAGGAGGCCGTGATGGGCGTGCACCAGCAGGCCCTTGAGGAAGATGCGGTCGGTCATGCGGCATCCCTGATGGCGCCCGCCACCTTCAGCGCCTGGACCGTCTCGCGGACGTCGTGGGCGCGGATGATGGCGGCTCCCGTCTGCATGGCGAGAAGGTGGGCGGCGATGGAGCCGCCGATGCGTTCGTCGACGGTCGAAGGATCGACGAGGTCGATGAAGCGCTTGCGCGAGGCGCCGACCAGCACCGGCAGCCCGAGGGCCTTCAACCGGTCGAGCTTGGCCAGCGTCTCGATGCTCTGCTGCGGCGTCTTGCCGAAGCCGATGCCGGGGTCGACCGCGATGCGGTCGCGGGCGATGCCGGCGGCCTCCGCGATGGCGACCGAGCGGGCGAGGAAGGCCAGCACGTCGGCCATGATGTCGAGGTCGGGGTCGGCACCGTCGCGGTTGTGCATGACGATGACGGGGACCCCGCGCCCGGCGACGAGAGGTGCCATGGCGGGATCGCGCTGCAGGCCCCAGACGTCGTTGACGATGACGGCGCCCTGGTCGAGCGCCCAGCGGGCGACATCGGCCTTGATCGTGTCGATGGAGACCGGCAGGCCGAGCTTCACCACCTCGGGGAGGACCGGAGCGAGACGGGTGATCTCCTCGTCACGTCCGACGGGCCGGGCTCCGCCATAGGGCCGGGTGGATTCCGCGCCGATGTCCAGGATATCGGCGCCGTCGCGCGCCATGCGCTCGGCATGGTGGATGGCGAGGAGGGGGTCGAAGAACCGCCCGGCGTCGGAAAAGGAATCCGGCGTGACGTTGAGGATGCCCATGACGGCCGGGCGGTCGGCGCGCAGGAAACGGCCGAGCGGCCCGCCGGACGGGATGGGGTCGGGGGTGTGCGTTGGCGCCATGGCGCAGCCTTGGACGCCATGGCTCCCGCCCTGTCAATACCGGGTGTGGTCTGGCGGCGCGCTGTTCACCTCTCCCCGCCGGGGAGAGGTCGCCGAGCGAAAGCGAGGCGGGTGAGGGGGGAGTTCCAAACGATAAGGCCAGCCCCCTCACTCGGCCTTCGGCCGACCACACCCCCCCGGGGAGAGGTGAAGAGGCGGCGGCGCCCCGCGCGGGTACCGCCCGATCGCCTCAGACGAACTGCGACAGGCCCGGCGTGCCGGCGACGATGCGGCCCATGACGTCCTCGCCGGCATGCTCGCGGCCGAAGGCCATGAGCTCCTTGCCGACCGTGGAGATCTGGCCCATGTCGAGGCCGGCGCCCATCAGATTCGCGCCAAGGCCCATGATGCCACCGCCCATCATGCCGCCCATCATGCCCATGAGGCCGCCGCCACCGCCGCCCTCGCTCTGGGCGATGAGGCCTTCGGCGCCCGGCAGGGCGGCCAGCATCTGCTGCACCTCGGCCTGCGGGCCTTCCTTCTGCAGGAAACCGAGGATCATGCCGACGGCCTTGGCGGCGAGCCCTTCGTCGAGGCCGGCGGCGGCCGCAACGCGATTGATGAGCTCCTGAATCATGATGGTCTCCCGGCTTCGACGGCTCCGGCTGACTGCCCCGTCGGTTGCGGCGCACTATGGCCAAGCGGCAGGCGGGGGGCAAGCGCCGCCCTGTTTCGCCGGAGCCCCGGCTGTGCTTTGCTCTCGCCCCCGAGCACCAGCCCCGAGGAGGCGACCCATGACCGCCGTTCAAGCCCTTAAGCCGACGCCTGCCTATGACCGTTCAACCGTCGAGGCCGTGATCCAGCTCTATTTCGACGGGCTCTACGAATCGGACGTCGACAAGCTCGGCGCCGCCTTCCACCCCACTGCCGACCTGCGCTGGCAGGACAAGGGCGAACTGCAGGTCCTGCCCTATCAGGACTGGCTGGATCGCGTTGCCAAGCGCCCCTCGGCCAAGAGCCAGGGCCACGCGCGCCACGACTTCGTCGTCACGGTGGACCGCTCCGACGAGTCGACCGCCTTCGTGAAGGTGCAATGCGCGCTCCTGCCGCGCTTCTTCACCGATTATCTCGTGCTGATGAAGCTCAACGAGGGCTGGCGCATCGTTTCGAAGTCCTACCGCTTCGACGTGCGGGAGTGAGGAGCAGCGCACCCTGCCCTTCGGCACCGATCGGCGAAAGGGGCCTGCGAGGCCCCTTTCCTTTTTAGGGGGACGGTCGACCGGCACTCTTCCCTGGGCAAGTGGCCGTTCAAGGCCCGGCCGTCGCCGGGCGGTGGGCACCCCGATGCCGGGCAAAAGCTACGCCACGGGCCGCGGCGCCGGGCTAAGGCAGGAGCCGGCCTGTCTCAGCACATGTTCGGCTGGGCGGCGCAGGCGGTCCGGGCGCGGGCGAGGTTCTCGCGCAGCTTCTCCAGGCCCACGGCGCCGACCACCACCTCGTCGCCAACCACGTAGGTCGGCGTGCCGTTGATGCGCAGCATCTCGGCGAGGCGCATGTTCTCGGCGAGTGTCTGCTGGACCTGGGGGGACTGCATGTCGCGCTGCAGGCGCGTCATGTCGGCGCCGACCTCGCGTGCGACCTCCATTGCGCGGGCGCCGTTGGCCTGGCCACGGCCGCCGAGCAGCTTCTGGTGGAACTCGAGATACTTGGGCGGGGCAATCTGCATCTTCAGGGCGACGGCGACCTGCGCCGCCTCGACCGAGCCCTGGCCGAGGACGGGGAAGTCCTTCAGCACGATCCGCAGGCGCGAGTCCGAGCGCAGCAGTTCGAGGGTCTCGGGCAGAGCCCTTTTGCAGAAGCCGCAATTGTAGTCGAAGAACTCGACCAGGGTGACGTCGCCCTGGGGATTGCCGAGCACGATCTGGTTCGGCGAACGGTAGAGCGCGTCGCGGTTGGCGGCGAAGGCGGCGGCCCGCGCCCGGTCCTCCGCCTGGGCCTGCCGCTTCTCGAGCTCGACCAGCGCCTCCTGGAGGATTTCCGGGTTCTTCAGGAGATAGTCGCGGATCATGGATTCGATGCGGGCGCGCTCCTCGGGCGTCGGCGGCGCCGACTGGGCGAGGACGGGCGCGGTCACGGCGAGAAGGGCCGCGAAGGCCGGCGCGATCAGGCGCTTAAACATGGATGGGTCCTCAGTTGCGCCGGGGGCGTTGATTGTAGATGTCTTCGGCGATCAGCCAGCCGGGGGAGCCGGTGGGCAGCGAGCCCTGGGCTCGGCGGGCGAGGCCGCGCGCCGTCTGCAGGTCGCCGGAATGATAGGCCGCCTGCGCCGAGGCGAGGTCGGCCTGGCCGCGGTCGTTCTTGCGGCCATAGGCGATGGCGAGCTGGCGATAGCCGTCGCCCGCCTCCGGCTCGCGCTGCAGGGCGAGACGCAGTTCGCGGATGGCCTCGTCGAGCACGGCGTTGTTGCCGGAGGCGACGAGGGCGTGGCCGAGCATGATGCGGATGAGGCCGGCATTGGGCGCCAGCGAGACGGCGCGGCGCAGCGGCCCCATGGCGGCGGCGGGCTGGCCTGTCTCCAGCAGGATCTGCCCCTTGATCTCGTGGAAATAGGGGTTGTTCGGCTGCGAGCGGATCAGGTCGTCCGCCATGGCGGCGGCGCGGGTGCGGTCGCCGAAGCGGAACATCTGGATGGTGCGGGCATAGCGCGCCGGCAGCGACGTATCGGACGGCGGATAGCGCCGGGTGATGGCGTCCGACCGGTCGAGGAAGCCGGCGAGCTTGGCGCGCGCCAGCTGGTGACGGGCGTCGAGCGCTGGCGGATCGGCCTTGCCGTAATGCGGGCTCGCCTTGGCCAGCGGCTCGATGATGGCGATGCGGTCGGCCGGCATGGGGTGGCTGACCGTATAGGGGTCGACATGGCGCGCGACGAACATGGTCTCGTTCTGCAGGCGGCGGAACGTCTCGACCATGCCCTTCGCGGACTGGCCGGTTGCGTTGAGGTAGCCGATGGCGGCGCGGTCGGCGGCCGCCTCCTCGCCCCGCTGGTATGACAGGAGCGAGCGCATCCCCATATGGGCGCCGGCGGTGATGGCGCCGGGCGCCGCCTCGCCGACCCCGGACCGGGCGCCGCCGGTCGCGGCGCTCGCCGCGACACCCGCAGCGCCGACGATCATGCCGAGGGCAGCGATGATCTGGGCGCGCTCCACCGCCTCGCGCAGGCGGGCCAGATGGCCGCCGGCGATATGGCCGGTCTCGTGAGCCATGACGCCGATCAGTTCGTTCGGCGTGCGCGAATCGAGGATGGCGCCGGCATTGATGAAGATGCGGCGGCCGTTGGCGACGAAGGCGTTGAAGCCGCGGTTGTTGACGATGATGACGTTGGTCTGGCTGCCGCCGACGCCGGCGGCGCGGAACAGCGGGCGTGCGTAGTCGCGCAGGAGATTCTCGATCTCCGTGTCGCGGATGATCGGCAGGCCGCCGGGCATCTGGGCCCGGGCGGCGGGCGTCATCGCCATCAGGCCGGCGAGGGCCGCGGCCGCGGCGCGAGGCGGATTCTTGAACAACGTCATTGCTCGGGACCCTAAGGAGCAGGCTGACGGGGGTCAACGCGGGGGCCGGTCACATCGGGGAGAGAGCGGTGACCCGGCCCGCCCCGTGTGATAGGCGCTTGGGCTCCCTCTTGGCGCTGCAAGGGGGCGAAACCATGACGCGGCCGCCATACCGGGACTT
>JAEZGJ010000282.1 GCA_023416965.1 Pseudomonadota bacterium | reverse complement strand
TCCATGCGCGTCCGGCGGGCAGCCCCGCCGTCAGGCAGATTGCCATCGCCTCTCCCGCCCCGCGATACTCCCGCCAAGAGCCGCAACGGCCGACGCGCCCCGGAGGAGCCGCCATGCAGACCCATAGCCTCGACGACCTCGCCCGGATGGTGCCGAACGGGGCCAAGCTCGCTCTCCCGGTCGACTATGCCGGCGTCTCCATGGCGATGACGCGGCCGCTCATCGCCCGCGGCCTCACCGGCCTGCACGTGGTCTGCCTGCCCACGGGAGGCATGCAGCCGGACATGCTTATCGGGGCCGGCTGCGTCGCCACCATCGAGACCAGCGCCATGACCCTCGGCGAAGCGGGCGGAGCGCCCTGCTTCGCCCGCGCCGTGCGGGAAGGCTCGATCAAGGTGATGGACGCCACGTGCCCCGCCGTCCATGCCGGGTTCCTCGCGGCGCAAAAGGGCGTGCCCTTCGCCACGCTCCGCGGCATGATCGGCACCGACCTGCTCGCCAACCGGCCGGACTGGCGGGTGATCCAGAACCCCTTCGCCGAGGAGCCGGACCCGATCGTCGCCATTCCCGCCATCCGGCCCGACGTGACCATCTTCCACTGCCCCATGGCCGACCGAGACGGCAATGTGTGGATCGGCCGGCGGCGGGAGCTCGCCAGCCTCGCCTATGCCTCCGAGCGCACGCTCGTCACGGTCGAGCGCATCGTCGAGACGAGCCTGCTCGCCGACGAGGTCATGGCGGCGGGCGTCCTGCCGGCGCTCTATGTCGAGGCGGTCGCGGTGGCGCCGCGGGGGGCTGACCCCATCGGGCTCTGGGGCGAATATCCCGCCGACATGGCGGAGATCACCCGCTATGCCCGCGAGGCGCGCAGCCGGGAGGGCTTCCGTGCCTTCCTCGAGGGTGCGGACCGGGCGCTCGAGGCGGTGTCGTGAGCGCCGTGCTGCCGCGCGAGCGGCTGATCGTCGCCATCGCCCGGCTGCTGGAGGGCGTGCGCCACGTCGCCGTCGGCGCCTCCTCCCCCATTCCGGCCGCCGGCGCCATGCTGCTCAGGGCGCTTGCCGAGCGCGACGGCAAGCCCCGGGTCCGCATCTCGATCCTCGGCTCGCGCGAGCACAACTTCTTCACAAACGGCTCGGCCGAACTCTTCGACTGCGCCGGCCAGGGCCGCATCGACGCCTTCTTCCTCGGCGGCGGCCAGATCGACGGCGAGGCCAACATCAACCTCGTCGGCACGGGCGACTATCCGCAGACGCCGGTGCGCTGGCCGGGCTCGTTCGGTTCCTCCTATCTCTATTTTGTCGTGCCCAGGGTCATCCTGTTCCGCGAGGAGCACACGCCGCGGGTCTTCGTGGAGAAGGTCGACTTCATCTCCGCACCCGGCACCAGCCCGGAGGGCGTCCATCGCTCCGGCGGGCCCCACGCCCTCCTCACCAGCCTCGGCCTCTTCTCCTTCGACAAGGCGCGAAAGCGCTTCCTGCTGGAGAGCATCCATCCCGGCCACACCCTGTCCGAGATCCGGGCGGCCACCGGATTTTCCTTCGACCATGAGCCTGAGGTGCCGGAGACGGCGGGGCCCGATGCCGCGACGCTGGCGCTGCTGCGCGGCCGCGTGCTGACCGAACTCGGCGAGACCTATCCGGAATTTGCCCGGCAGATGGCCGCCGACATCGCCGGCCTCGACATGAGGCAGGCCGGCTGAGGCCTCAGACTGCGGCCTGGACGGCGCCGGCGGCGATCAGCGCCTCGATGCCGCCCGCGTCATAGCCTGCCTCCGCCAGCAGTTCGCGGCTGTGCTCGCCGAGCCGCGGCGCCGGCCGGTGCGGCTCGGCCTGGGTCTGCGACCAGCGGCTCGCCGGCTGGATCTTGCGGATCGCGCCCTCGCTCGGATGCTCCACCACCGGCATGAAACCGACGGCCTTCAGATGCGGGTCCTGCATGATCGATTCGAAATCGTGCAACGGCACGAAGGGGATGTCGGCCTTCTCCAGAAGCTCCATCCATTCGGCCGTGGTGCGCCCGGCAAAGGCGGCGGAAACCTCGGCATAGAGCGCGTCGATATGCTCGGTGCGCGTCTTGATCGAGGCGAGGCGCGGATCGGCGTCATAGGCCTCGGCCCGTCCGGTGGCGGCGTAGAAACTGCGCCACTGCTTGTCGTTGTAGACGAGCGCGCAGATATAGCCGTCCTTCGTCCGGTAGGGCCGGCGCTCGGGCGACAGCAGGCGCTGGTAGCCCCCCTCCCCCAGCGGCGGCTCGAAGGTGAGGCCGCCGAGATGGTCGGCGAGGGTCAGGCTCACCATGGTCTCGAACATCGGCACGTCGACGCGCTGGCCCTCGCCCGTCTTCTGGCGGTGATAGAGCGCCGCATTGATGGCGCCGACCGCGGCGAGGCCGACGATGCGGTCGGCGATGGCGGCGGGCACGTAGCGCGGCGTGCCGTCGCCGGCGCGCGCGATGAGGAAGGGCAGCAGCGCCGCGCCCTGGATCAGGTCGTCATAGGCCGGACGGGCGGCATAGGGCCCGTCCTGGCCATAGCCGAACATGCCGGCATAGATGATGTCGGGCCTGACGGCGCGGACGTCCTCGTAGCCGAGGCCGAGGCGGGCCATGGCCTGCGGGCGGATGTTGTAGGCGAGGATGTCGGCGCCCTCGCAGAGCTTCAGGAGGGCCTGCCGGCCCCCCTCGCTCTTCAGGTCCATGACGATGGAGCGCTTGGAGCCGTTGGCGTTGAGGAAGAGCGCGCCCATGCCGTGATGGCGCGCCGGGCCGATATAGCGCACGGGATCGCCGCCGGGCGCCTCGACCTTGATGACGTCGGCGCCCATCTCGGCGAGGACCTGGGTCGCCGAGGGGCCCATCATGACGGTGGTCAGGTCGAGGATGCGGATGCCCGCCAGCGGTCCCACGGCGCGGCTCCCGATCAGCTCTTCGGCGAGTAGTCGCGGCCCTTGACCAGGCGCGTCGGGCTGTAGGTCATCACCGTCTCGCCGCGCTGGTTGACGACGCGGTTGACCGTCTTGACGATGCCGCGGCCGGGCTTGCGGGTGGCGCGGGACTCGACCACCTCGCATTCCACATGGATCGTGTCGCCGGCGAAGGTCGGGCCTTCGACGGTGAGGTCCATGCCGAGGAAGGACAGGCCGACGCCCTGCACGACGGACTGCATCAGCAGGCCCTCGGCGAAGGAGTAGACCAGCGCCCCCGGGCAGAGGCGCTTGCCGGCGAAGAGCGATTCCTCCTCGAGATATTCGAGGTTGGTGAAGAGCACCTCGACCATCCCCGTGACGCCGACGAAGAGCGTGATGTCGGCATCGGTGATGGTCCGGCCGATGGTGCGGAACTTCATGCCGACCGGCGTGTCCTCCCAACGCAGGCCGAGGCCCACCGTCTTCATCTCGTCCGCCATGGTGCTCTCCCGTCCTTTTCCCGGTCTTCGATCGGTGCTAGTTCACAGCCCAGAATTCGTCAATACGATTAAATTGATCGCATATGTGATCATTTGAGGTTCCCCATGCCCTCCAGCATCACCGTCACCCGCAAGGGACCGGCGGCCATCCTCACCTTCGAACGCCCGGCCGCCCTCAACGCCTGGCACGCGGCGATGCGGGCCGAGATCGTCGAGGCCCTCGCCACTCTCGATACCGACCCGGATGTGCGGGCGGTGGTGGTGACCGGCGCCGGCACCCGCGCCTTCGGTGCCGGACAGGACCGCGACGAGGCGCCGCCCGCCGACGGCGATATCGAGGCCTGGGTGGCGGGTTGGGGCCGCTTCTTCGGCGCCTTCCGCAGCCTGTCCAAGCCGACGATCGCGGCGCTGAACGGGGTCGCCGCCGGCTCCGCCTTTCAGGTGGCGCTGCTCTGCGACTTCCGTATCGGCCATGACGGCGTGCGCATGGGCCAGCCGGAGATCCGCGCGGGCATCGCCTCGAGCTCAGGGCCGTGGATCATCTCATCCGCCCTCGGCCTGACGGTCGCGACCGACCTCTGCCTCACCGGCCGCATGATGGACGCCGCCGAATGCCGGCGGCTCGGCCTGTTCAGCCGCGAGGCCGCGCCCGGCGATGTGCTGGCCGAGGCCCTGCGCCTCGCCGGGGACCTCGCCCTGCTCTCCCCCGTGGCGCTGGAACTCACGCGCCGCAGGCTGAAGCGCTTCGACGAACAGGCTTTCGCCGAGACGCTGGCGCTCTGGCCCTCCATGCTGCGCGCGGTGCGCGACCGGCGGGGCTGAGGCCCGCCGGCCGGCTCCGGCATCAGTTCATGGTGATGCCGTTCTCCTTCACCACCTTGTCCCAGCGGGCGAGCTCGGCGAGGATGTACTTGCCGTATTCCTCTGGCGTGCTGCCGAGCGGCGTCGTCTGCTGGGCCTCGAGGCGCGACAGGAATTCCGGGTTCTTGAGCGCCGTCATCATGGCGCCGTTGACCTTCTGCACCACCTCCGCCGGCGTTCCCGCCGGGGCGACGATGCCCTGCCAGGCGCCGATCTCGAGGTCCTGCAGACCGAGTTCAGTGAGAGTGGGGACGTTCGGCAGGGCGGCGAGGCGCTTGGTGCTGGTGACGGCGAGCGGCTTCAGGCGGCCGTCCTGGATGAAGGGCAGCGAGGAATTGATCGTGTCCGTCATGAAGTGGACGCGGCCGCCGGCGAGGTCGACCAGCGCGGGGGCGCTGCCGCGATAGGGTACGTGGGTCACCTTGGCGCCGATGCGGCCGAGGAGAAGCGCGCTCCCAAGGTGGGTGATCGAGCCGTTGCCGGTGGAGGCGTAGGACAGCTTGTCGGCATTTGCCTTCACGTAGTCGATGAACTCCTTGACGTTGCTCACCGGCATCTGCGGATGGACCTCGAGCACCATCGGCACGGTCGCGGTCAGCCCGACGGGCACGAAGGCCTTGGCGTCGTAGCCGAGGCGGGGATAGAGCGCCGGGCTGATGGCGATGGCGGAGGTGTTGTAGAAGAGGTTGTAGCCGTCGGGCTGCGACTGGGCGATTTCCTGGGCGGCGATGTTGCCGTTGGCGCCGCCGCGGTTCTCGATGATGACCGACTGGCCGAGAGGCGCGGCCATGTACTGGGCGAGCTGGCGGGCGACGATGTCGGTCGGGCCACCGGCGGCGAAGCCGACCAGCATGCGGACCGGGCGGTTCGGGTAGCCGGCCTGGGCGCGGGCGACCGCGGGCGCCGCCAGCGACAGGCCGAGGGCCGCGCTGCCGAAGGCGAATGTGCGACGATCGATCATGAAGTTCCTCCGTTTGGATGGCCGGTTCGGAACGCCGCCGGAGCGGCTCATCCCTCGCCTGCGGTCCCCGATACCACGCCCCCATGACGCGGCTGGATCCGCCTCTCGGCGGACGCCATGTCGTGCACGCGGGCATCGACATAGGCGATCTTGTGGCGCTGCACCTTCTCCGTCTCGGTCTTGGGGACCGACGCGGCGAATTCGACGTAGCGCGGGATCATGAAGGACGGCACGCGGCCGTCGAGAAAGGCGAGGACGTCGGCCGGCGCCAGCGCGGCGGCATCGGGAACGACAAGGACCTTGATCTCCTGGCCGAGCACGGCATCGTCCACGCCGACCACGGCGCAGTCGGCGACGCCCGGCATCTTGCGCAGCACCGTCTCGACCTCGACGGGCGAGACCATCTCGCCGCCGCGGCGGATGAGTTCCTTGATGCGGCCGTGGAAATGCAGGTAGCCGTCGGCGTCGATATGGCCGCGGTCGCCGGTATGGAACCAGAGATTGCGGCAGGCCTCGACCATCTTGTCGGGCTGGCGCCAGTAGCCGGAGAGGATGACGCCCGGCTTCAGCGGCCGGACGACGATCTCGCCCTGGGCGCCGGCGGGAAGCTCCCCGTCCTCGGCATCGACGATCCTGACGTCCATGTCGGGGCGCAGGCGGCCGCAGGAGCCGATGCGGGTGGCGCCTTCCGTGTTGATGGAGACGAAGCCGCCGATCTCGGTCATGCCGTAGAGCTCGCGCACCTTCACCCCGAAACGCTGCTCGACCTCGCGCCAGACCTTCTCGGGCGCGCCGCCGCCGGTGCAGAAGCGCAGGGCATGATCCAGGTCCCTCTCATGGCGCGCCGCCAGGATCGACAGGATCGTGCCGACATAGGTGAAGCAGGTGGCGCGGAAACGCCGCGCGTCCGCGAAGAAGGAGGATGCCGAGAACTTCTCCCGCAGCACCAGCGCATAGCCGACATGGAGCGCCGACATGACCGCATACATCTGCGGATTGGCGTGGAAGAGCGGCAGCACGACCATGCAGCGATCCTCGGGCGTGAAGCCGAGGGCTGAGACGATCTCGGCGCCCGCCGCCTCGTAGGCGGCGTGGCTGTTGAGAACGCCCTTGGGCAGGCC
>JAEZGJ010000174.1 GCA_023416965.1 Pseudomonadota bacterium | reverse complement strand
TGGCCCCCGGCCCGCCGCGCGGCGGCTCGCTCTCGTCGAAAGAGCGTTCGAATTCGGCGGCGAGCCGCCGCTCGAGGTCATCGGCAGCAGCAGATTCGCCGGGCCACGCCTCGTGCGAGCCGCGCAGGTCGTCCATGGGGAAGTCTGAGGACGAGGCCTCGGCCGCCTGGCGATGCTTGGCGAGCTCGGCTTCCAGATCCTCCCAGTCGATGCCCTGGTCGCCGGCAGTCGGAGAGCGCAGCGGCATGGCGGGGATGGCGATTTCGTCGTCCCGTTCCGCGACCGGCTCGGGCGTCACCCCGCGGGTGCGCGCCACCGACTTGAGCAGGTCGGCATAGCCGTCGTCCTGACCCATGATGCGGGCGAGATCCGCCAGTGGATCACTCTCGGAGCGACGGGACACGGCCGGTTCCGGCTCCCGGGCCTCGCGATCATAGGCGTCGTAATCGCGATAGCTACGCAGACTGTTCTCGTTGGCCATGGGCCCCGCCGTCGGTGGGCGCCGCAAACGACTACGCGCGGCGCGATCAACGCATTTCTTCGACGGCCTCGACGCCGAGGATCGCAAGTCCCGATCTGAGAACGGTCACGATACCCTGGACCAGCGCAAGGCGCGCCGCCGTCATTTGTCGATCATTTTCCATAATGAAGCGTAAATGCGGCGAATCTTTCCCGCGATTCCACTGGGAATGGAGGTCGGAAGCAAGCTCGTAAAGGTAGAAGGCCACACGATGTGGCTCGTGCGCCTGCGCCGCCGCCTCGATCAGCCTCGGATACTGGGCCAGCCGCTGGATGATGGCGACCTCGCCGGCATCGTCGAGCTTGTCCAGCGGCGCGGCGGCGAGCGCCGTCGGCGAGAGGTCGAGATCGGCCATGGCGGCCGCCGCATTGCGCAGGATCGAGCAACCGCGGGCATGGGCATACTGGACGTAGAAGACCGGATTGTCCTTCGACTGCTCCTTCACCTTGGCGAGGTCGAAGTCGAGGGTCGCGTCGTTCTTCCGGTAAAGCATCATGAAGCGGACGGCGTCGCGCCCCACCTCGTCCACCACCTCGCGCAGGGTGACGAAATCGCCGGAGCGCTTCGACATGCGCACCGGCTCCCCGTCGCGGAACAGACGCACGAGCTGCACCAGCTTCACGTCGAGCGTCGCCTTCCCGCCGGTGATCGCCTTCAGGGCCGCCTGCATGCGCTTCACGTAGCCGCCGTGATCGGCGCCCCAGACGTCGATCTGGTCGAGGAAGCCGCGGTCGGCCTTGTCCTTGTGATAGGCGATGTCGGAGGCGAAATAGGTGTAGGAGCCGTCCGACTTCATCAGCGGCCGGTCGACATCGTCGCCGAAGGCGGTCGAGCGGAACAGGGTCTGCTCGCGCTCCTCCCATTCGTCGTCGTCGGCTCCCTTCGGCCGCTCCAGCACGCCCTCGTAGATCTGCCCGTCGGCGCGCAGCGTCTCGATGGCGGCCCGGACCTTGTCCACCGGTGTCTGCAACGACCGCTCCGAGAAGAACACGGCATGCCGCACGTCGAGGGCGGCGAGGTCGCCGCGGATCTCGGTCATCATGGCGTCGATGGCGGCGTCCCGGCAGATCGGCAGCCATTCCGCCTCGGGGGCGTTCATCAGCCGGTCGCCATGGGCTGCCTTCAGGGCCTCTCCCACCGGCTTCAGGTAGTCGCCGGGATAGAGGCCGTCCGGAATGGTGACGGTCTCGCCGAGGGCCTCGCGGTAGCGCAGATAGGCGGACCGGCCGAGCACCTGGACCTGCGCGCCGGCATCGTTGATGTAATATTCCCGCGTGACATCGTAGCCGGCCACGTCCAGCAGGTTGGCGAGAGCGTCGCCGAACACCGCGCCGCGGCAATGGCCGACATGCATGGGCCCCGTCGGATTGGCGGAGACATATTCGACATTGACCTTGGCGCCCTTGCCGAGCGTCGCCCGGCCGAAGGCCTCGCCCTCCTCCACCGCCGCCTTCAGGACACGCGGCCAGACAGAAGCCTTCACCGTCAGGTTGATGAAGCCGGGCCCGGCGATATCGACCTTCTCGACGTCACCGACCGCGCCGAGGCGCGCCGCGATCTTCTCGGCGAGGTCGCGGGGCTTGAGGCCGGCTTCCTTCGAGAGGACCATGGCCGCATTGGTGGCGAGGTCGCCGTGGGTCGGATCGCGCGGCGCCTCCACCACGATGCGGTCGAGGGACGCCTCCGGAAGGGCGATTCCCTCCGCGGCGAGAGCCGCCACGGCCTGGCGCACATGCTGGGTGAAGAGAGCGAAGATGTTCATGCCGATACCTGACCAGAAGCGGTCGCCTCTAGCGCAGATCGGGCGTGGTCGCAAACAGCCGGCGGTGCTCGTCGAGGGCGTAGCGGTCGGTCATCCCCGCGATGTCGGCGGCGGCGCGGCGCGCACGCCGCGGCTCGTCCAGCAGGTCCACTCCCGCCGACCATTGCGGCGGCATGGCGCTGGGGTGCTCGAAATAGGCGGCGAAGAGGTCGCGCACCACGCCGGCCGCCTCGCGCCGGACCGGCACGACCCGCGGGTGGCGATAGACATTGGCGAAGAGGAAGGCCTTGATCCCGTCGTCATAGGCGCGGATGGCCGGTGAGAACTGGACCAGCGTCCGGCCGCAGCAGCGGATATCGTCGGCGCTGACCGGCGCCACCTCGGCGATGGCGCGGCTGGCCTCGGTGATGACGTCTTCCACCAGCCGGGTGATCACCCGGCGCGTCAGCTCGTTGATCTCGCGCGGCTTCTCCAGCGCCGGGTGCCGCGCCCGGATCTCGTCGAGGAACTGGCGCGCCAGCGGCACCGCGTCGCCGAGATCGTCCAGGGTGAAGAGCCCGGCCCGCAGCCCGTCGTCGATGTCGGCGGCGTCATAGGCGATGTCGTCGGCGATCGCCGCCGCCTGCGCCTCGGCGCTGGCATGGGTTGAGAGGTCGAGCGGCTGCAGCGCGTCATATTCGAGGATGGCGACGGGAATGCCGCGCTCGCGGTAGCGCTCGGTGGGCGTGCCGTCGGGCGCGAGCAGCGGCCCGTTATGCTTGACGAGGCCTTCGAGCGTTTCCCAACTCAGGTTCAGCCCGTCGAAGCCGGCATAACGTCGCTCCAGGCGGGTCACGATGCGTAGCGACTGGGCATTGTGGTCGAAGCCGCCATAGGGGCGCATGACCTCGTCAAGCGCGTCTTCGCCCGTATGGCCGAAGGGCGTGTGGCCGAGGTCGTGGGCAAGCGCGAGCGTTTCCGCCAGGTCTTCGTCAAGGCCCAGCGCCCGCGCCAGCGAACGCGCGATCTGCGCCACCTCGATCGTATGGGTCAGGCGCGTCCGGTAATGATCCCCTTCCGGCGAGACGAAGACCTGGGTCTTGTGCTTCAGCCGGCGGAACGCGGTGGCGTGGACGATGCGGTCGCGGTCGCGGTGGAATTCGGTGCGGGTCGGCGAGGAAGGCTCGGCCACCAGCCGGCCGCGGCTGGTGCGGGAATCGCAGGCATAGGGCGCGAGAGGCGGGTAGAAATAGCTCGCGACGGCCATGCCCATCCCCGGAAGGTTCCGCCGCACCTTCAGGCCGGCGGTTTCCGCACAACGGCCCCGCGGTGATTGACCGGGGCCTGGGGCGCACATACCTATGAGACAGCCTGGCCGCAAGGCGGCCGACCGCCCTTTCGTGTGTTTCCGGCCTTGAACCGGGGAGACAAGCCCATGACCACCGACGCCGACACCCTCGCCCCGCCGGTGACGGTCACCGACCGCGCGGCCGCCCGCATCGCCAAGATCATGGCGAGCGAGCCCCCCGGCTCCATGCTCCGCATCTCCGTCGAGGGCGGCGGCTGCTCCGGGTTCCAGTACCGGTTCGACTTCACCACCACGCGCAACCCCGACGACTTCGCCATCGTCAAGGAGGGCGCGACCGTGCTCGTCGATGAGATCTCCCTCCCCTACATGGCGGGAACGCAGCTCGACTGGGTGGACGACCTCATCGGCTCCGCCTTCAAGCTGCAGAACCCCAATGCCGTCGCCAATTGCGGCTGCGGCACCAGCTTCTCGCTCTGATCAGTAGAGGGTCGCGGCGAGCCGCGCCGGCAGCGCCGTGTCATAGGCCTCGGCGTCGAACCCCTCTCGCGCACCTTTGAGCATCTGCCCTGGTGTCGGGAGGTCCGACCGGTCGCGCCGCGCCGCCGGATCCCACAGGCGCGACCGGATCAGCGCCCGCGAGCACTGGAAATAGACGCTCTCGATGGTGATCACGAGGCCCGTGGTCGGCACCCTTCCGTCGATCGCCGCCGGTTCCAGCAGTGCGGGATCGGTGGTGATCCGGCCGTGTCCATTGACCCGCAACGTCTCGGCGACGCCCGGCACGAGGATGAGAAGCGCCAGGCGCGGGTCGCGCACGACGTTCAGCAGACTGTCGATGCGGTTGTTGCCGCGCCGGTCCGGGATGAGCAGCGTCCTCTCGTCCAGAACGCGGATGAAGCCCGGCGGATCGCCGCGCGGCGTCGCATCCAGCCCCTCGGGCCCGGCCGTTGCGAGCACGCAGAAGGGCGAGGATTCGACCAGCGCGCGGTATTCCGGCGTGAGCCCGGCGACCTCCTTGACGAGGGAGGCCTCGCCGACCTCTCCGTAGAGCGCCCTCAGCGCCTCCTCGCTGTCGATCCACATGGGTCCTCTCTCCGTCGGCTGCTGTCGTGGCCGGGGGCGACCGCGTGCCAAGCTGGCGCTAGAGTGACCCCGGTTGAGAATCGCAGGACCCGTCATGATCGTCGCCACCTGGAACGTCAATTCGGTCAAGATCAGGGTGGAGAACACGCTCGCCTGGCTGAAGGAGCGCGATCCGGACATCGTCTGCCTCCAGGAGATCAAGTGCATCGACGAGGCCTTTCCGCGCGAGGCCTTCGAGAGCGCCGGCTACAATGTCGCGACCCATGGCCAGAAGACCTATAACGGCGTCGCCATCCTCTCGAAGCTGCCGCTGGAGGACCTGTCCTCGCGTCTCCCCGGCGACGAGACGGACGAGCAGGCCCGCTATCTCGAGGCGGTGGTCTCCACCCCTGGCGGCGCCGTCCGCGTGGCCAGCCTCTACCTGCCCAATGGCAACCCGATCGGGACCGACAAGTTCACCTACAAGCTCGGCTGGATGGACCGGCTCATCCGCCACGCGCGGGACCGGCTGGCGCTGGAGGAGCCCTTTCTCCTTTGCGGCGACTACAACGTCATCCCCATGCCCGACGACGCGAAGAACCCGAAGGACTGGGTGAACGACGCGCTGTTCCAGCCGGAATCACGCGGCAAGCTGCGCGAACTGGCGGCCCTCGGCTTCACCGATGCGCTGCGCGCCTGCGACGACTCCCCCGGACTCTACTCGTTCTGGGACTACCAGGCCGGTGCCTGGCAGCGGAACAACGGCATCCGCATCGACCATCTCATGCTGTCGCCGCAGGCGACCGACCGGCTGGTGACCGCCGGCATCGACAGGCACGTCCGCGGCTGGGAGAAGCCGAGCGACCACGTGCCGGTGTGGTGCGATATCAGGGTCTAGCGCGGCTCGACCTGCATGGGCATGCCGCCGTCGGGCCGCAGCGTCAGCCGGATGGTCGGCATCGGCTGGTGCCCGGGGAGCGGCCGCAGGCGCACCGCGCGCACGAGCGTCGCCAGGATCGCCACAGCTTCGGCCAGCGCGAAGGCGGCGCCGATGCAGATGCGGGGCCCGGCGCCGAAGGGCAGATAGGAGCCGCGATGCAGCGCCCGCGCCCGCTCCGGCGCGAAGCGGTCGGGGTCGAAGGCCTCCGGCCTCTGCCAGATCCGCTCGTGGCGGTGCACCGCATAGACCGGCACATAGACCGGCGTGCCCTTGGCGATCGCCTCGCCGCCGAGCGTCACGTCCTCGCTCGCAATGCGCGGGATGAGCGGCGCCGGCGGATAGAGGCGCATCGCCTCCTGCACCACCTGCCTGGCATAGACGAGCTGGTCGATATGTCCGGCCTCGACCGGCCCGTCACCGACGACGCGCGTCACCTCCTCCAGCAGCCGCGCCTCGACGCCGGGCGCATTGCCGACGAGCCACAGCGCCCAGGTCAGGGCGAGGGCCGTCGTCTCGTGGCCCGCCACGACGAAGGTCAGGAGGTTGTCGGCGAGTTCCGCGTCGGTCATCGCCCTGCCCGTCTCCGGATCGGAGGCGGCGATGAGGAAGTCGAGCAGGTCCGGCGTTGCGCCCGGCCTTGCCCGCCGTTCGGAGATGACCCGCGCCATCTCCCGCTTCAGGAACAGGTTGCCCTCGCGGGCCCGCCGCTTGCCGGGATAGGGGATCCAGGACGGCGCGCGCAGGATGGACAGGGCCGCCATCCAGCCGACCGTGTCGAAATACCGGGAGATTTCCTGGCCGAAACGCTGCGTATCGAAGCTCGCCGCCCCGGACAGCATGGTCTCGACGATGACGTCGAACGTCGTTGCCATCATCAGCTCGGCGACGTCCACCGTCTCGCCGCCCCGTCCCCGAAGCCCCGCGACGGTGCGCGCCGCGGCCTCGTGAAAGGCCGGCACGAAGCCGAGGATGGTGGAATGCCGGAACGGCGGCGCCGCGGCCCGACGCTGCCAGCGCCACTGCGCCCCCTCGGCGGTGAAGATCGAATCGTTACCCACCGCCGGACCGATCGTGCGGCGGATGATCGGCGCCTTGGGGAAGACGGCGGCCTTGGCGACCAGCATCTCGTCCACCAGCGCCGGATCCATGACGAAGAGCAGCGGCCGGCCGGCGAAGCGCTGCCAGAACAGACGCTCGCTGAAGAGCGGCTGCGGCCAGGTCTCCAGCGGATTGTGGACGATGGTGCGCAGCAGGCGCCAGAGGCCGAGCGGGCGGTCCGGGTGGTCGAGGGACTGCGGGGTGAACAGGGCCGGTTCGACCAGCGTCATCGACGCGCCTCCCTTATCGGCGGACGGTCTTGATCCAGGTCTCGACCATCCGCAGCGCCACCCCCCGCTCGTCGTCCGAGGCCTGGCGCATGGCCTCCTCGTACATCTCGCTGATCCAAGGCTCGTTCTCTGTCGCCGCCTCCTTGGCGAGCGTCAGGAACATCAGGCCGCGCGGCGCAGCCCGCGGAACGTCGCGCCCGGTGAACAGCATGTGACCCAGCACGGCCTGGGCCTGGTGGTGGCTCTTCTGCGCCGCGAGTTGCAGCCAACGTGCTGCCTGGCGCGGATCCCGCGGGGCGCCCTTGCCCTCCAGCAGCATGCGTCCGAGGCGGAACTGGCCGTCGGCGTCGCCGAAGGTGGAGGCGGCGTAGAAATAGAGCTCGAAGGCCTTGCCGGGATCGGGGCGGACATAGGTGTTGGGGATGCCCTCGACCAGGTAGTTGGCCATGGCGACGAAGGCGGAAGAGATGAACCGCGCATCCGGGGAGTTCGGCCCCTCCTCCCGCCGCCGGATCGTGATCTGGCGGAAGGTCTCGAAGGCCTTGAGGTCGGAGCGGGCGACGCCCTCGCCTTCCATGTACATGCGCCCGAGGCGCCAGGCGGAGGCCGCATGGCCGCCGCTCGCGGCATATTGCAGGGCGGAGACCGCCTCGTCGGTGCGGCCGTCGCGCAGGGCACGGCCATAGGCGCGGAAGGCGTCGAGGGCCGAGCGGGCATCGCCCGACGGCTGGCCGTCGAAGGCGTAGGCGCCTCCCGCCGGGAGGGCCGCCGCCAGCACCGTCGCCACCAGGGCGACCCGCAGGGTAAGACGATCAGATATCCGCATAGACGTGCTTTTCCCCGGCGCCGCCCGGATGGGTCACCGCACCGTCAACCGCAGGTCCGACCTGCTGGGCGTATTTCCAGATGGCGCCCGACCCGTATTCCGTGGGTTTCGGGCCTTTCCAGTCCTTCTTACGCGCCCGCAATTCGGCGGCCGTAAGGCGAACTTTGAGCGTTCCTTTGACCGCGTCGATTTCGATCATGTCGCCGTCGCGGACCAGGGCGATGGGCCCGCCGACCTGCGCCTCCGGGCCGACATGACCGATACAGAAGCCGCGGGTGGCACCGGAGAACCGGCCGTCGGTGATGAGGGCAACCTTGTCGCCCATGCCCTGGCCATAGAGGGCGGCGGTGGTCGCCAGCATCTCGCGCATGCCGGGGCCGCCCTTAGGGCCCTCGTAGCGGATGACGATGACCTCGCCCTCGCGGATCGTGCGCTCCGTCACCGCCTTGAAGCACTCCTCCTCACGGTCGAAGCAGCGCGCCGGGCCCTTGAAGCGGAGCTTCTTCATGCCGGCGACCTTCACGATGGCGCCGTCCGGGGCGAGATTGCCCTTCAGCCCGACGACACCGCCCGTCTTGGTGATCGGCTTCGAGGTCGGATAGACCACGTCCTGATCAGGGTTCCAGCGCACCTTGGCGAGGTTCTCCGCCATGGTCTTGCCGGTCACTGTCATGCAGTCGCCGTGCAGGAAGCCGCCGTCGAGCAGCGCCTTCATCAGCAGCGGGATGCCGCCCGCCTCGAACATGTCCTTGGCGACATATTTCCCACCCGGCTTGAGGTCGGCGATGTACGGCGTCTTCTTGAAGATCTCGGCGACATCGAACAGGTCGAACTTGATGCCGCATTCATGCGCCATGGCCGGCAGGTGCAGCGCCGCGTTGGTCGAGCCGCCCGAGGCGGCGACGACGGTGGCGGCGTTCTCCAGCGCCTTGCGGGTGACGATGTGGCGCGGGCGGATGCCCTTCGCGATCAGCTCCATCACCTTCTCGCCCGCCGCGTAGCAGAAGGCGTCGCGGATGTCGTAGGGCGCCGGCGCGCCGGCGGAGTAAGGCAGCGCCAGGCCGATGGCCTCGGAGACGGTCGCCATGGTGTTGGCGGTGAACTGTGCGCCGCAGGCGCCTGCCGAGGGGGCACCGACGCGCTCAAGCTCGTCCAGGTCCTCGGCCGACATCTCGCCGACCGAATGCTTGCCGACGGCCTCGAACAGGTCCTGGACCGTCACCTGCCGCCCGCGGAACGTGCCGGGCAGGATGGAGCCGCCATAGATGAAGATGGACGGCACGTTGAGGCGCACCATGGCCATCATCATGCCGGGCAGCGACTTGTCGCAGCCGGCGAGCCCGACCAGCGCGTCATAGGCATGGCCGCGCATGGACAGCTCGACGGAGTCGGCAATGATCTCGCGTGACGGCAGCGACGACTTCATGCCGGCATGGCCCATGGCGATGCCGTCGGTGACGGTGATGGTGCAGAACTCGCGCGGCGTGCCCTGAGCCGACTCGACACCCTTCTTCACCGCCTGCGCCTGGCGCATCAGCGCGATATTGCAGGGCGCGGCCTCGTTCCCGCAGCTCGCCACACCGACGAACGGCTGATGGATCTGCTCGCGGGTGAGCCCCATCGCGTAATAGTAAGACCGGTGCGGAGCGCGCTCGGGGCCTTCCGTCACATGCCGACTGGGCAGCCTTGCCTTCAGATTGGTCTTAGCGTCCATGAACGTCGTCAGCCCCAGCGACACTTTCCTCGCACCACGCAACCGGAAAGTGACGCAACGCCTTGCAGCTTCTCGATCTCCAGGAAGGGTATGGCCAAATCGCGGCGCAGGCGCGCCAGCGGTGGGCAACCTCGGAAAAGTTCTGAGCGTGTTGTAAGGACGCAACAGACGTTGCTTGAGGGCCACAACGATTCGTTAATCGAACCCTGCGGCCACTTTGCCACCTTGCGCGGCGCAAATATCCATCCGGCCTCTGGAATAAGCCGCGCACCCGGGA
>JAEZGJ010000165.1 GCA_023416965.1 Pseudomonadota bacterium | reverse complement strand
CCATCGGGCACATCATCCTTGACGATGGAGGTGGCGGCGATCTGGGCACCGTGACCGATCGTCACGTGGTTGTTCACCCCGACCTGGCCGCCCAGCATGACGAAGTCGCCGAGCCGCGCCGAGCCGGAAATGCCCACCTGGCTGACGATGACGCAATGGCGCCCGATCTCGACGTTGTGGGCAATCTGCACGAGATTGTCGATCTTGGTGCCCTCGCCCACCACCGTGTCCAGCACATGGCCGCGGTCGACGGTGGAATTGGCGCCGATCTCCACGTCGTCCTGGATGATGACTCGGCCGACCTGCGGCACCTTGGCGTGCTTCACCCGCCCAAGCTCGAATCCGAACCCGTCCTGGCCGATGCGGACGCCGGCGTGGAGGATGACGCGGTTGCCGAGCAGCGCATGGACCAGGGAAACGTGAGGCCCGATCGCACAGTCGCGGCCGATCCTGACGCCCGGCCCGACGACGCAGCCCGCCGCCAGCAGCGTGCCGGAGCCGACCTCGGCCTGCGGACCGACGACAACCCCGGGATCGACCACCACCCCGGGCTCGAGCCGCGCCGAGGGATGGATCATGGCGCCGGGCGAGATGCCGGTGGCGCCGAACAGGGATTGCGGTCGCAGCGCCTGCGGATAGAGCTTGCGAGACACCTGGACGAAGGCGGCGTGCGGGTGCGGCACCACGATGGCCGCGACCCCCGCGGGCACGAGGTCGCGCTGCCGCGCCGCGACCAGACAGGCCGCCGCGCGCGTTCCCGCGAGCTGGTCGGCATATTTCGGATTGTCGAGGAAGGTGAGGCTGTCGGCTGACGCGTTGGAGAGCGCCGAGACACGCGCGATGGGGCGGTCTCCGTCGCCGCCGGCCCACTCGGCCTTCAGAAAAGCCGCGACCGAGGCGACGGTCATCGCCTCGGCCGGAACTAGGAACTGGGGTTCCGTCATGATCATCCCGCCAGGGACCGCAGCGCCCCTGGCTCCAGGGACGCCGTCGGTCAGAAGCGCGTGCCGCCCGAGAAGCGGAAGGCCTGCGTCTGGTCGCCCCTCGCCTTGGACAGGACGAAGGAATAGTCGAAGCGGATGGGGCCGAAGGGCGAATTCCACAAGAGGCCGACACCGACGGAGGACCGGATCTTGTGGGCGTCGGACCCGTCGAGCGTGACGGGAAGGATCGCCCCACCCGTGTTGAACGAGGTAATGCCGTTGTAGCCCCAGACCGAGCCGGCATCCGCATAGACGGCGCCGCGCATGCCAAAGTCTCGCGGCAGGAACGTGATCGGGAAGGTCACCTCGGCGGAGGCACCCCAGTACATGGTGCCGCCCACCGCGTCAGCCGCGCGATCGAGACCGATACCAGCCGCCGCGTTGCGGATGGCAAAGTCACGCGGGCCGATGCCGGCGGTCTGGAAGCCGCGGACGAGTTCGGGGCCCATGAAGAACTGGTCCACCGAGTCGAGCTTGCCCCCGAGGCCGGCAATGTGCCCGCCCTGGACGCGCAGCATGGCGATCCACTCGTTGGTCAGGTCGTGGTAGTAGCGCGCATCACCCGTGGTGCGGATGAAGCGGGCATTGCCGCCGGCACCCGCCACATCCTGGCGCAGCTCGGCATAGAGGCCCTGGCTCGGATTGATGGCACGGTCGAGGTTCGAATAGATCAGCGAGTAGCCCAGCATCGAGATGAAGCGGGTCCTGCCGTTGATCGCCCGCAGCGCCGACGACACTTCGCCGTCGTGCAAGCAGCTATAGGGCGTGGCCGTGGGCGTCGTGCCGACGCTGCCGTCCGCCTGCACATAGGCAGGGCCGACCGCCGTACCGGCCGCGAGGGCCCGCGGGTCGGTTGCCTCGTAATAGGAGATGGTGCCGTTGTTGTTGTACTGCGTCAGCGCGCCGCCATAACCCGTGTAGCAATTGGTCTGGTCATCGTTGATCCGGATCCGCTGCGACACCGCGCTGTAGCGCAGTTGCACCGCGAACTGCTCGGTGATCGGGATGCCGAGGCGCAGCGTGCCGCCGTAGGACGTCGACTCGAACGGCTGGTAGGTGGCGCGGCTCGTGTGCCGGTAGAAAAGGTCGAAGCCGCCCGACAGACGGTAGTCCATCAGGAAGGGCTCGGTGAACGAGAAGTTCACACCACGCGAGCGCTGGCCGAACATGCCGCCGAGGCGGACGAACTGGCCGCGGCCGAGGAAGTTGCGCTCCTCCACCGAAGCCTCGGCGATGAAGCCGTCGGCGGTGGAATAACCGCCGGCAATCGAGAAGGCGCCCGTCGGCTGGTCCTGAACCTCGACGTTGACGATGACGCGGTCGGCGGCCGAACCGGGCTCGGTGGTGATCTTCACATCCTTGAAGAAGCCGAGGTTCTTCAGGCGGCGCTCGGCGCGGTCGACCAGCACGCGGTTGTAGGCGTCACCCTCGGCCATGTCGAACTCACGGCGGATGACGCGGTCCTGGGTGCGGGTGTTGCCGCGCACGTTGATGCGCTCGACATACACGCGCGGGCCTTCCTCGACCACATAGACGAGGTTGACGGTCAGGGTCGAGGGATCGCGCTCGCCGCGCGGGCGGACGGAGGCGAAGGCGTAGCCGCGGCGGGCAACCTCGAGGGTCACGTCCTCAAGCGTCTTGTCGACGAGTTCGACATTGTAGACGGCGCCCGGCTGGGTCTTCACCGCGCCGCGCAGCGTGGCGCCGTCGACGTCGCGGATGTTGGACTGAACGTCGACCGAACCGATCCGGTACTGCGGACCTTCCTCGATCTCGATCGTGATGTTGAACGTGTTGGCGGCCTGGTCGAAATCGGCGCGCGCCGAGAGAATGCGCATGTCGACATAACCGGCGCGCAGATACAGGCGGCGGATCGCCTCCTGGTCGGCATTGAGACGGTCGGCGTCATAGACGTCGTTCGACTTCAGCCAGGACAGGATGCCGGTCTCGGCGGTCGACATGACGTCGAGCAGGCGCTGCCGGCCGAAGGCGTTGTTGCCGACGAAGTTGATGGCGCGGACGCCCGCCTTCTTGCCCTCGGTGATCTCGAAGACGAGGTCGATGCGGCCATTCGGCTGCTCGATGGTTTTCGGAACGATCTCGACCTCGTAGCGGCCGGTGCGGCGATAGACGTCGTAGAGGCGCTGGGTATCGGACTGGACCGTGGCGCGGGAGAAGGTGCCGCGGGGGCGCGACTCGATCTCGCCCAGCAGCTGCTCGGTCTTCAGGCGGCGGTTGCCCTCGAAGACGACGCGGTTGATGACCTCGTTCTCGGCGACCTGGACGACCAGACGGCCGCCCTGGCGGCTTACCCGCACGTCGCGGAACAGACCGGTCGCGTACATGGCCTTGATGGCCTCGTCGACCCGCGCCGCGGAGAGCGGCTCACCGGGGCCGGTGCGGAAATAGGAGCGGACCGTGTCAGCCTCGATGCGGCGGTTGCCCTGCACGACGATACCGCTCGCCGACTGCGCATTCACCTCGGTCGAGAGCACCATGCCCGCGGAAGTGGCCATCACCAGGCCCACTGCGGTCATCGTCCCTGCGATCACGACCGTTCGGACCGTCCGAGCGAAAGAAGTCATGAAGCACGCGCCTGTCTGTTTGGTATGTCGGTTTCACGCGAACGCGAACCACCCGTGGATTCCTCCCGGGCGACACGCTTGTAGCCGGTTTGTCCGGGAGTGCAAACCGCACCTCCCGGCCCGGGCCGGTTTTTCGAAGTCCGTTGCCGGTTCGCCACGCCTGCCATCAGCCGACGAGCCCCCGGATGTCGTTCCAGGTGGCGAAGATCATCAGCATCAGCACCAGGGCCAAACCGAAGCGGAACGCCATTTCCTGGGCGCCTTCGCTCATCGGGCGGCCGCGAACGGCCTCGATCGCGTAGAACACAAGGTGCCCGCCGTCGAGCATCGGAATGGGGAAGAGATTGAGCAGGCCGATCGACACGGAGATCAGCGCGGCGAGGCTGAGGAGCGCCACGAATCCGATCTGCGCCGCCTCTCCCGAGACTTGGGCGATTCTGATCGGGCCGCCGAGCTGGTCGGCGCTCTGCGTGCCCATGATGACCCCGCCGAGATAGGCGAAGGTGCGCTCGACCACGAACCAGGTCTCCTTCATGCCCATCCAGGTGGCGGTGAAGGGATCGTAGCGGCGGATCTGCGTGTCGCCCGGCTGGTTGGAGCGGGATATGCCGAGCCGACCGATCCGGTGGGTCCCGCCGAAACGGTCCTTGAACTCGAAGACGGTGGGGACGGCGGTCAGGTCGATCTCGCGGCCGTCGCGCTGCACCCTGATCGCCAGCCGCTCGCCGGCGCTGGCGCCGACGATGCGCTGCATGTCCGAAAAGCTCTCGATCGGCCGGCCGCCGATGGCGACCACCAGGTCGCCCGGCTGGAAGCCTGCCCGCTGGGCGGCGCTGTCGGCGACGATCGTCTCGACGCGCGGCTGGGTGATCGGCTTGCCGAACAGGGTGAAGACGCCGGCGAAGATGACGATGGCGAGGATGAAATTGGCGATCGGGCCGGCCGCCACGATGGCGGCGCGCTGGCCGATGGTCTTGTGGAAGAAGCTCTCCGAGCGCTGCGCGTCCGTCATCGCGGAAGCGGTCTCGAAATCCGGCTTAGACGCGGCGTCGGCGTCGCCGTAGAACTTGACGTAGCCGCCGAGCGGAATGGCGCAGAGCTTCCAGCGGGTGCCGTGATGGTCGTTGAATCCCACGATTTCACGTCCGAAACCGATCGAGAACACCTCCACCCGCACGCCGTTGCGGCGCGCGACCCAGAAATGCCCGAGCTCGTGGAAGAACACCACGACGGTCAGGACGAACAGGAACGGAATGATGGTCCAGATCAGGGTCTGGCCCCATCCGCCCAGAGCGGAAACGACGTTCATCGCGATGTCCCATGGGTCTGAGCCGCGGAAATCCGAGACTCATACCCTCCCACGTTCAAGATGCCGCAGCCCGGGCGTTAAGCATAGTGGCCCGCGCCCGCTGTCGTGCGGCATGGTCAATCAACCATAAATCGTCCAATGTGGCCGGAGCGGGGCCGACACCCTCCGCCGCCAGGACCGCCTCGACGAGAGGTGCGATGTCCGAGAAGCCGATGCTCCTGGCCAGGAAGGCCTCCACCGCCACCTCGTTGGCGGCGTTGAGCACGGTCGGCGCCCTGCCCCCGGCGGTCATGGCCTCGATGGCGAGGCGCAGCGCCGGAAACCGCACCAGGTCCGGCTCCTCGAAGGTGAGGTTCGCGATGGCGGCGAAATCGAGCCGTCGGGACGGCCCGTCGATGCGCTCGGGAAAGCCGAGGCAATGGGCGATGGGCACCCGCATGTCCGCCGCCCCGAGTTGCGCCACGATGGAGCCGTCGCGATAGCCCACCATTCCGTGGACCACCTGCTGCGGGTGGATCAGCGCCTTCAGCCTGTCCGGCGGCAGCGAGAAGAGGTGATGCGCCTCGATGAGTTCCAGGCCCTTGTTCATCAGCCCGGCCGAGTCCACCGTGACCTTGGCGCCCATGGCGTAATTGGGGTGTTTGAGAGCGTCTTCCGGCCGCGCCGCCGCGATGGCCGCCGCGTCCCAGGTGCGGAACGGCCCGCCCGAAGCGGTGATCCAGACCGTTTCCACATCCTCCATGCGCGAGCCCGCCAGCGCCTGGAAGACGGCATTGTGCTCGGAATCGACGGGCAGGATCGCCACGCCCCTCGCGCGCGCGGCGCCCATGACCATGTCGCCGGCAGCCACCAGGCTCTCCTTGTTGGCGAGCGCCACCGTCGTCCCCTGCCCGATCGCGGCGAGCACCGGCTCGACGCCCGCGGCGCCGGAAATTGCCGCCACCACCATGTCGGCGGGCCGCGCCGCGGCCGCGGCGACAGCCCACGGTCCTGCCGCCGCCTCGATGCCGCTGCCGGCCAGCGCCTCCTTCAGGCTCGGATAGGCCGCCTCGTCCGCCACGGCAGCGAACCGCGCGCCGAAGTCGCGGGCGATCCGGGCAAGCCCCGCCGCATCGCCGTTCGCCGTCACCGCCTCCACGGGAAAGCGGGCGCGGTGCCGCGCCACGAGGTCCAGCGTGCTGGTTCCGACGGAGCCGGTGGCGCCGAGAATGGAGAGCCGGCGCATCCCCCTCACCACAACAGGAGGCCGGCGGCGGGATTGCCGATCCCGCCCCGCATCAGCCCGAGTGCCGCCGCCGCCACCGCAGCGACCAGGAAGCCGTCGAGCCGGTCCATGACGCCGCCATGGCCGGGAATGATCGACCCGGCATCCTTGGCGGCGAAGCGCCGCTTGACCGAGGATTCGAAGAGGTCGCCGCCTTGGCTGAGCGCCGCGATGACCCAGGTGGCGAGAGCAAGGCCCAGGCTGAGGGGAATGCCGGCGATCCGCACCACAACGAGTGCGATGGCCGTGCCGATCAGCGTGCCGCCGATGAAGCCCGACCATGTCTTCTTCGGCGACAGACGCGGCCACAGCTTTGGCCCGCCGATGGAGCGCCCGGCGAAATAGGCCGCGACATCGGTGCCCCAGACCACCGCGAAGAGCCAGAGGATGGCGACGAAGCCGAGACTGTTGTCGTCGCGCAGGATGGTGGGGCCGAGCACGACGGCCGCAGCGTAGAGAAGACCGGCGATGGCCCAGCGCGAGCGCCCCTGCGGGCTCAGCGCCAGCGCCACGCCGGCTCCGGCGCCGAGCGCCACCATGGCGAAGCCCGGATTGAGGAAATAGCGCTCCAGGCCGAGCGCCACCGTCAGCGCGACGAGTTCGCCGGCATAGAGCACCGGCGGCGCACCGGGCAGGACAAGGCGATTCCATTCCCACAGAACGAGGGCCGCGCCGCAGAGCCACAGGCTGGCGAAGGGCCAGTCGCCCAGCCAGGCTGTGAAGATGGCGACCGGGATGAGGACGAGCGCGGAGATGACGCGCTTCTTCAGGTCCGGATCGGAAAAGGCCCCGGCCGGCCGCTGGTCGGGCCTCATGTCAGGCGCCGACGGAGCCGAGGCCGCCGTAGCGGCGCTCGCGGCGGCCATATTCGGCGAGCGCCTCCACCAGCGCCTCGCGGCCATAGTCAGGCCAGAGGATCGGCTGGAAGACGAGTTCGGCATAGGCCGACTGCCACATGAGGAAGTTGGACAGCCGCATCTCGCCGGAGGTGCGGATGACGAGGTCCGGGTCCGGCACGCCGGCCGTGGCGAGCCGCGCCTCGATGGCTTCGGGCGTGATGCTGTCGACCGTCCGCTCGCCCCGCGCCACCTCCGCGGCAAGGGACCGGGCCGCAGCGGCGATCTCCTGACGCGAGCCGTAGTTGAAGGCGACGATCAGCGTCTGGCGGGTGTTCGCCTTCGTCAGCGCCTCCGCCTCGGTCAGTAGCAGGCGGATGTCGGGTTCCAGGCTGTCGCGGTCGCCGGCGATGCGCACCCGCACACCGGCTTCGTGCAACTCGGCGAGGTCGTTGCGGATGAAGCGCTTGAGCAGGCCCATCAGCGCCGAGACCTCGCTCGGCGGGCGCGACCAGTTCTCCGAGGAGAAGGAATAGACGGTGACGATCTCGATGCCGATCTCGCGGGCCGCCTTGAGCGTCCGGCGCAAAGCGTCGACACCGCGGCGGTGCCCCTCGATGCGCGGCAGGCCGCGTTGCTTCGCCCAGCGGCCGTTCCCGTCCATGATGATGGCGACGTGGCGCGGCAGCGCGGCGGGCGCAGCCAATGCCGCACCCTGGTCCGCCGCGAGGCCCTGTCGATCAGCCATGGTCAGCTC
>JAEZGJ010000145.1 GCA_023416965.1 Pseudomonadota bacterium | reverse complement strand
CCGCTCTTTTCTTTTGCCCGCGATCACCTCGCGAGGAGCAAGACAAAGCCGCCGGGGATCACCCGGCGGCTTTCACGAAATTCGCGTGTCAGCTCTCGCGCTTCACGTGAGGCGAGGAGACCGGCTGGCTCGGCTGGGCAAGCCAGTAGCCGAGGGCCACGGCGGCACCGACGATCACCAGCGGTGCGAGCACCGAGGGATGGCGGCCGACATGGCGCAGCGCGTGCTGGCCGGCCACGGCCGCCGCATGGGGGCTGATGCCCATCCGGTCGAGACTGCGGGCGGCGTTGCGGATGTGGTCGGGCGCGGCCTCCATCGCCGACTGGACATGGCTCCCCTCGCGGCCGATCCGGCGGGCGAGAGAGGACAGCTGTTCCATGGCCTCGTCGGCGAAGCGCTGGGTGGGGGTACGGGTGTCGAAGAACGAGAACATGCGGAAAGCCTCCTTTGGTCATGGCATCAACCACCGGACACCGGCAGGGTTCCGCGCGGCGGCCGCCGCAGACGCGGGCCGACGTCGTCAAGGAACGTCCAGCCTCCCGTCACGTTGCGAGCTTACGGCATCCCGCCGCGTCGCGGTCCGGCGGCACCGCCGTGGACCACCGATCCCGACATTCGAGGAGGCACGACACATGGCCAAGGAAAAGACCCTGGACGACCTGTTCCTGGACACGCTGAAGGACATCTATTACGCGGAGCGCAAGATCCTGAAGACGCTGCCGAAAATGCAGCGGGCGGCGCAGTCGGACAAGCTGAAGGAAGCCTTCGGCAAGCATCGCGACGAGACCGAGGGCCAGATCGAGCGCCTGCAGCAGGTCTTCGAGCTCCTCGGCAAGCCGGCGCGCGGCAAGACCTGCGATGCCATCGAGGGCATCGTCTCCGAGGGCGAGGAGATCATGGACGAGTTCAAGGGTACCGCCGCCCTCGACGCCGGCCTCATCTCGTCAGCCCAGGCGGTGGAGCACTACGAGATGACCCGTTACGGCACCCTGCGCCGCTGGGCCGAGGAGCTCGGCATGAAGGAGGCCGCCGACCTCCTCGCCCAGACCCTGGCGGAGGAGGAGAAGACCGACGCCGACCTCACCAAGCTGGCGGACGCCGGCGTCAACGAGCGCGCCAAGGCGAAAAAGGCCGCGTGACCGGAGCCCGGGCCCCCCCGGCGGCCCGGCCTTCCCCGGTCAACGCGCGAGATGCTCGTTCATGATGGCGAGGCGGGCATCGAGGCCCGTGGGCAACCACGTCAGTTCCAGCGCCGTGCGGAACTGCGCCGCGAGCACCTTTTGGATGAGGTCGGTGCCGAAGCCTGCGCGGCCTGGTTCGCCGGTCAGCATCCGCCCGGCATGTTCGTGCCAGGACAGGACGTAGCCGTCGCGACCGCGCATCAGCGTTACGGTCAGGCGGCCCGCCGGAGTGGACAGCGCCCCGTACTTGACCGCGTTGGTGGCGAGTTCGTGGACGACGAGGGCGATGGTGGTGGCAGCGCGCGGCCCGATCTGCACGCTCTCGCCCTCGCAGGCGACCATATCGGCGGCACCGTTCCGGTAGGCGGCGAGCAGCGAGCGCAGGAAGGCGAGGAGATCCACCTTCTCGGTGCGGGCGACACCGCCGGGGGCGACATATTGCGTCGCCTGGGCCAGGGCCGTCACCCGGTCTGCCACCTCGCGCGCGAAGCCGAGATGTTCGGGCTGGCTACGCGCGGAGAGCATGATGAGCCCCTGGACCACGGCGAAGACATTCTTGATGCGGTGGGCGAGCTCGCGGGCCAGCAGTTCCTTCTCCTCCTCGGCCACCCGGCGCGCGGTGACGTCGATATGGGCGCCGACGAGCCGGAGGGGCGAACCGTCCGGCGCCCGCTCGATCTCGGCCTTGGCGAGGATCCAGCGGGTGACGCCGTCGCAGGGGCGGATGATGCGGTATTCGGCGGTATAGTCGATATCGGTCCCCGCCACAGTGGCACGGAAATGATCGACCACCCTCTGGCGATCCTCCGGATGGATGCGGGCCACCCAGGCCTCGTGGGTCTCATGGGTATGGGTCGGGGGCAGGCCGTGGAGCCTCAGATATTCCGGCGAGCGGCGGTTGCGGAACATTCCGCCGGTCAGGTCGACCTCCAGCCCGCCCACCTGGCCGATGCGCTGGACCCGCGCCAGCTCCGCCTCGCGGCGCCGGAGTCGTTCGGCGATGTCTTCCTCGTCACCGGCCGGCGAGATGGTTCCCAGCATGAAGTTCCTTCGCGCACACGCGGGCGGACCTCGGGTAACGCCTCGCCCGCGGGGCGGTTCCATTGCTGGGCCGAAAAAATGCCGAGGCCGCGCGCGGACGGGCCATCGGGAACCTTCTGCGCCTCCGGTGCTTCCCACCCTACCGTTTTCAACGCAGGAGGACTTGCCGATGTCTGAGACCCACGCCCGCCCCCAGGATGTCTACGAGCTGATCGAGGCGGTCCGGATCGGGATGCTCGTCACAGCGCGCGAGGAGGGGTCCGGCATGCGCGCCCGTCCGATGGCGGCCCATGTGAAGGCCGAGGAGGGCGCGATCTATTTCCTCACGGACGTCGAGGGGCGGAAGGACGACGAGGTGCGGAAGGAGCACCACGTCTGCCTCGCCTTCTCTGACCCGAAGAGCGAACGCTACGCCTCGGTCTCGGGCCTCGCGACGGTCTCCAACGACCGCGAAAAGATCCGCGAACTGTTCTCCATGGCCGCCAAGGCCTGGTGGGACAGCCCGGAGGACCCCTCCATCCGGCTGGTCCGCGTCTCACCCCAGGAGGCGGAGATCTGGAAAGGGCCCGGCCGCGTCGTCTCGATGATCAAGATGGCGACCGCCGCGGCGACGGGCGGACGCCCGGACCTCGGCGAGAACGCCAAGGTCAAGATGGGCTGAGCCATGACGAAAGGGCCCCGC
>JAEZGJ010000107.1 GCA_023416965.1 Pseudomonadota bacterium | reverse complement strand
AAGACCGTCGTGCCGAGGCTCGCCTCGGCGGTGGCCAGAAGCGCATCGACGCCCAGCATGCCCGCGGCAAGCTGACCGCCCGCGAGCGTATCGAGTTGCTGGTGGACAAGGGCTCCTTCGAGGAGTTCGACATGTTCGTGCAGCACCGTTGCGCGGATTTCGGCATGGAGAAGTCTCATATCCCCGGCGACGGCGTCGTTACCGGCTGGGGCACGGTGAACGGCCGCACCGTCTTCATCTTCTCCAAGGACTTCACCGTCTTCGGCGGTTCGCTTTCCGGCGCCCATGCCGCGAAGATCACCAAGATCCAGGACATGGCGCTGAAGGCGCGGGCACCGGTCATCGGCCTGTTCGATGCCGGCGGCGCCCGTATCCAGGAAGGTGTCGATGCGCTTGGTGGTTATGGCGAAGTCTTCAAGCGGAATGTCATCGCTTCCGGCGTCATCCCGCAGATCTCCCTGATCATGGGTCCCTGCGCCGGCGGCGACGTCTATTCGCCCGCCATGACCGATTTCATCTTCATGGTGAAGGACACGAGCTACATGTTCGTGACCGGTCCGGACGTGGTGAAGACGGTGACCAACGAGGTCGTCACGGCCGAGGAACTGGGCGGCGCCTCCGTCCATGCGGTGAAATCGTCGGTGGCGGACGGCGCCTACGAGAACGATCTCGAGGCGCTTCTGCAGATGCGCCGCCTCATCGACTTCCTGCCCTCCAACAACATGGAGGGCGTGCCGGAAATCCCGTCCTTCGACCAGCCCGACCGCATTGACATGTCGCTGGACACGCTGGTTCCGGACAATCCGAACAAGCCCTACGACATGAAGGAACTGATCCTGAAGACGGTCGACGAGGGCGACTTCTTCGAGATCCAGGGCAAGTTCGCGCCCAACATCATCACCGGTTTCGCCCGGATCGAGGGCCGCTCCGTCGGCATCGTCGCCAACCAGCCCATGGTGCTGGCCGGCGTCCTCGATTCCGACGCCAGCCGCAAGGCGGCGCGATTCGTGCGCTTCTGCGACGCCTTCTCCATCCCGATCGTCACCTTCGTCGACGTTCCCGGCTTCCTGCCCGGCACGAGCCAGGAATATGGCGGTCTCATCAAGCACGGGGCCAAGCTGCTCTTCGCCTATTCCCAGTGCACGGTGCCGCTCGTCACCGTCATCACCCGCAAGGCCTTCGGTGGCGCCTATGACGTCATGGCCTCCAAGCATATCGGGGGGGACATCAACTATGCCTGGCCCACCGCGCAGATCGCCGTGATGGGCGCCAAGGGCGCCGTCGAGATCATCTTCCGTGCCGACATGAACGACGCGGAGAAGATCGCGGCGCGCACCAAGGAATACGAGGAGCGCTTCCTGTCGCCCTTCGTTGCGGCCGAGCGCGGCTACATCGACGAGGTCATCATGCCGCATTCGACCCGCCGACGGGTGGCGCGAGCGCTCTCCCTGCTGCGGCACAAGGCGGCGGAGACGCCCTGGAAGAAGCACGACAACATTCCGCTCTGATCGGCTAGACTGGGGCGCGGCGTCTGATCTCCATCAAGGACGCACGACCAGGAACGCGCGACCGTCCCGGCGTGTTCGCTCGTGAATAAGGAGCTCCCCCACCATGTCGATCAAGTCCGTTCTGCTCGCCCTGATTGCCGGTGACGGTGCCCGCCCGCAGGGCGCCATCGACTATGCCGTTTCGCTCGCCGCCTCCCATGGGGCGCATCTGTCCGTCGTGGTCGGCGCCATCAAGGTGCCGGTGGTCGTCTATTCCGGCGTTGCCGAGGTCCAGGCCATCGTCGCCGACGAGAACGACACCCGCACCGACAAGGCCGACGAACTCTGCAACGCCATCCGCAGCGCCGCGCAGACGGCGGGCGTCGCCGCCACGGTCGAGGTGGTGACGGACGCCATCGATCCACTGTTCGGCCGCATCGGCAAGCGCGGCCGCCTGCACGACTTCTGCGTCTGCGGCCGGCCGCGGCCGGACGACGTCTGGGCCACCGAGCTCGCCGAGACCCTGCTGCTCTCCACGGGGCGCCCGACCATCCTCGCTCCCGACGGGTTCGACCCCTCGCGAGCCGGCAATTCCATCGTCGTCGCCTGGGACGGTTCGGCGGTCGCCGCCCGCGCCATCGGCTCGGCCTCGGACTTCATCGACAAGGCGGGCCAGGTGGAGATCGTCTCGGTACTGGGCGACCGCCATGCGGACGACCTCGTGGCCGGCGCCGATCTCGCGCCCATGCTCGCCCATCACGGCGTCAAGGTGACGGTGACGAACCTTCCCTACAGCCGCAATGTCGGCAAGACGATCGTCGAGCACGCCCAGAACACGCGGGCGCAGATGATCGTCATGGGCGCCTATGCGCATTCCCGCCTGCGCCAGATGGTGCTCGGCGGTACGACGACGACCCTGCTGCAGTACTCGCCGGTGCCGGTTCTGATGGCGCATTGACGCCAGCCCCGTCCAACCGGAAGCCGGCGGCCTCAGGTCGCCGGCTTCTTGCGTCCCGGGGGTGCGATCGTCTCGGCGGCGACCCGGGCGATGCCGGGCGGACGCTCGGCCTTCAGCTTGACCGAGACCTTCTCCACCGCCCGCCACACCCTGAGCACGTTGCCGGAGAGGATCCCCTTCAGAGCCGCGTCCGACCAGCCGCGCCGCACCAGTTCGGCCACGAGATGGGGGAAGCGCGAAGCGTCTGAGAGATCGGGCGGGTTGGGGCCGCCGTAGAAGTCCGAGCCGATGCCGATATGGGCGAGGCCGGCGCGCCCGACCATATACTGGATGTGGTCGCACAGCTCCCCGATGGAACCGCGTGGCCAGGGGCCCGCCTCGGCTGCCCGGCGCGCCACCGCAGCGTCGATGTCCGCGCCCGGCGGCGTCTTGCCGTTGACCTGCAGCGGTGTCATCCAGTCGTGGCTCTTCCGCGAGATGAAGTTCGGCACGAAGGTCGCCATGACGACGCCGCCATTGGCCCTGACGCGGTCGAGCACGTCGTCGGGGACATTGCGCGGATGCGGGCAGAGCGCCGCGGTGTTGGAATGCGACCAGAGGAGCGGCGCCGCGGCGACGTCGAGAACGTCGTGCTGGGCCTTCGGCGAGGCATGGGCGAGGTCGACGATCATGCCGATGCGGTTGCATTCGGCGACGAGAGCCCGGCCGAAATCGGTCAGGCCACCGTGGCGCGGCGCGTCGGTCGCCGAATCGATCCAGGCGAGCGTCTCGTTGTGGCAGAGGGTGAGGATGCGCACGCCCGCCGCGTGCCAGACCCGCAGCGGCGACAGCGAGCCGCCTAGGCCGACGGCGCTTTCCACCGACAGGACCGAAGCGATCTTGCCGGCCCGGCGCGCCGCGGCGATGTCGGCGGGGCGACGGGCGGGATGGAAGACGTCGGCATGCACCGCCTCGATGTCGAGCCCGATGGCGATCTGCTCGAGCGTGAAGCGGCCCGGATCGGGCACCGAGGTCGGCACGAAGGCGGCGAAGACCTGCGCGCCCACCTTGCCCTCGCGCAGGCGGGGAATGTCGGTGTCGCTCTCCTGGTGGACGCGGTCGAGGCCATAGGCGGCAACGTCGCCGTCGGCGGCGCGACGGATCGAGAAGGGCAGGTCGTTGTGCCCGTCGAAAAGCACGAATCGCTCGAGCAGGTCATGGGCCCTGGCGAGGGCCGGGTCGGTCCTGCTCATGCGTTCTCCCTCAGGCTTCGGCGATGACGACCGCCGGTGTCCGTTCGACCGCGGTGACCCGGTCGCGCTCGATGGCGAGGGCCAGCTTGCCGTGCTTCAGCGCCAGGGCCTTGTCGCCGAAGAGCTCGCGCCGCCAGCCCTTGAGGGCCCCGACATCGGCCTCGTCGCTCTCGGCGATGCGGTCGAGGTCGTCGGAGGTCGCCACCACCTTGGCGGCGACATGGTGCTTCTCGGCGACCATCTTGAGGAGGACTTTCAGCAGTTCGACGGTGGCCGACTGCGACTGGCTCTGCGGGCGGTGCTTCTCGATGGGCGGCAGGTCGCGCGGATCGCGGGCAAGGCCCGCCTGCACGGCCTCGACCACGGCCATGCCGTCGCGCGAGCGCTCCCAGCCCTTGGGGATGGAGCGCATGGCGCCGAGCGCCTCGACGGTTTTCGGGCCGGTGAGCGCGATGTCGAAGAGGCTGTCGTCCTTCAGCACGCGCGAGCGCGGCACGTCGCGGGCCTGGGCCTCGCGTTCGCGCCAGGCGGCGACCTCCATCAGCACGGCGAGTTCGCGCGGCTTGCGCACGCGGCTGCGGAACCGCTCCCAGGCGCGTTCCGGCTCCTGGCGGTAGGTGTCGGGCGAGGTGAGGACGCGCATTTCCTCGGCGACCCAGTCGCTGCGGCCGCGCTTCTGCAATTCACCGGTGAGCTTCACGTAGACGTCGCGCAGGTGGGTGACGTCGGCGATGGCATAGTCGATCTGCGCCGGGCTCAGCGGGCGCTTCGACCAGTCGGTGAAGCGGCTGGTCTTGTCGAGCTGGGTGCCGTTGGTGCGCTGGACGAGCTGGTCATAGGAGATGCTGTCGCCATAACCAAGGACCATGGCGGCGACCTGGCTGTCGAAGAGCGGCTGGGGGATGCGCTTCGACAGGTGCCAGACGATCTCGATGTCCTGCCGCGCCGCGTGGAACACCTTGATCACGGCGGGGTCGACCATCAGGTCGAAGAACGGCGTGAGGTCCATGCCGGGGGCGAGCGCATCGACGGCGACGGCCTCGGCGGTGCTGGCGAGCTGGATGACGCAGAGCTTCGGCCAAAAGGTCGTCTCACGGAGGAACTCCGTGTCGACCGTGACGAAAGGGTGCTTGGCGAGCCGCGCGCATACAGCGGCGAGTTCTGAAGAGGACGTGATCAGCATCGTCCTCCTCCTTACAGGAGTCGCGGGGCTATGCGAACGGTCTTCAGGCGGAGGCCAGCTGCGCTTCGATGAGGGCGACGATGCGCGGATCGGTGGGCCGGACGCGCGCCGGAAAGGCCCCGACGACCTGGCCGCTGCGGCCGAGGACATATTTGTGGAAGTTCCAGGTAGGGATGTCGGCAGGCCGCTGCGCCGCCACCCAGCGGTAGAACGGGTGTGCATCGCCGCCGGTGACCCGGTGCTTCGATGCCATGGGGAAGGAGACGCCGTAGACGCCCTGGCAGATCGCGGCGATGTCGGCGGCCGAACCGCGCTCCTGGTTGAAGTCGTCGGAGGGCACCCCGACGATGGTCAGCCCCCGATCGCGGTAGCGGGTCCAGAGCGCCTGGAGATCGGCATATTGCGGGGTGAAGCCGCAGGAGGAGGCGGTGTTCACCACCATCAGCACCCGCCCCGCATGATCTGCGAGGCGCACCGGCGTGCCATCCAGCCCCTCGAAGGAAAAGGCATAGGCCGACGACGAGACCTGGGCGCGGAGTGCGGAGGGCAGGGCGGCGAGCAGCGGCGAGGCGAGGAGAATGCGGCGCGTCGGCATGGTTCGGGCTCCAGCTCGGATGAACAGCTTACGCGATGACAGGGTGATTTGGATGCTACCCACGCAGACGTGAACCGCGTCGCCCGGCGCGTCGCTGCACTGCGGCAGGCGAGGCTAGGCAGCCGGCCGTGAGCCGTTACACTCGGCCGTCTTCCAAGGGAACAGAATGCCCATGACCCACCGTCTCGACGCCGGCGCCGACACCGCCCACTGGGGCTATTTCGACGCCGCCCTGCCGCCGCGGCTCACCATCCGTTCCGGCGAGACGGTGACGCTGTCGACCGTCTCGGGCGGCACCGACGTCCTGCCTCCGGCGGACTGGGGCATTCCGCCCGGGCTCACCGCCATCCACGAGCGCTTCGTCGGGCCGACCCTGCCGGGCCATATCTGCACCGGCCCCGTGGCTGTCGCGGGGGCGAAGGCGGGCCATGTGCTGCAGGTCGACATCGAGGCGATCGACCTCCACTACGACTGGGGCTACACCTTCGTGGCGCCGCTGGTCGGGGCGCTTCCCGACGACATCAAGGCCAAGCGCCTGTTCCATTCCCGCATCGACCGGGCGCGGAAGGTGGCGACCATGCCCTGGGGCCACGAGATCGCGCTGGACCGGCCCTTCTTCGGCGTCATGGCGGTGGCGCCGCCGCGCGAATGGGGTCGCATCAACACCCTGCCGCCGCGCCGCAACGGCGGCAATCTCGACAACAAGGAGCTCGTCGCCGGCACGACCCTCTACCTGCCGGTCTTCGTCGACGGGGCCAATTTCTCGGTCGGCGACGCCCACGGCGCCCAGGGCGACGGCGAGGTCTGCATCACCGCCATCGAGACCGGCCTGATCGGCACGTTCAAGCTGACGGTGCGCGACGACATGAGCCTGACCTGGCCCATGGCGGAGACGCCCACCCACGCCCTCACCATGGCCTTCGACCCCGACCTGGATACGGCCGTGCAGGTCGCCCTGCGCTCGATGATCGATCTCGTGGCGGCGCGGGCCGGCCTCGACCGCGACGAGGCCTTCGCGCTGCTGTCGCTGGTTGCTGACGTGCGGGTGACGCAGGTCGTCAACGGCAACAAGGGCATCCACGTGATGATCGACAAGAAGTGGCTGGCGAAGATCCGCTAGCGCCTCACTTCCGGGAAGAACTCATTCCCACGGCTCGCCGCGGACGATGAGATCGGCGAGAGCGTCGGTGGCGGCGGCCAGGAGCTTCTCGCCCTTGGCGCGGCTCGCCTTGCGGGCGTCGCCGAGGACGCCGGAGGGCGTCAGGGTCCCGAAGGAGCGGAAGCGCTGGGCGGGCGGCGCCAGCACGGCGCGCGGATCGCCGAAATGCGGGCCCACCGCCTCGGCGAGCTTGCCCTCGCGCACCGCCTCGGGGGCCACCGCCATCATCATGGCCGTCTCGGCCTCGCAGGCATGGAGAACGCTGGTCTGGTCCTCGAGGAGCGGCGCAAAGGCCGGCTGCGCCAGCTCGAAATAGGTCGTGGCGGCGACCACGAGTCCCGTCTCGCGCTCGAGGTCGGGAAGGAAGGCGTTGAGTGCGGTCATGTTGCCGCCGTGCCCGTTGACGATGAGCACCCGCTTGAAGCCGTGGCGGGCGAGGGAGCGGATCAGGCAGAGCAGCACAGCCCGATAGGTGGGGATGTCCAGGGTGAAGGTGCCGCCATGGGCCATGTGGTGCTCGGCCATGCCGACCCAGAGTGTCGGCGCCACCACTGTCGGCCGGCGGTCCGCCGCCTTCTCGGCCGCGATGCGGCAGACCGTGCCGCAGAGGGTCGTGTCGACACCGGTGCCGAGATGGGGCCCGTGCTGCTCGGTGGAGGCGACGGGCAGCAGCACGGTCGCGCCGGCCGCCGCCATGGCGTTCAGTTCAGGGGCGGTGAGCTTGGCCCATTCGACGAGGGGCTTGGGGGCGGCGGTCATGCTGGCGCTCCGGAAGGCTGCTGCAGAGGTGCCGGATCGTGCGCCGCCGGGGCGGCGGCGTCGAGCCCCGCAGCGGCATTGCTCCGCGTTCCTCGCAGAGGTGCCCCGCGCTCTCCTTCATTTCGACGACGAATTGTCGATGAATCGTTGACATCGGTACCGCCCCACCCGAATGTCTCGTCCCGCGCGGCTCCCTGTCGCCGAACCCCGCGGGTTCGTGCCAGAAAGGTCGTGGCATCGGTGACGGAGGGCTGCCCGGCAGCGCCCCGGCCGACTCGAGGGACCGGACACCAGGCATGACCCAATCCGTCATCACGCGCCTCGCCACCGATATCGGCGGCACCTTCACCGACATCGTGCTGGAGCACGGGGACGAGCGCTTCACCACCAAGGTGCTGACCACGCCCCACGCACCGGAAGAGGCGGTGGTGGAAGGCACGCGCCTCGTCCTGAAGCAGGCGGGCATCGGCTTTTCCGCCCTCGACGTCTTCGTCCACGGCACGACGCTGGCCACCAACGCCGTCATCGAGCGCAAGGGCGCCAAGACCGCGCTGATCGCCACCGACGGTTTCCGCGACGTGATCGAAATCGCCGACGAGGGCCGCTACGACCAGTACGACATCTTCATCGACAAGCCGCGCCAGCTGGTGCCGCGCGAGCTGCGCTTCACGGTGCCGGAGCGTATCGACGTGACCGGCAAGGTGTGGGTCGAACTCGACGAGGCGGCGGTCGTCGCCGTCGCCGGCGCGCTGAAGGCGGCCGGTGTGGAGGCGGTGGCCGTCGCCTTCATCCATTCCTACGCCAACTCGGCCCACGAGCTGCGGGTCCGCGACATCCTCGCCCGCGAGGCGCCGGGCATCGCCGTGACGCTGTCCTCCGAGGTCTGCCCGGAGATGCGCGAATACGAGCGCACCTCCACCGCCGTCGCCAATGCCTATGTGCAGCCGCTGATGGCCGGATATCTCGGCCGGCTGAAGGCGCGCTTCGCCGCCGAGGGCTACACGAAGCCGATCCATCTGATGACCTCCGGCGGCTCGCTGGCAACGCTGGAGACGGCGGCGCGCTTCCCCATCCGCCTGGTGGAATCGGGGCCTGCCGGCGGCGCCATCCTTGCCGCGCACATCGCCGCCGAGCGCGGCGAGGGCAAGGTCCTGTCCTTCGACATGGGCGGCACCACTGCCAAGATCTGTCTCATCCACGACGCGACACCCTACAAGGCGCGGACCTTCGAGGTGGACCGCCAGTCACGCTTCATGAAGGGGTCGGGCCTGCCGGTCCGCATCCCCGTCATCGAGATGGTGGAGATCGGCGCCGGAGGCGGGTCGATCGCCCGGGTCGATGCGCTGAAGCGCATCACGGTGGGGCCGGACTCCGCCGCCTCCGTGCCGGGGCCGGCCTGCTACGGCCGCGGCGGCGAACTGCCGACCGTCACCGACGCCGACGTGGCACTGGGCAAGATCGAGCCGGCCCGTTTCGCGGGCGGCGCCATCACGCTCTATCCGGAGAAGTCGGACGCGGCGCTCGACTCCAGCGTCGGCAAGCCCCTGTCGCTACCGACGGCCATGGCCGCCCACGGTGTCGCCGAGATCGTCGACGAGAACATGGCGAATGCCGCCCGTGTCCACTCGGTGGAGCGCGGCGTGGTGGTCTCGGACCATACGATGGTCGCTTTCGGCGGCGCCGCGCCGCTTCATGCCGCGCGCCTCGCCGAGAAACTCGGCATCGCCCGGGTGGTGGTGCCGGCGGATGCGGGCGTCGGCTCGGCGGTAGGGTTCCTTCGGGCTCCGGCGGCCTATGAACTCGTCCATTCCAAGTTCATGCGGCTGGACAAATTCGACCTCGCGGAGGCGAACCGGCTGCTGGCGGCCATGAGCGCCGAGGCGACCGGGCTCGCCAGCGCCGCCGCCGGCAATCGCAAGCTGACCGAAACCCGCACCGCCTTCATGCGCTATGCGGGGCAGGGGCACGAGATCGCCGTCGCCCTTCCCAATCGCGCGCTGGCGGAGGCGGACATTCCGGCCATGCGCGAGCATTTCGAGGCGGGCTATCGCCAGCTCTTCGCCCGCCACATTCCCGGCGCCGCCATCGAAATCCTGTCCTGGTCGCTGCTGGTGACGACCGACACCGCGCGTCCGCCGCTGCTGGCGACGCCGGCTGCCGCCGCCGGACCCGAGCCCATCGGCATGCGTCCGGTTTTCGACGCCAGGGCCGGCAAGACCGTGGATGTCCCCATGTACGACCGGCTCGCGATGGCGCCGGGCGCCCGCATCGCGGGTCCGGCTATCGTCGTGGAGGCTGGTACCTCCACCTATGTGACAGCCGCCTTCGACGCCGAGATCGACGGCGGTCTCGGCCTCGTCCTCACCGCCCGCAAGTCCACCGCGAAGGGAAAGTGACCGTCATGAGCAAGCTTTCCGACATCGAACTCCAGGTCATGTGGAACCGCCTCATCGCGGTGGTCGAGGAACAGGCGCAGGTGCTGCTGCGCACCGCCTTCTCGCCCATCGTACGCGAGGCGGGCGACCTCTCCGCCGGCGTCTTCGACCGCGAGGGCAACATGCTGGCCCAGGCGGTGACCGGCACCCCCGGCCACGTCAACTCCATGGCCGAGAGCGTCAAGCACTTCGTCCGCGTCTTCCCCGTCGAGACGATGAAGCAGGGCGACATCTACATCACCAACGACCCCTGGATGGGCACCGGCCATCTCAACGACTTCGTGCTGACGACGCCGGCCTTGCACAAGGGCAAGCTGGTGGGCCTCTTCTCCTGCACCAGCCACCTCATGGACATCGGCGGCATCGGCTTCGGGCCGGACGGCACCGACGTGTTCATGGAGGGTCTCTACATCCCGCTGCTCAAGCTTGCCGACCAGGGCCAGCTCAACGAGACGCTGATGGCGATGATCCGCGCCAACACGCGCCTGCCGATCGACACCGAGGGCGACGTCTATTCGCTCGCCGCCTGCAACGACGTCGGTTGCGAGCGCCTGTCGGAGATGATGGACGAGTTCGGCCTCGACGACCTCGACGTTCTTTCCGAGCACATCCTCACCCGCTCGAAGGCGGCGGTGCTGGAGGCGATCGCGGCGCTCCCGAAGGGCAAGTGGTCCAACACCATGACGGTCGACGGCTATGACGAGCCGGTGACGCTCGCCTGCACGGTGGAGGTCACGCCAAGCGGCATCCACGTCGACTACACGGGCACGGGGGACGCTTCGAAGCGCGGCATCAACGTGCCGCTGGCCTATACGACGGCCTACACGGTCTTCGGCCTCGCCTGCATCGTCGGCAAGGACATCCCGAACAATGCGGGGTCGCTCGCCCCGCTCACGGTCTCGGCGCCGGAGAACTCCATCGTCAACGCGCTGAAGCCCAAGCCGGTGGCATCGCGCCACATCATCGGCCAGATGCTCCCCGACGTCGTCTTCGGCGCGCTGCGGCAGGCCGTGCCCGACCGCGTTCCGGCAGAAGGCACGTCCTGCCTGTGGAACCTCAACGTGCGCGGCCAGACCGACGAGGCGGGGCTCGGCAATTACGGGTTCATGATGGCCGTGACCTCCAATGGCGGCACCGGAGCCCGTCCCATGAAGGACGGGCTCTCGGCAACGGCCTATCCGTCGGGCGTCAAGGGCACGCCCGTGGAGATCGCCGAGTCGATCACGCCGCTGATCTTCTGGCGCAAGGAGTTCCGCGAGGATTCCGGCGGGGCAGGGACCATGCGCGGCGGCCTTGGCCAGGTCATCGAGGTGGGCAGCCGCATCGGCAAGCCCTTCGACCTGCTCGCCGCCTATGACCGCATCGATCACCCGCCGCGCGGGCGCGACGGCGGCAAGGACGGCGCCGCCGGCGCGGTCTCGCTGAAGTCGGGCAAGGTTCTGAAGGGAAAGGGCTTCCAGCTCATCCCGCCGGACGACCGCCTGGTGGTGATGACGCCGGGCGGCGGCGGCATCGGCGATCCGACGAAGCGCGACCGTGCGAAGCTGGCGAAGGACGTGAGCGAGGGTCTGGTCAGCGCCGAGGGCGCCAAGGCCTATGGCGGCTGAAGCTTCCGGCCGCCGGCCCTAGAGGCTGGCGGCCGCGCGTGCCGCCTGGTCGTAGAGGCCGGACAGGGCGCGCATCTCGGTCGCGATGCGGCTGAGCACCTCGGGGTCGGTACCGAAGGCCTTGACGCTCTGGATCAGCAGGGCCTCGCGCACCTCGTGGTAGCGCATGACGGCCTCGGCGCCCTTCTTCGTCACCGAGACGGCCTTCTCCTTGCCGATCTTCTCGCCCTTCACCAGCCCGGCCTTCTCGAGCTTCTTCACCGCATAGGTGACGAGATGCATGTCCTCGACATTGAGGACGAGTGCGATGTCGGCGAGCCGCTTCGGCCGGCCGCGGTGATAGACCGTGTGCAGGATCATGTTCTCCAGCGCCGACAGGCCGGGCGCTCCCCCCGCCGCCGCACAGCGCACGGTCCAGCGGTGGAAGGCATGGCTGACCATCATCATGCCGAACTCGAATTCGGACAGGGCCGGCAGTTCGCCCGAAGCCAGGTGGGCGGACGAGACGATGGGGCCGAGCTTGGACGGAGGCGTCATCGACAGACCTCAAGCTGTGCATTCAGCACGGCCCGTCAGAGTGCCGCGACTCTTCGTCGAAATCAAACAGAGAAAACGACGACAAAACGTCAACATGATGTTGACACAAAGGGCGGGCTGCGGGATCGTCCACCAACGATCGCCGGTAAGCGGCGGCATGGCAGGCGTTCCCGATGCGCGTGTTCCAGGCTCGCGCTGCTCGGATTTCGGCCTTGTCAACATGGCCAAACAGCGGTCCAATCCCGACAAGGGCGCCAAGCCCGACCGCCGCGAACGGCGGACCATCCAGAGACAGGAACCAGGAGCCCCGCAATGTTCGATCGCCGTCAATTCGTGGCCGGCCTCGCCGGAACGAGCCTTCTCGCCGCGCCGACGGTGGCGCGCGCCCAGGCTGCCAACTGGGACCTCTCGACCGTCTGGCCGGACGGCAACTTCCACACGATCAACGCCAAGAAATTCGCCGACGAGGTGAAGGCCGCGACCGGTGGCGCCGTCAACATCACGGTCAAGGCCGGTGGCCAGCTCGGCTTCAAGGGCCCGGAGCACCTTCGCGCCGTGCGTGACGGTCTGGTGCCGATCGCCGACGTTCTCAACATCCAGCAGATCGGCGACGAGCCGATCCTCGGCGCCGAGGGCATTCCCTTCCTCGTCGGCTCGGTGGACGAGCTGCGGATCTATCACAAGCACATCCGCCCGGTCTTCGAGCGCGTGGTGCAGAACAACAACCAGAAGAATCTCTACATCGTGCCCTGGCCGACCCAGTACCTGCACCTCAAGGTGAAGGCGGACTCGCTGGCGGGCCTGGCCGGCCAGAAGGTGCGCTGCCCGGATCGCGGCGCGCAGGACATGGTCAATGCGCTCGGCATGACCGGCGTCGTCATTCCCTGGGGCGAGACGATCCCCGCGCTGGCCTCCGGCGCGGTCCAGGGCGTCTCCACCTCGTCGGTGTCGGGCGTCGACGGCAAGTTCTGGGAGTTCCTCAAGTACGTCTATCCGACCAACCACGTCTGGTCCTGCCAGATGGTCAACGTCAACATGGACGCCTGGAACAAGCTGCCGGCGAACCACCGCGCCTCCATCGAGGCGGTGGCCAAGAAGCTCGAGCCGGAGTTCTGGGCGACCTCGGTGAAGGCCGATACGGACAGCCTCGCCCGCCTGAAGCAGGGCGGCATGGAAGTGGTCGACATTCCCGCGCCCATGATGGCCGACATGCGCCGCCGCACCGCCAGCATGGTGCAGGACTACATCAAGCGCGTGCCCGCCGCGAAGGCCCCGATCGAGGCCTATCTCGCCGAAGTGAAGCGCTCCTGACCGGACGAGCCCGATGGTCCCCCACACCGATCTCAATGCCGGGGCGCCATCGGGCATCCGGTGGTTCCTCTCCGGCATCGACCGGCTCGGCCGTTTCGACGGCTGGATCGGCGCCCTGTGCCTGCTGGCGCTCACCTGCCTGATGCTGTCGGAGATCATCGCCCGCGCGGCGTCGAACTTCTTCGGCATCGGACCGGGTGTCGTCCCCAATGCCTGGGAATATTCCTCCTACCTCATGGCGGCCGCCTTTACCTTCGGCGCCGCCATGACCCTGCGCGGCGGCGGTCACATCCGCGTCACCCTCCTGGTCGGCAATGCCGGCCCGGCGTTCAAGCGCATCCTCGAAACGGTGTCCTCGGCGCTGGCCTTCGCCGCCACGTCCTATCTCACCGTCTCCATGGTGCTCTTCACCTGGGGCTCCTATTCGCGCGGCCAGGTCTCCATCTCGTCCGGCACCATCGTGTGGCCGCCCATGGTGCTCGTCACCATCGGCATGGCGCTGCTGGCGCTGCAATTCCTGGCGCGCACCATCCGGGCGGCGCTGGATCTGCCGCTCGAGGATCCGTCCATGCGGGCGTCCAACCCCGTCGAATAGCGGCGACGCATCGACCGACCCCTCTTCTCCCCGATCGGAGCCGTTCATGGCCGTCGAAGTCATCGTCATGTTCGCCATCCTGTTCGGCCTCCTGGCCGGCGGGTTGTGGATCGGGCTTACCCTCGGCGTCACCGGAACGATCCTGCTGGCGATCTTCCGCGACATCCCGCTGCACCGGCTGGTGGCGCAATATTCCTGGAACATCCTGACGACGCAGGAACTGCTGGCCCTGCCGCTCTTCATCCTGATGGGCGAGCTCCTGTTCCGCACAAACCTGTCGCGGTCGCTGTTCACGGGCCTCGCGCCCTGGGCCGGCCTGCTGCCGGGCCGGCTCATCCACGTCAACGTCATCGGCTGCACCATCTTCGCGGCGATCTCCGGCTCCTCCGCGGCGACGACGCAGGTCGTCGGCCGCATCGCCCTGACGGAGCTCCTGAAGCGCGGCTACTCGCGCGACATCGCCGTGGGGTCGCTGGCGGGCGCCGGCACGCTCGGCTTCCTCATTCCCCCGTCGAACATCCTGATCATCTACGGCGTCCTCGCCGACGTCTCGATCATCAAGCTGTTCACCGCCGGTCTCATCCCCGGCATGTTGCTCGCGGGCTGCTTCATGGGCTGGGTGATGATCCACACCACCCTCCGCAAGGATCTGGTGCCGGAGAGCGAAAGGGCGCTGCGCAACCTGTCGTGGGCCGAGCGTTTCGCCTCGCTGAAGGACCTCGCGCCGGCGCTCTTTCTCATCGCCTGCGTGCTCGGCTCCATGTATGGCGGCATCGCGACCCCCTCGGAGGCGGCTGCAGTCGGCGTGCTCGGCGCCGCCATCGTCGCCCTTGCCCAGCGTTCTCTCACCTGGGAGGCTCTGCGCCAGATCGCCATCGGCTCGGTCGTGACCTGCTCGATGATCGCGCTGATCCTGCTCGGCGCCTCCATCCTCGGCTCGGCCGCCGCCTTCCTCGGCATCCCGGCCAAGGTCGCTGCCTTCGTGCAGGGGCTCGGCCTGTCGCCGTTCCAGCTCATGCTGGCGCTGGTGGTCTTCTATCTCGTCCTGGGCTGTTTCCTCGACGGCTTCTCGATGATCGTCATGACGCTGCCGATCGTCCTGCCCATCGTGAAGATGGCAGGCTTCGATCCCATCTGGTTCGGCGTCTTCATCGTTCTGGTCGTGGAGATGGCGCAGATCACGCCGCCTGTCGGCTTCAACCTCTTCGTCATCCAGGGCATCACCGGCGACAGCCTGTCCTATCTCGCCAAGGTGACACTGCCGTTCCTGCTGATCATGGTGATCTTCACGATGACGCTGGTGGTGTTCCCGCAGATCGTCATGTTCCTGCCAAACCTGCTGGCCGGCTGATCGGATACCGCCATGGGCGCCTATATCCCGCGCTTCCTGCCGTGCGGCGACACCGCCGTCACGGTGGAGTTCGGCACCGAGATCGACGACGGGCTCAATGCGCTCTGCCTCGCCTTCGACGCGGCGCTGGCCGAAGCGGCGATTCCCGGCGTCATCGAGACCCTGCCAACCTATCGCTCGGTGCTCGTGCAGGTCGATCCGCTGGTCATCGACATGCCGGCTTTCGAGGCTCGGGTGCACGACATTCTCGCCGGCCTCGAGATGGACGGGCGCCCGCCGCGCCGCTGGATCATTCCGGTCGTCTATGGCGGCGAATTTGGCATCGATCTCGAGGACGTTGCCAAGAGCCACGGCCTGACGACTGACGAGATCATTCGCCGGCATTCCAGCCGCACCTACCGCGTCGCCATGCTGGGGTTCCTGCCGGGCTTCTGCTACCTGTCGGGGGCCGATCTTACCATCGCCCTGCCGCGACGCACCAGCCCGCGCCTGAAGACTCCGGCGGGAACCGTCTCCATCGGCGGTGTGCAGGCGCTCTTCGCCTCGGTGGAAGCGCCGTCCGGCTGGCACCTGCTGGGCCGCACGCCCGTGCGCAACTTCATGCCGGACCGCGATCCGGTCTTCCTGGTCGGCGCCGGTGACGAGGTGGTGTTCCGGCCCATTCCGGCGACCGACTGGGACGCACTCGATGCCGCGGCTGCGGCCGGCGAGCCGGTGGCGGAGCTGGGGGGGTCATGATCCGGCTCCTCGTGAAGGATTGCGGCGCCGGCACCACCATCCAGGACGGCGGCCGCTTCGGCTACCAGCGCTACGGCGTTGGTCCCGCGGGCGCCATGGACCGGATCGCGCTGGCGGTGGCCAACATGCTCGTCGGCAACGAGCCCGGCGAGGCGGCCATCGAGTTCACGGTTCTCGGCGGCAGCTTCGTCGTCGAGGGCGGGTCGGTGCGCGTGGCGCTGGCCGGCGCCTATGCCGACCTGAAGATCGACGGCGAGCCGGTGCCGCCGCTGACAAGCGCCACGGCGCAGGACGGGCAGAGCATCACGGTGGGTGCCGCCCGTGCGGGCACCTTCATGGTGCTGGCGGTGTCCGGCGGAATCGCCGTCAAGACCGATCTCGGCAGCCGGTCCTTCCACCTGCGCGGCGGGCTCGGCGGCCTCGACCGTGCGCCCGTTCGGCCGGGTCAGGTCCTGCCCGTCGGCGGTACCCCGCAGGGACCCGATCTCGTCGCCACCGTGGCGCCGCAGGTCTCGGCCGGCGCCTTCCGGGTCGTGCTGGGGCCGCAGGACGATTATTTCACGCCCGCCGGCATCGCCACCTTCCTCGGCGAGACCTACCGCGTTTCGGCCGAGGCCGACCGCATGGGCTACCGCCTGAGCGGGCCGGCGATCGAACACGGCAAGGGCTTCAACATCGTCTCCGACGGCATCGTCACCGGCTCGGTGCAGGTGCCGGGATCGGGAGAGCCCATCGTGCTCCTCGCCGACCGGCAGACCACCGGCGGTTATCCGAAGATCGCCACCATCGTCTCCGCCGACCTGCCGCGCTTCGTGCAGCAGCGGCCGGGCAGCGAAATGCGCTTCACTGCCGTGACCCTGGCCGAGGCCATCGTCGCGGCGCGCGACCAGGCGGCGATGCTGGCAGCCGTCCGCGCCGGGCTGAAGCCGGCGGGCCTCGGCCTCGACACCGAGCATCTGCTGTCGGTCAATCTCGTCGACGGCTGGGTCGACGCCCATGCGCCGCCGGCCGAGCCGCCGCTCCATTCCGCCGCCTGAAGGAGGCCGTCATGACTGCCGTCGATCTCAATTCGGACATGGGCGAGGGCTTCGGCCCCTGGAAGATGGGCGACGACGAGGCGATGCTCTCCATCGTCTCCTCGGCCAACGTCGCCTGCGGCTGGCATGCGGGGGACCCGCTGATCATGCACCGCACCGCCGAGATCGCGAAGGCCAAGGGCGTCTCCATCGGCGCCCATCCGGGCTTCGGCGACCTCTGGGGCTTCGGCCGCCGGGTCATCCGCGGCGACAGCATGGCCGACCTCGAGAAGCAGATCGCCTACCAGGTCGGCGCCATGCAGGCGCTCGCCGTGATGGCCGGCCACAAGGTCACGCACGTGAAGACCCACGGCGCCCTCGGCAACATGACCAACGACGACGACGACATGGCCATGGCGGTGGGACGCGCCATCAAGGCGGTGGACCGGGACCTCGTCTACGTGGTCATGCCTGGCCTCTCGACGGAACGCGCGGCGGCCAGGCTCGGCCTGCCCATGGCGCGGGAGGTCTTCGCCGACCGCACCTATGACGATTCCGGGAACCTCACGAGCCGCAAGGTGGAGGGGGCCGTCATCCATGACGCCGCCCTCGCTGCCGAGCGGGTGCTGCGCATGGTGGAGGACCAGGAGGTCGTCACGGTCACCGGCAAGCGCCTGAAGGTCGGCATCGACACGATCTGCGTCCACGGCGACAATCCTGCCGCGGTCGCCATGGCACGGACGGTGCGCGAGACGCTCGAAAAGGCCGGGATCGCCATCCGGCCGTTCAAGGTCGCCTGAACCGCTCCGAGAGCTGGCGGGCGAGGCCGGCCAGCGGTTCGAAGGTGAAGGTGACGGTGGCTGTGCCTGCTGGAACCTCGACGGCGCGCACAAGTCCGAAGGCGCGGCGGATCGGCACGTCGCGGCCGCCGATCCGTGCGCTCCACCAGGGATGCCAGGCATCGGCGAGGACGAGTACGCCGCCGTCTGCGGTCGTCGTCTCCACCGTCACCACCGCATTGCCGTAGGCGAGGATGCGGGCGGTGCCGCCGGGTTGGCGCGGCGGCGGAACCTCCCCCTCGAGGAGGACGGTGAGGCGCGGGTCGAGGCCCGACGGGAAGCCCGCCGTCGCAAGGTCGGGCGGCGTCGCCAAGGAGGTCGGCGCCACCCAGACACGGGGCAGGGCGCGGATGTTCTCGTAGATTAGGATCCCGCCGGCCTCGCCGACCAGCGGCAGGGCGTCCGGGGTGAGCCGCCGGTCAATCTCGTTCGGGGGCACCCGCGAAACGACGTAGCGCAGCCCGAGGATGTCGGCGAGTTCACCACGATAGGACGGGAAGGCCGGCGGAAAGCGCCGCTGGCCCGGCAGGGCCGCAATGTCCTCGGCGCCGACCAGGTTGGCATAGGCGGCCGAGCGCACCGGATTGAAGCCGAGCACGTCCTCCAGATCGTGCGACATGGCGGCGTTCTGCCATTCGTAGCCGAGGCCGATGAGTTCGACCCGGTCGCGGCGCGTGGCATCGCGCACCGTCAGCGAGCGGATCAGCGCGAGGGCAGGATCAGTGCTGCCTGGCTCCAGCACCGCGTAGCTCGCCGGGGGCAGGGCGGTGGATTCGCTCGGCCCGTTGGTGAGGCGCAGGTCAGCCGCCAGCACCACCGCGAGACCAATGGCGAGGGCTCTCGCCGGCAGGCGGCGGCCCAGGCCGAGCACCAGCAGCGCCACCGCGATCGAACCCACGGCGACGGCGAGGTTCATCCAGGCCGCCTCGGGCGCGGCCTTGGCGACGATGAGGGCGCTCGCCAGCGTCATCAGAGCGGCGGCCACGAGGGCCTCGATGCGCCAGCCGGTGGCGAGCGCTCCCGTCAGCAGCCGGTGCGCGCCGTAGCCTGAGAGGATGGCGAAGAGGCCGCCGACGACGAAGACGGCATCGGCGGGGCGGCGGAAGAGATCGACGCCGGGCAGGTGCCAGAACAACCGGAAGGCCGGTGTGTACCAGCCGAGGGCGTAGAGCAGCATGACGGCGAGGGCGGCCGTGACGAAGCGGATGTCGCGGTCGAAGGCGGCGCCGGTGCGCAGGAGGCCGAGCACCAGCAGGAGGGGCAGGGCGCCCGCATAGAGATTGCCCATGTTGCGGGCGAGGAAGAGGCCGGTCTCGCCCCAGGTCGGGCTCGGCGGTCCCCAATGCTCGGCAAGGGGGCCCGCGGCGCCGTAGAGGTTGCCCACGGCCCAGGTGAGCAGGTGCGCCGGATGGAGCGAGCCGCGGCCGGCGCCGATCTCGTCGATGACGACGCGGTTCGATTCCGCCCCCCAAAGAGCCGACATGAGGACCGGCACGGCCACGACCAGGGCTCCGGCCACGGCTGCCGCGACCAGGGGCGCGAAGGTAGCGCGTACCTCACGGAGGGGCCGTTCGGCCGCGGCCCATTGCGCCAGGATCGTCGCCGCCAGGAGGTAGGCGCAGAGCATGGCCACCTGGTCGCGGCCGAGCACCATCAGCGCCGCCGCGAGCCCTGCGGCGATGCCCCAGAGGATGGAGCGGCGGTCGAGGGCGCGCGCCAGCAGCAACCAGGCGATCGGCCACCAGCAGAGCGAGAAGACCTGGGAGAGGTGCTGGATGCGCCAGGACGCCGCCGCACCGAAGGCGAAGGCGAGGGCGGCGACGAGGGCCCCGCCCCAGTGCCAGCCGCGGTCGCGGAACAGGAGGATCACGCCCGTCCCGCCGGCGAAGAGCATGGCGAAGACGGCCCAGTCCATGGCGGTCAGGCCGGGCCGCGGCATCAGCGCGGCAAGGGCGAGGAGCGGCGCCGAGAAAAGCACCGACTGGGGATCGGCGATTTCCGGCGAGCCCGCGAAAATGTTGGGCGTCCAGGCCGGGGAGGTCGCGCCGTGGAGAGCCCGCGCCGCGAAGACGAGGTGCGGGTACCAATGGGCCTTGGCGTCCCAGGGGATCGTCACCTGACCGAGCAGCCAGGGCGCGGCGAGGGCGAACCAGCCTAGAGCGAAGAGCCCGAGGACCGGCGCGAGGCGGAAAGGCACGGCAGGGGAAGCGGGCATGGGCGGCGCCGGTTGGGACCTGCCGCCTCTTAGCCCAGCGCGGCCCGCGCCGCCATCCCGCCTATTTGCGGGAGGCGAGACTGGCGATGAGCGCGTCGGCGTCGATGGCGTGGCCGGCGCGGTCGCGCTTCGAGGTGAGGTAGCGCACGTTCTCGTCGGTGGCGCGGCCGATCACCCGGCGCTCGGAGCGGACCTCGATCCCGGCCTCCGCCATGGCGGCAATCTTGACGGGATTGTTGGTCATGACGTCGATGGAGCGGATACCGAGTTGCTTCAGCATCTCCGCCGCGAAGTCGAAGCGGCGCTGGTCGAGGTCGAAGCCGAGCACCTCGTCGGCATCGTAGGTGTCCCAGCCGAGCGACTGCAGCCGATAGGCGCGCATCTTGTTGGCGATGCCGTTGCCGCGGCCTTCCTGGTCGAGATAGAGCAGCACGCCGCCGCCGTTCTTCGCCATCCATTCGACCGTATCGCGCAACTGGTCGCCGCAATCGCATTTCAGCGAGCCAAAGAGGTCGCCGGTGAGGCAGGCGGAGTGCAGGCGCACCGGCACAGGCTGGGCGGGGTCGGGCTTGCCGATGACGATGGCGACCTGGTCGCGCAGGCCCTCGCCGCCGCGGAAGACGACGAATTCGGTCTCTGGCGCGCCCTCCAGCGGCACAGGCGCGCGGCCGACGATGCGGATGAGCCGGGCTTCGAGCTTGCGGAAATCGCCGATCGCCGTCGCGTCGACCGCGAGGACGTGGCCGGGAGCGGCGCTGCCGGCAGCCAGCGGCACCATGACCACGGCCGGCACGACAAGCGCGAGACGGGCGAGTTCGAGCGCCGCCTCGTCGAGGTCGTCGACCGGGGAGACCGGCGCGTCGATCCGCGCCTCGACGGTGAGGGCGAGGCTCTCGATCCGCCCGGCGTCGATCTGTGGCAGGGCGACGCGGGCCGGAGCCGAGCGGTCGAGGCCGAGGCGACGCAGGCGAGCGGCCGGCAGAACCAGATGAGCCATGGTCGGGCTGAGGCGGGCGGCTGCCTCCGCCGCGCCATGGTCGAGCCCGTCGACGCCGAAGACGAGAACGGCCCGCCCGGCACCGGTGATCATCACCGGCCGCGCGGCACGCAGTTCGGCAATGGCCCGTTCGACCTGGGCCCGGACGATATCGGCAGCGCCGCCGAGAATTCCGGAAGTTTCCATCGTCAACAAGGCCTTTCATGCCCCCGAGGCGGCGCCGGCGGGACGTCCGTCCGGCTGCTCACGGTCCATGTATGGTGTCACTGTCCCTTTTGGATCAGGAGCGGCGAAAAAAGTGTCACCAGCCATCGTCGCATCAAACGGGGCCGGCGTCATCGTTCCGTAACGACAGAGGCCCGCATTCACCAGCGGCAGCGGCTCTTGCCTCCACCATCGCGCCCGCTCATCATCCCTGGAGACGAGATAAGGGATGGCAGCCATGTCGCAGGCCGATGTCTATTCGACGCCCCATCGGATCATCCACTGGGCGACCGCCGCCCTCATCATCGGCCTGGTGCCGGTCGGCATCTACATGTCGAGCATTCCCTATCCGCCCAACCCCGGCGCGAACCCGGCCCTGAAGAACAGCCTCTACGAGTGGCACAAGTCCTTCGGCCTGGTCGTGCTGCTGCTGGCGGTGGCGCGGGTGGCGCTGAAGGTCACGCAGGGCACGCCGCCGCCGGTGCCGACCCTCACCAGATTCCAGCGCATCGCCTCGGCGGCAACCCATCATCTCCTCTATGTCCTGATTTTCCTCGTGCCCTTCCTCGGCTGGCTCGCCACCTCCATGTGCTACGGCCCGGTGAACCTGTTCTGGACCATTCCGGTCACCCTGCCGTTCTCCGGGCAGGAGAGCACCTGCGCGGCCATCTATCGCGTGCATTTCGGCACGGCGATTCTGATGACGCTGCTGGTCTTCGTCCATGTGGGGGCGGCGCTCATGCACCTGTTCATCATCAAGGACGGGGTGTTCCGACGCATGTGGCCCTGAGCGAGACCCCGACATGAAAACTGCCGGCGTCCGTGAGGGCGCCGGCAGTTTCGAAACCAGGGGATGCCGAAGACCGGCTCCGCGCTAGTGGAGGCTGGACCCGTTCGCCCTCAGGCGCTCGATCTCGTCCTTCAGCTGCAGCTTCCGCCGCTTCAACTCCGTGATCTCCTCGTCGAGGGAGGATGGACGGGCGACGACCTGGCTCAACTGCCGGTCGAGTGCCTCATGACGCTTTTCGAGTTCCGCGAGGTGCGACTGCAAGCTCATCAAAGTCCTCCTTTTGGCAAAGAGTCCCGACGGCTTCGGACGAGGTCCGAAAACGCGTCGGACTGGGGACGAGTGTGGACCCGTATGTGGCAAAGTAAAGTCACGGAATGTTACGGCGACCTTGCGCCGCAGGCCACTGGACGGTCGGGCCCTGCCTTGCCCAACGACCCCGGCGGGCGGCATAATGGTATCAGTGCCGGGCGTCGCCCGGTGCGGGCACAGCCTCTGGTACCGCAATGGCATCGAACGACATCGACGAGCGCGAGGCGCTGGCGGAACTGGAGAGGTTGCGTCAGGAACACCGCGACCTCGATGCGGCCATCGATGCCCTGGCACGGATGCCCGTCGCCGACCGGCTGCAGATCCAGCGGCTGAAGAAGCGCAAGCTCGTGCTGCGTGACCGCATCGCCTTCCTGGACGACCTGCTGACGCCTGACATCATCGCCTGACCCTTCGGGAACGGGCCTATTCCACGCAGCAATTCGCAGGCGGGGACGTCTTGCTACGAACCCGTCCTCTGCCTATTCTCCGCCGCTTCTTTCTGGATGCCGTCGATCCTCGACGTGCGGGGGGAGGCGTCGATGCCGGAGACGGCCGCGAGCGGGGGCAAGCCCGTCGCCATCATCATGGGGTCCCAGTCGGACTGGGCGACCATGCGCCACGCGGCGGAGATCCTGTCGGATCTCGGCATCGGCCACGAGGCGCTGATCGTCTCGGCCCATCGCACCCCGGACCGCCTCTACGACTTCGCCCGATCCGCCCGCGACAAGGGTTTCAAGATCATCGTCGCCGGGGCCGGGGGCGCCGCGCACCTGCCGGGCATGGCGGCGGCGCTGACGCCGCTGCCGGTCTTCGGCGTACCTGTGGAGAGCAAGGCGCTGTCGGGCGTCGATTCGCTCCATTCCATCGTCCAGATGCCGGGGGGCATCCCGGTGGGGACGCTGGCGATCGGCAAGCCCGGCGCCATCAATGCGGCGCTGCTGGCGGCGGCTGTCCTCGCCCTCAACGATCCGGCCCTGGCCGAGCGGCTCGACGCCTATCGTGCCCGCCAGACGGCCGCCATCCCGGAGCGCCCCCGTGACGACGCCTGACCGTTCGGTCGGCCCCGACCAGATCATCGGCATTCTCGGTGGCGGCCAGCTCGGCCGCATGCTGGCTCTCGCCGGCGCACGGCTCGGCCTGCGCTGCCAGGTCTTCGCGCCCGAGCCCGAGAGCCCGGCCTTCGATGTCGTCCGTCGCATCACCGAGGCTGACTATTCCGACGAGGAGGCGCTGGCGCGTTTCGCCGGCGACGTCGACATCGTCACCTATGAGTTCGAGAATGTGCCGGCGCGGGCCGCCGATTTCCTGGCGAGCCGCCTGCCGGTACGACCGGGGCCGATGGCCCTGACCGTGTCGCAGGACCGGGTCAGGGAAAAGAGCTTCGCGCGGGAATGCGGCCTCGCCGTGCCCGATTTCGCGCCGATTGATTCCGTCGACGATCTCGTGCGGGCGCTGGAGAGGATCGGCCGGCCGGCGGTGCTGAAGACCCGGCGCTTCGGCTACGACGGTAAGGGGCAGGTGGTCATCCGGGCCGGCGACGATGCCGCCCGCGCCCTCGCCGCCATCGGCCACCAGCCGGCGATCCTGGAGGCCTTCGTGCCCTTCGAGCGCGAGATTTCCGTGCTCGTCGTGCGCGGCGCCGACGGCGAGATCCGTCACTACGACCCGGTGGAGAACGTCCACCGCGGCGGCATCCTCAGGACATCGACGGTTCCTGCCGCCATCGACGTGTCGCTGGGCGCGCGTGCCGCGCTCACCGGCACGGTCCTGGCCGAGAAACTCGACTATGTCGGGGTGCTCGCCGTGGAGCTCTTCGTCACCGGCGAAGGCCAGCTCCTCCTCAACGAGATGGCTCCGCGCGTCCACAATTCCGGCCACTGGACCGAGGCCGCCTGCCATTGCTCGCAGTTCGAGAACCACATGCGGGCGGTGGCGGGCCTGCCGCTCGGCTCGACCTCGCGCCATTCCGACGCGGTGATGCAGAACCTCATCGGCGACGATGTCGAGAACTGGCGCCGCCTTGCGGCCGAGGAAGGCAGCGTGCTGCACCTCTACGGCAAGCGCGACCAGCGCGAGGGCCGCAAGATGGGGCACGTAACACGGCTGTCGCCGCTCAGCCGAGACTGAGCAGGAGGGCGACGCCGCCGACGATCAACGCGATGGCGAGTCCCTCCCGCGGACTCGTCGCCTGTTTGATGATGGCGCCCGAGACGATCCCGGCGAAGAGCACCTCGACGAGCGCGAGGGTACGCACCTTGGCAACCGTCTCCAGGGCGAAGGCGAGGAACCAGAACTGTGAGGCGAAGGCGCCGAGGAAGCCGGCTGCGACGGAGGGCCGCCAGGCCCGGAAGATCGTCATGAGGCCGGGCCGGTCCATGACGGCGAGATAGGCGGTGAGCACCGCGGTCTGGATGGCGAGGCTCCAGGCGAGGGTGGTTGTGGCCGCGAGCAGGAAGCTGTCCGTGTCGAGCGTGCGGATGGCGCCGCGGAAGCCCACCGAGGCAAGCCCGAACAATGCCGCGGAGACGATGCCGAGCACCGCCGGGCGCAGCGACTGTTCGGTGCCCGGCTTCCACGACATGAGGACGATGCCGGTCGTGGCGACGAGGATGGCGCTCCAGGCCCAGCCGGTCAGGTGATCGCCGAGAAGGACGACGCCGAAGAGGGCGACCAGCACCGGCTCGGTCTTCGTGTAGGCGGTGGTGACGACGAAGGAGCGCTCGCGCATGGCGGCCAGCATCAGGGCTGTGGCGCCGATCTGCGCCAGGGCGCCGGCGAGCGTCCAGGCGAGGAAGGCGCCGGAGACAGCCGGCGCCCGGGCCGGCACGGCGAGATGGACGAGGCCTAGGAAGATCAGCGCGAAGGGAAAGCCGTAGAGGAAGCGGACGTGCGTGGCGCCGATCGTCCCCAGCCTTTCGGTGAGGCTGCGCTGCAGGGCGTTGCGCGCAGTCTGGGCGGCGGCCGCGATGACGGTGAAGACGGCCCAGAGCCAGGGCATGACGAGCATCAGAGCACTCCCGATGCCTGCCTATCGGCTCTTCGGGCGCAGCGGGTCAACGGCGCGGGGCGCAGGGCAGCGGTGCCGTCCTCAGCGCAGCCCCGCCTGCCGGATGGCCGTGGTGCACGATTGCGAGAGCTGCGCCTGATTGCTACGCAGGCAGGCGGAGACCCTGGCCGAATCCGTGCCGGCGCTGGGGCACTTGGCGTCCAGGTCCGGCTTGCAGGCGCGGTAGATGCTCATCCGCTGCGAGAAGGACAGGTTCTCGGCCTGGCCCAGCGCCGGCAGCGGCGCGAGGGCAGACAGAAGCACGAGGGCGACAACGGTCCGGCGTGTCATGGCGGCTCCGGGGGCTCGATGTCGAAAGCGTCGCCCCAACCTAGCCGCCGCGTCAAGCGGTGGGCCTCGCGGTCCCGGCTCGCCACGGTGCGGGAGACGGCACCCGCAGGCGTGCAAAGGGCGAAGGTCGTGCCGGCCTTGTCCGCGCGGGGCGGGCGCAGGATGCGCGACGCCGCGGGGACCACGGCGATGCCGGGCCGGACCGCCACGAGGTAGGCATAACGCTCGTCCTCGAAGGGCACGTCGGCGCCCTTGGCGGCCCTGTGGGCGCGCAGGCGCGGCAGGCGGGCGGAGAAATGGCACCAGTCGGGCGGCGCGACCGGGCAGACGACGTTCCCAGGGCAGGGCGCGGCGATCTGCGCCTGATTGGCGACAAGCGCGGCACGCGCGGCGGCGATGACCGCGAAGCCGGCGGGCGTTCCGGGCTCGACGAGAACGAGGATCTGGCCTGCCGCGGCCCAGAGGCTCCGCGCGGCGAACGCCACCTCGGCGGGCTTCAGTTCGTTCAGGGCGTAGCTCGCAACGACGAGGTCGGCGGTGGGGAGGTCGCCGCCGACACGTCCGGTCTGCCAGTCGGCGCCCGAGAGCAAAGGCGGGCCCTCCGCCGCCAGCTCCCGGCCGAGCGAGACCATGCCGGCATGGGCGTCGCGCAGCGTGGCGCGATCAAGGCTCGGAAAGGCATCCAGCGCGGCCCAGGTCGCGGTGCCAGGTCCGCAGCCGATGTCGAGGATGGTGCGCGGGGCACAGTCGATCCGCTCCGCCGCCTCGGCGAACGCGGCGGCGCAGGCGGCATAGGTCGCCGGCATGCGGGCGACGGCATAGGCCGCAAGGTCGACGGGCCCCGGCAGCCGGGAGCCGCGGCCGGCGCGGTAATCCGCGGTGAGACGGGCGCTCGCCGCCGCGAGGTCCCGGCCGCCGAAGCGGCCGGCGAGGCCCTCCAGCGCCGCCCTCAGGGCCGGCGGCAGGTCGGCGCGCCATCCTGCCCCGGCACCGTGTAGTTCAGCCCGCGCCGGCCGCCGTCGGCATAGATGGTCTGGCCGGTGATGTAGCTCGCGGCGTCGGAGGCGAGGAACACTGCGACCTTGGCGATTTCGTCAGGCTCGCCGAGGCGACGCAGCGGCGTGCGCGAGAACAGCCGGTGGCGGGCCGCCTTGTCGGTGTTGACGCTCGCCAGCATCTCGGTGGCGATGGAGCCCGGGCCGATGGCGTTGACGCGGATGCCATGCTCGGAGAGGCCGAGGGCCATGACGTTGGTGAGCTGGCTGACGCCGCCCTTGGAGACGCAGTAGGGCGTCTGGTTGACTATGGCGAGCCGGGCATTGACCGAGCTCATGTTGACGATGGCGCCGGGCGCCTTGCCTGCCTTGACCTGCTCGACCATGCGCCGCGCGACCGCCTGACCGACCAGGAAGGAACCCTTGAGGTTCACCCGCAGGACCTTGTCGAAATCGGCCTCGGCAAGGTCGAGGAATTCGGCGGAATGGACGATTCCGGCATTGTTGACGAGAATGTCGATGTCGCCGCCGAAAGCCTTCCGGGCGCCGTCCACGAGCGTGGCGACCGAGGCGGCATCGCCGACGTCGCAGGCGACGAAGGCGGTCTTGCCGGTCTTGCCGATCTCGTCCGCGGTGGCCTTGCCGGCCGTGGCGTCGATGTCCGAGAGGACCACGCTCGCGCCCTCGGCCGCAAACCGCTGCGCAATGGCCTTGCCGATGCCGCGCGCGGCTCCCGTGACGATGGCAACCTTGCCGTCCAGTGCGCCCATGGTGATCTCCTGACTGTCGATACAGAAGGCGCTTCTAGACCAGATGCGCCGACGCGGGGAGGGGGGCGCGAGGCGCTCAGACCTTCTCGAGGGGGCGGTGCGGTCCCTCCGGCAGGGTCACGGCGATGGAATCGCCCGGCCGGACGCTGCCGCCGGCGATGACGATTCCCATGATCCCCGCCTTGCGGATGAGATTGCCCTCGGCGTCTCGGTCGAGGGTCGCCTGCATCAGCCCGTCCTGGAAGCGGTCGATCTGGATGCAGGGATTGCGCAGCCCGGTCACCTCGATGACGGCCTCGCCGATGGCGAGGCGCGCGCCGGTCGGCAGCGCCAGGAGGTCGATCCCCGTCGTCGTGATGTTCTCCCCCAGCTCGGCCGGCCGCACGGCGAAACCCTTGGCCGCGAGCTCGTCGAAGAGCTCGGCATGGATGAGGTGGACCTGCCGGAGATTGGGCAGTGTCGGGTTGAAGCGGGCGCGGGAGCGATGCTTGACCGTGACGCCGCAATGGGCGTCGCCAGCCACGCCCTCGCCGGCGATGAGCGTGATCTCCGGGACTGAGGCCTTGGAGAACCGGTGCCGACGATCGAGGCTGACGGAAATGACCTTGCCCATGGCGAGCCCCTGCGTGAAAGGCGCCTTGTGCACGGGCGGCTGCGTCCTGTCATCCTCCGGCCCCGGACGAGGGCCCTGCGGCGGCGGCCATGGACGGGGCGAAGCGACGGCCCTATTCAGGCGGGATGCCCAGCACCGTGCTCTTCGACCTCGACGGGACCCTCACCGATCCCGCGCTGGGAATCATCGGCTCGTTCCGCAAGGCGCTGGCCGATCTCGGCCATGAGCCGCCGCCCTACGAGACGCTCGGCTGGATCATCGGCCCGGCCCTGCGTCTGTCCTTTCCGAAGGTGATGGGGGAGGGGGCGGATGCGGAGGCCGCGGTCGAGCGCTACCGGGTGCATTACCGCGCCGGCGGCATGTACGACCTCTCGCTCTATCCCGGCATGCCCGAGGCCGTCGGCGCCATCCGCGCGGCGTCGGATCGCATGTTCGTCTGCACCGCCAAGCCGGAGCCCTATGCCGTCCCCATCGTCGAACGCTTCGGCTATGCGCCGCATTTCCAGCGCGTTTACGGCGCGGCCCTCGACGGCAGCCTCGACGACAAGGCCGACATCATCGCCAAGATCATCGCCGAACAGGGCATCGACCCCGCCGACACCGTGATGATCGGCGACCGGATGCACGACATCCACGCGGCGCAGCGCCACGGCATCGCCTCCATCGGCGTCGCCTGGGGCTATGGCGGCGTGGTGGAACTCAGGGAGGCCGGCGCGACGGTGATCTGCCAGCGGCCGCAGGATCTGCCGGAGATGGTGGCGGCGCTGCTGGCGTGATAGTGACTCGCGTTTCGCTGCCGTCACCAGATCCAAGTTTTTCGAAGCGCATTAGTCATCGAACTGCGTTTAGTAACGAACGCATTCATTGATGTGACTTTGACTCGACGGAGATGTCAAATATCATCTTCCATTGGAGGACTCACCAATGGATAGCGCATATGAATTTGCCATGCGGATCGGCGAAATTTTTCTCCCGACCGCAACGCATCGGAGACGAGCAGTATCACCATCTACACGATTTGTGCACTACACGACAGCTGATGCTGCGTTTGAGATTGTGGAAAAAGGACGATTCTGGATGAGAAACGTCCGCAATATGAATGATTACCGTGAAGTCCAGCACGGTTATGACATATTACATGACGTATTTCATCGGGTAAAGAAGAGTTTATCTCTGTTCTTGACGAGTGTTGTGATGGCGCCGCCCTGGCTGCCATCAGTCATTTTGATAAACAAAAGGATCATTACTATCTACATACATACATTCGTGCATTTCGGAGCACCATGACAACGAAGACGATTTGGGCCGTCTTTCGATGTGGCGAGGCTATGGAAGTGGTACGGCAGCAGTTGCATTGGTCTTTAATGCGTCGCCGCTGTTGACGACGAGCGACGTCGGCTTGTTTGGCAGTCCAGTACTCTATTTCAATGATAGTGACGTGCTCGCTGAGTTGCGCCAAATAATCCAGAACGTCAGAGAAAATGGTGACTTCATCAGGTCGATTGAGCCCGCGATGTTGAAGCAGATTTTAACGCAGATGTTTATTAGTTTGTTGGTTGCGGTCAAGCACAAGGGATTTTCAGAGGAGCTGGAGTGGCGTCTCGTCTACATTGATGGCGTGGCATCCAGTCCGATATTAGAGCCGATGAGCAGGAGCGTAAGAGGCGCACCAGAACGTCTTTTCGCTATCAAGATGGAAAGCCGCCCCGACATTGGTCTTACCAATATCGAACCGCAGAACATTGTGGAACGCCTGATAATCGGGCCCACGCAGAGATCATTGGGAATCCGCTTCGCTTTCGAAGACCTCTTCAAAAAAAAGGGCATTCCGGTCTCCAAGATCGTTGCGTCTGATATCCCAATCAGAACGGTCGGATAGTGCTGCGCCGAGTTGGTTCAGATAGGCGTCGGCCAGGAAGCGGCTAGAAGGGTTAGTCGAAGCGGTCCTCTCGCAGTTGCATCCCGGCGCCATCTGGTGTATCGCCCCGCCCATTCCACACGCGGACCCGCGGCTGAGGACGAAAGTCCTTTGCCGCTCCGGTGGCGACGGAGCCTCATCCGAGGCCGGCCATAGTCCGCGGAGGCACAACCGGAGAAGACCCATGGCGCTGCCCGATTTCAGCATGCGTCAGCTTTTGGAAGCTGGCTGCCACTTTGGCCATCAGGCCCACCGCTGGAACCCGAAGATGAACCAGTACATCTTCGGCGTCCGCAACAACATCCACATCCTCGACCTCGCCCAGACCGTGCCGATGCTGCATCGCGCGCTCGTCGCCGTGTCTGATACGGTGGCCAAGGGCGGCCGCGTGCTCTTCGTCGGCACCAAGCGCCAGGCCCAGGAGGCGATCGCCGCCGGTGCCAAGCAGTGCGCCCAGTACTACGTGAACTCCCGCTGGCTCGGCGGCACGATGACCAACTGGAAGACCGTGTCCGGTTCGATCTCGCGCCTGCGCAAGCTGGACGAGGCCCTGGCCTCGGGCGGCGCCGGCTACACCAAGAAGGAAGCCCTCACTCTCGCCCGCGAGAAGGAGAAGCTCGAGCGCGCCCTCGGCGGCATCAAGGACATGGGCGGCGTGCCGGACCTGATGTTCGTGATCGACACCAACAAGGAGGCGATTGCCATCCTCGAGGCCAAGCGCCTCGGCATTCCGGTGGTCGCCATCGTCGATACCAACTGCGATCCTGACGGCATCACCTATCCGATCCCGGGCAATGACGATGCCGGCCGCGCCATCTCGCTCTACTGCGACCTGATCGCCCGCGCCGCCATCGACGGCATCGGCCGCGCCCAGGGCTCGTCGGGCATCGATCTCGGCGCCTCCGAGAAGCCGATGGTCGAGGACCTGCCCGAGGCCGCCGCTCCCGCCGGCGTCGAGCGTCTCGCCGGCCCGC
>JAEZGJ010000083.1 GCA_023416965.1 Pseudomonadota bacterium | reverse complement strand
CAATGCATCGTCGAGAACAAGCCGGGTGCCGGCACGCGGCTGGCCAACGAAATGGTCGCTCGCGCCGACCCCGACGGTTACACCGTCCTCTATGCGGCGGCGCCCTTTGCCCTGGCCGAGGCGCTCTACAGCCCGCTGCGCTACGATCCGCGCAAGGACCTCCTCCCCGTCGCAATGACGGTGCTGGCGCCGCTCTTCCTCGTCGTCAACGCTGACAACCCCGCCCGGACTGCGGCGGAGTTCGTGGCCTTCGCCAAGTCGAAACCGGACGGCGTCACCTTCGGCTCGCCGGGGCCGGGATCGCAGCCGCACCTCGCGGGCGAACTGCTGTTCAAGGATGCCGGCATCAAGGGGCTGACCGTGCAGTTCCGCGGCGATGCGCCGGCCTATTCCGAACTGCTCGGCGGGCGCATCGACGCCACGATCACCGCCATCACCTCGGCCCTCCAGTTGATCGAGGCGGGCAAGCTGCGCGTCCTCGGCGTCGCCTCGGCCGAGCGCAGCCCACTGTTCCCGGCCGCGCCAGCCTTGCGCGAACAGGGCCTGTCGCGTGTGGTCGCTGCCGGCTGGTACGGCTTCATGGCGCCGGCGGGAACGCCGGCCGCCATCCGCGCCCGCCTCGAGGCCGAGACGCTGCGGGCTCTTGAAGAGAGCGCCGTCAAACAACGCTTCGCGACGCTCGGCCTGGAGGCACGGGGGGCCTCCGCCGCCGATTTCGGCCGGTTCATCGAGGAGGAGACGACGCGGTGGAGCGGCATCATCAAGGATACCGGCATCACCGTCACCCAGTGAGCCGGGCCTCGTCAGCGCAGGACGAAGACACCGCCCTGCCGGATTTCCTGCGCCGCACTGGCGAGTCGCGGCCCCAGCTCGTTTTCGAACGCCTCTGCCACCGCCCGGTAGCTCGGCACGGCACAGGCGATGGCGACGCAGAGCCCGTCCTCCGTGCGGCCGAGCGGCGCCGCTGCGGCGGTGAGGTTTGGGCGCCAGTCGCCGTATGAAACGCAGAAGCCCTCCTTGCGGCAGCGCGCCACGGCCGCGGCGGTCTTCTCCGCCGAGGCGGCGAACTCCTCCGGATGGAGATCCCGCAATTCGGCGAGCTTGTCCTGGTGCTCACGCCCCTGAAGGATCGAGAGCAGCGCCCAGCCCAGCGCCGAGCGGTGCAGCGGCCCGGTCTGGCCGATATCCGGTACGTGCGGCCAGCCCGGGGGACTGCCGGCTGTCTGGATGTGGACGAAGCAGTCACCCGACATCACCCCGAGCGAGCTGTTGCCGGAGAACATCGCCGCAAGGTCGCGCATCGGGATCAGCACCTCGTGCCGCCACGGCATGGCCGAGAGCACCGGGTAGCTCAGGGCGACGAGCCGGGGCGCCAGGCGGAAGCCGCCGCGCGCATCGCGGCGCAGATAGCCGACATGGACGAGGGTCTTGCACAGGCGGGAGACGGTCGGCCGGTTCAGCCCGACGCGGCGGGCGATCTCGGCATTGGACAGCGAGCGGTCCTCGGTGGAGAAGCACTGCAGGACCTCGAGCCCCCGGATCAGGGTGGAGGACAGTGAGGCATCCGGCTGCAGGCGGGCCGCGCCTTCCCCCTCGCCATCCCTTGGCTTCGTCATATGACCTTGTCCGCCCGATAGGTGGCGATCTCGTCGTCGGTCAGGCCGACAATGGTCTTATAGATGTAGTCGTTGTCGGCAGCCACGCCCTTGGCGGACCAGCGGATCCGCCCGGGATTGCGCCGGAAGCGCGGCACGAGCCCCGGCATGCGGACCGCGCCGAAGTCCTCGTCCGCCACCGGCACGATGGCCTCGCGGGCGCGGAACTGCGGATCCTTGAAGATCTGGTCGATGGAATAGATGGGCGCCAGCGTGCCGCTGGCCGCGCGGAAGGCACCGACCACCTCCTCCTGGGTTCGGGCGCCGATCCAACCGCCGAAGATGCGGTCGAGCTCCCCGGCATGGGCGACCCGCGCCGCGTTGGTGGCGAAACGCGGGTCCTCGGGCAGTTCCGGCCGCCCGATGGCGCGACAATTGTTGGCGAAGGTGCGGTTGGTGCTGCCCGCCAGCGACACGTAGCGCTTGTCGGCGGTGAGATAGACGTCGGAGGGCGCCGAATACTGGTTGCGGTTGCCGCTGCGCTGGCGCACGTCGCCGAGCTGGTCGTATTCGATCGCCAGGACCTCGATGATGCGCAGGATCGCCTCGGTCAGGGACAGGTCGATCTCCTCCCCCTTCTCGCGCTCGCCCTGCGCCACCCGCCACAGCGCGGCCATGATGGCGAAGGCGCCGAACAGCCCGCCTATCGGATCGCCGATGGGATAGCCGGTGTGCATGGGCGGAAGGTCTTCGCTGCCGGAGATGCCGGTGAGGCCCCCCACCGCCTCGAAGATGCGGGCAAAGCCCGGCAGCCGCGCGTTCGGCCCATCCTGGCCGAAACCACTCAGCCGCAGCACGACCAGCCGCGGGTTGGCCTTCCACAGCGTCTCGATATCGAGACCCCAGCGCTCCAGCGTGCCGGGCCGGAAGTTCTCGATGACGACGTCGCTCTGGCTCACCATGCGCAGGAACAGCGCCTTGCCCGCCGGCAGGCGGAGGTCGAGCGTACCGAAGAGCTTGCCGCGGTTGGTGACCTTCCACCACAGCGACTTGCCCTCCTTGAAGGGAGGGAAGCCGCGCAGGCCGTCGCCGAGCCCCGGCAGTTCCAGCTTCACGACCTCGGCCCCGAAGTCCGCCATCAACGTCCCCGCCATGGGGCCTGCGATGATCGTCGCGATGTCGAGGACGCGCAGTCCCTTCAATGGCCCCTGAGCCGTCTCCGCCGTCATGCCAAGCCTCCCGAACCAGCGTCGTTTTATTATATGAAACGAATTCCTTTGTCGTTACATATATTGCGATGACCACTGGTAGCCATGCGGAGTTGACGGCGATGAACAAGCGGGACAGGGACGTGACGGAGGTCCGTTGCGAGCGGGACGGACGGGTGCTGAGGCTGGTGCTGGACGGCCCGAAGACGCGCAATGCCATCGGTCCGGACGTCTACGAGGCCGTGCAGGCCGCCATCGTCACGGCCGGCTCCGACCCCGGCATCGGCGCGATCGTCGTCACCGGATCGGGCGGCTTCTTCACCTCCGGCGGCAATGTCCGCGCGCTCGAAGCGAGCGCCCGCGGGACCCTCGCGGAGGCGACGGTCAAGACGGACCGGCTGAACGCGATGATCCGCACCATCGTGGAATGTCCCAAGCCCGTCGTCGCCGCCGTGGAGGGCGGGGCGGCGGGGGCCGGCTTCTCGCTGGCGCTCGCCTGCGACCTGATCGTCGCCGCGGAGGGGGCGAGCTTCGCGGCCGCCTATGTACGGGTGGGGCTCAGCCCCGACGGCGGCATCACCCATTTCCTCGGCACCGCCCTGCCCCGCCAGTTCGTCATGGAACTGTGCCTGACCGGCCAGCCCGTTGCCGCGCCGCGACTGGCGGCGGCCGGGCTCGTCAATTCCTGCGTTCCCGACGGCGAGGCGCTGGCCCGCGCGATGGACCTGGCGACACGGCTCGCCGAGGGGCCGCCCAATGCGGTCGCGACGATCAAGCGGCTGGTGAACACGGCCGGGCGGAGGGATCTCGCCGGGCAGATGGACGAGGAGGCCCGTGCCATCAATCTTGCGCGCTTCGGCGCGGAGGCGGCGGAGGGACTGCAGGCCTTTCTCGCGCGGCGCGCTCCCGACTTCATCTCGCCGGGCAAGGGCTGAGGCTTACGAGACATAATCCGACCGTCATTCGCGAGCGACGGCAGCCGGGCGCTGTGGCGCGAATAGGCGGGGCCGGCGCCGGCCGCCTCTGTCATTCCGGCGAGAGGCCTGCGGCGCACGACACCTTGGCTCTCAAGAAAGTGAAGTCCAGGCGGGGATGGAAGGGTTGTGCCGGGCGCCCCGGAAAGGTCGACTGGTTCGCGACAAGAGGCTGACCAAGGCCCGGCGGATATGGGAGGCCGAGCGTGGCGAAGCTCAACATCAACGGTCAAATGGTTGAAATGGATGCGGCTGAAGATACGCCGCTCCTTTGGGCTCTGCGCGATCATGCAGGGCTGACCGGCACGAAGTATGGCTGCGGCATCGGCGCCTGCGGCGCGTGCACGGTGCATATCGACGGCCAGGCGGTCCGCTCCTGTGCCATGCCGCTCAGCGCCGTCACCGCCGAGCAGAAGATCGTCACCATCGAGGGCCTGTCTCCTGGCGGTACGCACCCGATCCAGGTCGCATGGCGCGACCTCGACGTGCCGCAATGCGGCTATTGCCAGTCGGGCATGATCATGGCCGCGGCCGCACTGCTCGCCGAGAAGCCGAACCCGACCGACGAGGATATCGACGCGACGATGACCAACATCTGCCGCTGCGGCACCTACAACCGCGTCCGCGCCGGCATCAAGCAGGCCGCCGCGAACCGCCAGGGCTGAGGGAGGCCGTCATGACGCTCATCGAGACCACGACGACCACCCGCCGCGCCGTTCTCAAGGCCGCCGCCGGCCTTGCCGTCGGATTCCACCTGCCCACCGGCGCCTCCGCCCAGCCGGCGGCGCCTGCCTCCACGCCCGAGATCAACGCCTGGGTCGTCATCCGACCGGACGACACGGTGATCCTGCGCATGGCACGCTCCGAGATGGGCCAGGGCACGCGCACCGGCCTCTGCCAGATGATTGCGGAGGAGTTGCACTGCGACTGGTCGAAGATCGTGACTGAGTACGTCACGCCCGGCCAGTCCCTCGCCCGCAATCGCGCCTGGGGAGCCTTCCTCACGGCGGGAAGCCAGGGCATACGCCAGAGCCAAGACTATGTCCGGCGCGGCGGCGCGGCAGCACGGATCATGCTGATCCAGGCCGCAGCCGATGCCTGGGGTGTTCCTGCGGCGCAGTGCACCGCCAAGGACAGCGTCATCATCCATGCCGCCTCTGGTCGGTCGGTTCGCTACGGCCAGGTCGCTGCGGCTGCGGCGCGCATCACCCCGCCTACCAACGTGCCGCTGAAGGAGCCGAAGGACTGGACCGTCATCGGCACCTCGGCGAAGCGGCTCGATACGGCCGCAAAGACGACCGGCGCGCTCATCTACGGCTCCGACCTGAAGATGCCGGGCATGCTGGTGGCCGTGCCGAAAGAATGCCCGGTCTTCGGTGGCAAGCTCGCCTCTTTCGACGCGTCGAAGGTCTCCTCCATGCCCGGCGTGCGTCACGTGCTGAAGGTTGCCGAAACGGCGGTGGCGGTGGTCGCCGACACGTTCTGGCAGGCGAAGACCGCCCTCGACGCCCTGCCGGTGACCTGGGACTACGGCCCGAACCGGGCGGTGTCCTCCGAGACCATCGCGGCGCAGCTGCGCGAGGGCCTCGAAGCACAGGAAGCCTTCATCGGCAACACCAACGGCGACGCCCGCGCGGCTATCGCGGGCGCCGCGCGAAAGATCGAGGCGGTCTACGACTATCCGTTCCAGAACCACGCTCCGATGGAGCCGATGAACGCCACTGTGGTGTGGACGCCGACCCGCTGCGACGTCTGGTGCCCGACCCAGAACGGCGAGGCGGCGCTCGCGGCCACCGCCCAGGCCGCCGGCTTGCCGCAGACGGCCTGCGACGTCCACCGCGTCGACCTCGGCGGCGGCTTCGGCCGGCGGACGACTCACGACTGGCTGATCCAGGCGGTGACCATCGCGAAGCAGATCCCCGGCGTGCCGATCAAGACGCAGTGGACGCGCGAGGAGGACATGGTTCAGGGGCGGTACCACCCCGTCACCATGTGCAAGCTGACCGGCGGCCTCGATGCGCAGGGCAACCTCGTTGGCCTGCACATGCGCATCTCGGGGCAATCCATCCTCTCCTACGTCTTCCCGACCGCGCTGCAGAGCGGGCGCGATCCCGTGCAGTTCCAGGGGCTTAATGCGGGTGGGAACGACAGCCAGATCGGCTATTCGTTTCCCAATCTTCTGATCGACCACGCCATGCGGAACACCCACGTACCGCCGCATTTCTGGCGGGGTGTCAACCACAACCAGAACGCCATCTATCTCGAGTGCTTCCTCGACGAACTCGCCCATGTGGCGGGCCAGGATCCCCTCGCCTTCCGCCGGAAGCTCATGGGCAATCATCCCAAGCACCTCGCGGTGCTCAACGCGGTGGCGGAAAGGATCGGCTGGGACAAGCCGCCGCCGGCCGGCGTCCATCGCGGCATCGCCCAGCAGATGGGCTTCGGCAGCTACGTGGCCGCCGCGGCGGAAGTGTCGGTCGATGCACAGGGCAAGCTGAAGATCCATCGCATCGTCGCGGCCACAGATTGTGGCGTGGCGGTCAATCCGCGCCAGATCGAGATGCAGGTGGAGGGCTCGTTCGTCTATGGCCTCTCGGCCCTGCTCTACGGTGCCTGCACCGTGAAGGACGGGCAGATTGTCGAGACCAATTTCGACAGCTACAACGTGCTGCGCATGGACGAGATGCCGAAGGTCGAGACCATCGTCATGCCCTCCGGCGGGTTCTGGGGCGGCGTCGGCGAGCCCACCATCATGGTCGCCGCCCCGGCGGTTCTGAATGCGATCTTCGCCGCCACCGGCAAGCGCATCCGCTCCGTGCCGCTCAAGGACCAGGACCTCAGGCGGGCGTGAGGACCGTCCTCGCCGCGGTCGCGCTCCTTGGTCTCGCCGCAGCCGCGGCGGGGCAGGAGGTCGCGCCCTTCGTCGTCTCCGGCGACGTCGTTGCGGCCCCGCTCGTCGGGCTTGCCGGCTCGGCGGATCGCGGACGGCGGATCGTGCGCAACCGGGAGACGGCGAATTGCCTGATCTGCCATACGATCCCCGATCCCACGGAGGCGTTCATGGGCGAGGTGGGGCCGCCTCTCGCGGGCGTCGGCACCCGCCTCACGCCCGGTCAGATCCGGCTGCGGCTGATCGATCCGACGTTGATCAACCCCGAGGCGGTGATGCCGGCCTATCATCGCGTCGCCGGCCTGAAGCATGTGGATGAGCGCTGGCGCGGCCGGCCGGTGCTCTCCGCCCAGGACATCGAGGACGTGGTCGCCTATCTGTCTGCCCTGAAGGAGTGAACCATGCCCCCACTTCCGCAAGACCGGAAGACTCTCCTGACGCGGCGGGGCGCGATCGCTGCCGCGGCCGCCGCCGCAATCGCCCCCGTAGCGGCGGCGGGCCAGACGGCGTCATCCGAGACCTTCGCCGCCGCCGAACGGAAGATCCTTGCGGGCCGCGAGCCGGCGGCGGCGGGCCTGTCCATCGAGATGCCCCAGCTGTCGGAGAACGGCAATGCGGTCGACATCGCCGTCAAGGTGGACAGCCCGATGAGCGCCGAAGACCACGTCGCCCGCATTCACATCCTCGCCGAGAAGAACCCCTTCCCGCGCGTCGCGACCTTCCACATCGGCCCGCGGGCCGGCCGGGCCGACGTCGCCACCCGCATTCGCCTCGCGGAGACGCAGACGATCGTGGTGCTCGCCGAGACGAGCCGCGGCGCCGTCCTCCGCGGCGTGCGCGAGGTGATCGTCATCCTCGGCGCCTGCGTGGACGGAGGCTGAGCCATGGCGAACGCCACGCTTCCCGCCCGCATAACCATGCCCGCGCAGGCCCGCCGCGGCGACGTGATCGAGATCCGCCTCCTCGCCCGCCATCCCATGGAGCGCGCCATCGATGCGCCGGGCCTGCGCCCCGTCGCCCGCAAGATCATCCACACGCTGCGCGTGACCTATGGCGGCGCCGAGGTCTTCCGCATGGAGCTATCGCCGGGGATCGCCGCCAATCCCTATGTCGCCTTCTCGACGGTGGCCACCCAGACCGGCGAACTTCTGTTCGAGTGGATCGAGGACGGCGGGGTTACCTATGAGCGACGGCAGCAGTTGACTGTGACATGAGGCGGGTTCTCGCCCTCGTCGTTGCCATTGCCTCGACCGTGGCGGGCGCCGGCGAGGTTCGCGCCCCCGCGACCTTTCTGTCGCCTGAGCAGCGCGCCCTGCAGGACGATCCCTCGCGCCACCCCGGCTGGCTGTGGGTCGATGCCGGGGAGACCCTGTGGCGCAGCGCGCCTCCGACGGGTCGCCCGTCCTGCCAGGGATGCCACGGGGAGATCGCGAGGATGCGGGGCGTCGCGACACGCTACCCGGCGGTGGCGCCGTCCGGAGAACTCGTCAATCTCGAGGGCCGCATCGAGACATGCCGGTCGGAGAAGCAGCAGGCACCCGCCTTCGGCTACGAGAGCGAGCATCTGCTCTCCCTGACCGCCGCGATCGCCCTGCAGTCGCGAGGATTGCCGATGGCGGTGGCGACGGAAGGGCCCGCCGCCCGCTTCGTCAGCGAGGGCCGGCGCCTCTACACCATGCGCCAGGGTCAGCTCAATCTGTCCTGCGCCCAGTGCCATGACGACAATGTCGGTAGGCAATTGAGGGGCGACGTCATCTCCAGCGGAGTCGGCACGGGCTACCCAGCCTACCGGCTCGAATGGAACAGGATGGGCTCCCTGCATCGGCGGCTGCGCGCCTGTTCCCTCGGGGTGCGAGCGACACAGTTCGATTACGGGGCCAGCGAGTATCTCGCCCTCGAGCTCTATCTCGCGGTGCGTGCCGGCGGGCTGCCGATCGAAACCCCCGGGCTGCGCCGTTAGGCCGGCGGCTCAGACTGCCAGCATGCGCTGGACCCGCGCGACGCCGGTATAGACATCGACCCCGGATGTGGCGTTCGCCGCGCCAAACTGCCCGCCCGAACCGAAAGCGGAATCGCCGAGACGCACCGTTACCTTCCCCATCGGGACGCCCATGACGAGGCGCGATGGAGAAATCCAAGTTTCTGCTCCGTCAGGGTACCCGCTTGGCGTATTGCGGACTGACCCCTGCGCGCTTTCAGCCGGGCAGAAGACCTGCCTGGCGATAGCTGCCGACAAGTTCGTCAAACAGGGTGATATCCGCCCGACTTCGCGCCAGGAGTTGAGCACCGGATACTGCCGCAAAAATGGCGCGCGCTCGCTTCTCAGCCTCTGCCGGGTCAGTCAGACCTGCGGCAACCAAGGTCTCGCTCAGCCAAGATACGTTGATGTTGGCGAAGTTCTCCACCTCATCTCTTACCGCCTCTGGCAGATCGTCAAATTCCGCAGCCATGAAGCTGCACAGACACATGCGGTTTCCATTTTCCAGGGATCGGCGGAAGATCGAGGGATAACGACGCAAGCAGTCACCAGCATTCGGCATCTCGCCTCGCATTGCCTCAAGGGCGGCTGCGGTGTCCTGCCAATAGCGTTTCGCGACCGCCGCGCCGAGATCGGCTTTGGTCGGAAAATGGTAGTGGAGGCTTGCTGCCTTTATGCCAACCTGGGCCGCCAGGTCGCGGAAATTAAGCCCCCCGTACCCGTGCGCCTGGGCTGCCGCTCGTGCTGCGGACAAGATCGTTTCCTTCGTATCCATGCTCATTCCTGCGTCTACCATCTGACAGATAGGGCTTGCGGGCAAAAATCGGAAGGGTAAAGTGAAAGCCTACCAAGTGGCAGATAGAAGCGTCTTAATGATGATGATGATGACGGTCTACGACTGGCATACGGGCCCCTACCCTGCACGGGTCCGCATTGCCTTGGGCGAATTGGGGCTACAGTCACAGGTGAGATTCGTCCCTATCAACCTTCGGAAAGGTGAACACAAGACGCCAGCCTTCCTGGCAAAGAATTACTCCGGCACTCTGCCGGTGCTCGAACTTGAGGACGGCACTCTGATCGCTGAATGCACGGCAATCACACAATTCCTCGATGCGCTCAAGGGCAAGCCCTCCCTCACCGGAGCCACGCCGGTTCAGCAGGGCTTGATCCACATGATGACCAGGCGCGCCGAGATCGAGCTGCTCGATGCTGTCAGCGTCTACTTCCATCATGCCACGCCAGGCCTGGGACCGGATGTCGAGCTCTACCAAAACGAGGAGTGGGGTCTTCGACAGCGCGACAAGGCGGTATGCGGGATGCGCTATTTCGATGGCGTGCTTGGCGGGCGGGATTTCGTCGCCGGCGATAGCTTCTCGATGGCCGACATCACAGTCATCGGCGGCCTGATTTTCGCGGAGCTTGTCGGTCTTCCAGTACCCGGAGAATGCAGGCACCTGCTGGGCTGGTACGCGAGAATGCAGCAGCGTCCCAGCGTTCAGAACCGGATCGCCATGTCCGAGCCCGCTACAGCGATGACATGGCCGACACGACATTCTGCATGAAGTCATTCACTGTTGATAGGAGACGATTGTGATCAGAAAATTTGCGCTTGCAGATGCAGCGTTTGAGCGGTCGCCGGGCCAGGATGGCGATGTGTTTGCTGCCAATTTGATCGACCAGCGGCAAGATGCACCGATCACCATTGGGTACGGCCGTTATGGTCCGGATCAGAGCCTCGATGAGACACTCGCCGTCCACGACGTCATGATCGTGCTGGAGGGCAGGCTTTCCGTTTCTGGCAGCGCGGGCACGGTGACGGCCGGTCCTGGTGAGATCATCTACATGCCGAAAGGCCAAAGAGTCATTATTCGCTCGCATGGACAGGGGGCAGTGACAGCCTACGTGACCTACCCCCATTGGCAACAGGCGCGCCTCTGACCACGGGAAGTGCACCTTACCTTCGCCGTCAGACTGGCGACACTCCGACGTCGCGAGCCGCGATATTCCGGAGCCGCTTCACTGGCCGCGGCTGCGGGAGTCTAGCCGGCCCTTGGTGGGCGAACCTGGCACAGGCCACTGACGACGTATGGAACATCCATCAAGCTGAAATCTTGCGACCAAACAGAAAACGCGCAGGGCCAGGAATTTGGCCTGCGCCGAAGCCCGCTGCGCAATCTCGCGGCACAGGTCCGATTTGGAGCCCAAGGGGGCTGCTGATTCCGCCGAAGGCACGCTCCTGGACGTCAGCATGCGGCGCGTGCGGACATCAGGAGCCTGCACCCGCCGGGCTTCTAGGCGTAGGCGACCCAGCCTCGGAACGTGAAGCCCATATAGAACATCGTAACGTCGCTGAAACCTGCTGCGCACAGCAGTTCTTCGTCTTCCCGCGGCGACAAGATCGGCAGACTTTCGCTTATCCCGGCCCGCGCCTTTGCCATTTGAACCGGCTCCATGCCAGAAGCCACTGCAAAGGCCGCATAGCGCGATAGCCACAGATTGCGTTCGTCCGGCTCCTGCGGAAAGCTGAAGTGGGCAACAACGAGCGGTGCGCCTGGCCTCAAACGCCCATGCAGTTCTCGAAGCGTGCGCAGCCGTTCCTGGCGTGCGAGGAAGTGCAGTGTCAAAATGCAGGTCGCGCCGTCGTACGGGCCGAGCGGCGCTACGTCGATCAACCCTTCATGCAACACAACGGACTTTGCTGACGGGCCAAGTGTTTGCCGTGCAAGATCGAGCATGGCGGCCGAAGGATCCACTCCATCAATTCGCCATTTGGGGTGCGCTTCAGCAAGAACCTTCATTTCGAGGCCACCGCCTGCGCCCAGGACAAGAATCCGGCTATCATCGGCCGCCCGTTCTGCCAGCAGCAGCATGGCCATGCGTTGGAGGGCGACATAGCCCGGCACCATACGGGGCGGGCCGTCGACGTATCGTGCAACCGCCTGCGGATCTGAAAAAGCGTTCATTGTGTAATAATATTACAATTCCCTTCATGGGGTAAGGGTTGTGGCTAACTCGTCCCATCAAGTCGAATCAGCGACTTAGCCACTGCCAGGTCCGTTGGAAATGTCTCTCGACAGGTCCGGCGGGCAGAACTGGTCGCCGCTTCCATTTCGCGCAAACGTCCGCTTGCGGCAATGTGGTGAAGGTCAGCGCTAGAAGCGCGAAGCAGAACAACCCACCGTTTCCGGTCGCATACGGGCGTCTTTGGGTTGCGGCCCCGGGGGCCCGGCATGGCGTGCGCTGGCAGCGACAACAGCGCATGGCGCATCTTCAGGCTTCGGCGGGAACGGCCTTCTCAACGCCGAAATAGGCCCGCTCCAGGCGGCGCGGCAGGTCCGGCTCGCTGGCTTTCGCCTCCAGCACCACCCTGCCCTGCGCCACAGCATAAACTCGGTCGGCGATGGCCAGCACCTTCTCGATCAACTGCTCGACCAGCAGAACAGCGGTGCCGTTCTCGCGCAGCGTTGCGACTACGGCCAGCACACGATCGACAAGCACGGGTGACAGGCCTGCGGACGGCTCGTCGAGCATCAAGAGCCTGGGGCGCCGCACCAGCCCCTGTGCCACCGCGAGCATCTGCTGCTGGCCGCCGCTTAGCGAGCCGCCGCGGTCGTTCCGCTTCGCCCCGATCTCTGGGAAATAGTCCAGCGCTTCCTCGACGCGAGCCATCCGTTCGGCGCGCGGGATATCATAAGCGGCGAGCAGCAGGTTGTCGGTCACGGTCTGCTGGGTGAACACCCGATGCCCTTCAACCACATGGACCAGGCCGCCGCGCGCCGTCTCGCGCGGACCGACGCCGCGAAGACTGGACCCGGCGAAGCGGACGTCGCCAGCGCCCCATGGCAGGAGCCCCGATATGGCGCGGAGCAGCGTGGTCTTGCCGGCACCGTTCGGGCCGAGCAGGGCCACGACCTCGCCCGCACCGACAGTCAGCGTCAGGTCGTGCAGCACATTGATCTTGCCGTAGCCCGCCTGAAGCGCGCGGACGTCCAGCAGCGGTTCACCCTCCGAGATAGGCACTGACGACCTCCTTGTGCACGCGAATTTCCGACGGCGTTCCGGCAGCCAGCACACGGCCGAGGTTCAGGACCGTGACGTGGTCGCAGATGTCGAAGATCAGGTCGGCATGGTGCTCGACGAGCAGAACGCCAGTGCCTTGGCGGCTGATGGCCTTGATCAGGGCCGCGAGCCGTTCGATCTCGGACACGGAAAGCCCGGCCGCCGGCTCGTCGAGCATCAGGAACGCCGGCCTCAGGATGAGAGCCCGGGCAATCTCGACGAAGCGCAATTCGCTGTGCTGCAGGCGGTCGGCGCGGACATCGGCCAGCGCCTCCAGCCCGACCGCGGCGAGAGCGGTCATGGCGGCGTCCCGCAGCCGCCCCTCATCGGCCCGATGGCGGGGCAGCGAGAACAATGTCTCCATGAAGGTCGCCTGCCCCTGGATCGTCGCCCCGACCATCACATTGTCGATGACGGAACCTTCCCCGACGATACGCGGCGTCTGGAATGTCCGGGCTATACCACGCCCCGCGCGAGTCTCCGGGATCCCTGGCTCCAATAGCCGCCCGAGCGTGACGCTGCCCTTCTCCGGGGCGTAGTAGCCGGAAATCACATTGAGCGTGGTCGTCTTGCCGCTGCCGTTTGGGCCGATCAGGCCATGCACCTTGCCGGTCTCGATGGTGAGAGAGACGCCGTCGATGGCGCGAACGCCGCCGAAGCTCAGCACGATGTCGGTCAGCACGACCGGGGTGCGCTCCTCCTGGCGATCGAGCAGCGAGGCCAGCCTGGCCGGGCGCGGCTTGATCGCCCGGGCGAAGGTCAGGGGCTTGCGGCTCTTGAAGTCGAGGAGGGCTGCGATCCCGCCCGGCATGGCCAGCACGATGACCAGAAGCAGGACCGCGTAGAGGAAGGTCGACCATGCGGCCAGCGGCGCGGCGATCTCCGGCAGGATGGTCAGCACGATCGTGCCGATCAACGGTCCGAGGATCGAGCCGCGGCCGCCAATTAGCACGGCGATGAAGAACAGCAGCGACAGTTCGAAGGTGAAGGCGTCGGGGGTGATGTAGGTCTGGAGACTTGCGAACAGCCCGCCCGCCATGGCTGCCAGCGCGCCCGCCAGCATGAACACCGAAATGAGGAGACGGGCCTTGGAGATACCGCTCGCCTCGGCGGCCACGTCGGCGTCTCGCACGGCGATCAGCGCGCGGCCGAAGCGGCTATGGGCGATGTTCGAGGTGATCCAGGTGCTGAAGGCGGCGATGCCCAGGCAGAAGTAGAAGAAGCCCCAGGAATTGTCGAACGGGGCCGGCATTTCCGGTCCAGGCAGGCCGATGCCGCCGCCTGTGACGCTCTGCCAGGCGAGCGCCACCTGGGTGACGATGGTGGCAAAGCCCAGCGTCGTCATGGCGAAGTAGAAGGTCCGCAGCCGCAGCGCCGGCAGGCCCACGATGACGCCGAACACGGCACCGACACATCCGGCGGCGGCAAGCGCGGCGAAGACCGGCAGGGGCGGTGTCACATTGCCACCGGCCAGCACGCTGGTCGTATAGGCGCCGAGCGTCAGCAGCGAGACATAGCCGATGGCCAGTTGGCCGGCATAGCCGACGATCAGGTTGAGGCCGGCGACCAGCATCCAGTAGATGGCGGCACGGGTGGCGATGAGGCCCCAATACTCGTTGCCGGTCAGCGGCAGGAACGCGGCAAGGCCGAACAAGCCGATGAAGGGCAGCGCGGTGCGCAGGGCCGCGGGGAAGCTACCGGCCTTGTATGCCGGCGCCGTGCCGGCCGTGTTGCTCAGGTCGGTCATCAGACCCTCCTTGCGGCTTGGCCGCCGAACAGGCCCTGGGGTGCGATCAGAAGCACGATGATGAACAGGCTGAACACCGCGACGGACGAGAAGATGCCTCCGACGAGGAAATTGGCCGCCTGCTGGAAGATGCCGAGGGCGAGGCCGCCGATGACTGCGCCGCGGTTGTTGCCGAGGCCACCGAGCGCCACAGGCACGAAACCGTAGAAGTTCAGGAGGGGACCGTTGGCGAAGAAGGCCAGCAGCAGCTGGCCGCCGGCAAATCCGGCGAGGCCGCCGATGGCACCGGCCAGCGCATAGCTGGCGATGCGCAGGTTGCGTTCGGGCAGGCCGAGGGCCCGCGCGGCGAAGTTGTCCTCGGCAATGGCGAGGAAGGCGCGACCGACCAACGTCTTGCGGTACAGGAACTCGAGCCCGACGATGGTGATGGCGCAAGCCGCCACGGGCAGCCAGAATTTCTCCTCGACGAAGCCGCCGCCCGAACTGAACAGCCGCGGGAAGGGCTGCGGCTCGGTGCTCCACTCGATCGCCGTCACCTGCTGGATCATCAGCGCCAGCGCGAGGGTGGACAGCACGTAGAGATGCTGGTCGAGGCTCTTCAGCACCGGTCTGACGGCCACGAACTCGGTGACGACACCGATCAAGGCGCAGCAGGCGATCATCGCCAGGAAGCCGAGCACCGGCGGAAAGCCCATGCGCAGGATGAACAGCGAGCCGAACACACCTCCCAGCATGCCGAGCTGGCCGGCCGTGAAGCTCATGACCCGCGAGGTCGAGAACATGGTGTTGTAGGCGATCCCGATGAGAGCGTAGATCGCCCCAACCGCGAGGCCCGAGGCGAGGATCGAAGCCAGCATGGGTCAATTCTTTCGGGAATGTAGGCTGCATCGCGAAGCCGGGCTGCTCTGGGAGACAGCCCGGCCCTGGTTGCGCGTCACGCTCAGCCCGAATAGCCGGGGGCCAGAGCGAAGGTGCCGTTCTTGGCCGAGCTTGCCGCCGACATGACCACGTCGGCCACCGGATAGCCGTTGTGCCGGGTCGGGCTGTAGGAGTAGTTGCCGAAATAGCCCTCGTATTTGGCGAGGCCGTTCCAGAAGCCAATGATGGCCTCACTGGACGAGGAGCCGGTCGTCTCGACGGCCTTGGCCACGAGGTCGATCGCATCGATACCGCAGGCGACCCACCAGAGCAGCGTGTCCTGCAGGTTGACCTTGCCGGCAAGCCGTTCAACCAGGGCCTGGTTCTTCGGTGGCAACTTGCCGTCGGCCCCGTAGCTGCAGCTGCGATAACCGATGGCGTAGACCTTGTCCCAGTTGGCCGGCTTCTCAATCAGACCGCCGATCTCGCCTGACGACAGCGAGGGGTGGCCGACGAAGGGCACGTCCCAGCCCATGGCGGCGCGGGTGTTCATCATGCGCGCCTCCATGCCGGTGGAGACGCTCCACACCACGATCGCCTGCGCACCGGCATTGCGGGCGCGCAGCATGTCGGGCGTCATGTCCGGCTGGGTGGCGTCGATATTGGCCTGGTAGACCACTTCGGCGCCGTCCTTCTTGAAGCCGGCGACGGAGGCATTGACCGCGCTGACGCCATAGCCGGTCGTGTCGCCGATTACGGCGATCTTCTTCAGCTTGAGGATGGCGAGGCAGTAGTTGCGCACGGCGTCGTCCCACTGGGTGTTCGACGGCGAGATGCGGAAGGCGTTGGGAAAGCGGCGCTCGTCGATCAGGGTGTCGACGACGCAGGGGTGGATGTTGGGCATCTTGGCGCGCGCCATGATCGGCGTGACTGCCAGCGACTCGCCGGAATTGGTCGGCCCCCAGATGGCGTGGACCTTGGCCTGGCTGATCAGTTCCTGGGTGGCGTTGACCGCCTTGGTCGGATCGCCCTGAGTGTCGCGGGTGATGATCTCGACCTTGCGGCCCTTGACGCCACCGGCCGCATTGATGGCCTCGGCGGCATAGATGACGCCCCGGTTGAAGCCGACGCCGGGCGCCGAGCTCGGACCGGTGAGGGCTGCGAGCCAGCCGATGCGGATCGGTTCGGCCTGGGCGATCGCCGGATGGGCGAGCCCGAGGGCCGACGCGCTGATGGCTCCCGCGGAGCCGAGGGTGAAGTGACGCCGATTGATGGCCATGGGATCCTCCCGATCGCTGATTGAGAAATGCCCGTCTGCGCGGGCTTTTCGGGGCATTCAGCCCTTGAGGTAGCGGATGTAGTCGCGGTTGAAGGTAAAGCCCCAGCCCGGCCGCTCCGGAACGACAGCGGCGCCGTTCTCGAAGGTGAGCTGCTCGGTGTAGAGCGGCGAGAACCAGGGCATGTATTCGAGGAAGATCGCGTTGGAGAGGGCGCCGAGCACCTGGATGCTGGTCTCCGGAAACAGATGGCTGGACACCGCGATGTCGTGGGCTTGCGCCATCTGGCTGACACGCATGAACTCGCTGACGCCGCCGGCGCGCTGCAGATCCGGCATAAGGATGTCGGCGGAACGCAGTTCCAGCATGCGGCGGAAGCCGTAGCGCGAATATTCCGTTTCGCCGGAGGCGATCGGCGTGTCGAGCGCCGCCGACACCCGCGCCAGCCCGTCGAGGTCCCAGGCGGGCAGCGGCTCCTCGAACCAGGTGAGGTCGAACTCCTCCAGCATGCGTCCCAGCCGTATCGCCTGATGCTCGTTGAGCCCCTGATTGGCGTCTGCCATCAGCTTGACCCGCGGCCCGATCGCCTCGCGTACGGCCTTCACACGAGCGATGTCGTCGCGGGGGTCGGCATGGCCGAGGCGCATCTTCATGGCGGCGAAGCCCTCGGCCTTGAACCGGCCGGCCTCCTCCTGCAGCTCGTCGATCGACAGCGAAAGCCAGAGGCCGCCGGAGTGATAGGCGGGAACGCGCGACTGCGCGCCCCCGAGCATGCGGTAGAGCGGCAGTCCGGCCGCCTTGCCCGCGAGATCCCACAGCGCACCGTCGAGCGCCGAGATGCCCATGACGGTGACGCCCTTGTGGCCGAGGAAGTTGATGTCCTTCCAGGCGCGGGCGTTGAACCCGGCGATCAGGCCTGCATCCTGCCCGACGATGAGGTCCGACAGCTCCTCGACCATGGCGCGCAGGACCGGCGTCCTGCGGTTGTTCAGCGTGAAGACGAGGTTCTCGCCGGTGAGCCCCTCGTCCGTGTGGATGGTGACCAGCACCATGCCGAAGTCGCGCAGTTCGCCGAGCGCGCTGCCGATGGGTTTGGCGAGCGCCAGCGTGACCGTCTCGGTCTCGACCCTGGTGACCTTCATGTCCGGTTCCGTCCGTCGATACGGGTGATGTCGCCGACCCGGTAGCGGGCAAGGATTGCGGGGTCGGGATCGGCGCCGAGGCCGGGACCCTGCGGCACCGCGAACATCCCCCGGTCGCCCTTGACCCAGGGATCGAAGGGATTGGCCTCCATGTCGAGCCAGAGCACCTCCACCATGGGCCTTTCCATCCGCGCCTGGATGATGTGCAGGGTGGCGATGAAGCCTGGGCCGAAATAGGGGCTGTGGGGGCAGACCTCGATGCCATGGGCCTCGCAGAGGTCGAAGATCCTGAGCATCTCCGCGATGCCGCCGATCTTGGTGACGCTCGGCTGGGCGATGTCGATGGCGCCGGCGTCGATGAGCGTCTTGAAGCCGAACAGGCCCGCGACGTTCTCGCCGGCCGCGATCGGAATGCCGAAGGCGCGCACCCCGGCGAGGCTGCCGACATCCTCCGGCGGCCAGACCGGCTCTTCGAGCCACATCAGCCCGTCGTCGACGAGTGAGGCCGCCATGGCGCGGGCGACCGGTGGCGACCAGGCGCAATTGACATCCATCATGACCGGCACGTCGCCGGCGGCCTTCTGCGAGGCCAGCACCGCCGAGCGGGTGAGTTCGTGCAGCTTGATGAAGCGATAGCCGCGCGCACAAGCCGCTGCAGTATTCTTCGCTGCCAGGGCATCATCATTGTACGCGAGGAGGCTGGCATAGCCGGGTATGGGTCCGCGGTCGCGGCCGCCCAGCAGCCGGTAGAGCGACTGGCCGGCGCGCTTGCCCGCGAGATCCCACAGCGCAATCTCGATACCGGAATAACCGTAGACGAAGGAGCCGTTGCGCCCGAGCAGATGCAGACTGTGGAGGATGGTGCGCGACAGCCCCTGGATGTCGCCGGCATCGCGGCCGATCATCAGCGGGCCCACGATCGTGTCGATGGCGGCTTTGGTCGAGGGAATAGCCGCGTGGCCGAAGGCCTCGCCCCACCCCACCAGCCCGTCCTCGGTCTCGACCTTGACCAGGAGGATCTCGAGATGGTCCCAGGGCCTGCCGGCAAAAGCAGGCTTCGGCCCGCCCATGTCAAAGGGCAGCGCGACGACGCAGGTCTCGACTGCGGTGATCTTCATGTCCTATCCGGCATTTCCTCAGGCGCCGGCCTCTCGGCTGGGGCAGCGTCCATGTCGTCGACGCTAGGCCGATGGCGGAATAAGCTCAATTGCCTCTGGCTTAATTCTATATAAGCTCAGCTGATGTCCCTGAGCATCCGTCAGTTGCAGATCGTCCATACCGTGGCGAGTTCCGGATCGGTGACCTCGGCGGCCCAGTCGCTCGGCATCTCCCAGCCGGCGGTCAGCATGATGCTGCGGGAGTGCTCGCGGGAAGCAGGTTTTCCCATGTTCGTGCGCAAGCAGGGACGTCTGCAGCCGACGGCGGAGACGCGCGTGCTGCTCGCCGAGTTGGAGCGGGTCTTCGACGGCGTCGACCGGATCGGCCGGCTGATCGAGGACATGGGCGATACCAATGTCGGCTCGATCCAGATCGCAGCGACCGCGACCTTGGCCAACAATATTCTGCCGGCGGCCGTCGCGGCGTTCCAAACAACGCGACCACGCATTCAGATCACCATCAGAACGACCGATAACCCTGGCGTCATTCAGAACGTGGTTCGCGACGAGGTCGATCTGGGGCTGGCACTGTCGCCGCTGGCCCAGCACGACGCGCGCGCCTTCGAGCTTTGCACCGCCGACCTCGTTGTCGTCGTCAACCCAACCCATCCGCTGGCGGACCGCACTCTGGTCGAGGCGGCTGATCTGGCGCCATATCCGTTGATCTCGTTCAGCCGCAGCCAGCCGCTCGGCGCCTTGGTCGATCAGGTTTTCCGCCAGGCGGGAACGCCGCGCCGGGTTGCGATCGAAGTCAACCAGTCATCGGTCGCCTGCGCGCTCGCGCGCGCGGGAGCCGGCGTCTCGGTCATCGACCCGTTCTGGTTGATCGACGCGCGCGAGATCGGGATCGTCTGTCTGAAATTCGCGCCGAAGACGGCGTTGAGTGCGCAAGTTCTGATTTCGCGCAGTTCATCGTTGTCGCGGCCGGCGCGTCTGTTCCTCGCGACCCTCAGGCGCACTGTCCAGTCTCTGCAAGCCCAAGGTGTTCTCAACGAGGTCGGGACGAGCCCAGGCGGGAGATAGTCGGAGCAGTGCCTCGCTGGCCAGACGGGGGCTTCGCTTTCCAAACGGGCTATTCGCGTCCGGCAGCCGTTCCATGACTCAAGGGCACGAAGCAGACGTGGGCCCAATCCGAATTGCGTCATTACTTGCTAGAAGGACGCGATCCTGGCCGGCGGGATCGGCAGGTTGCGGAAGCGCCGCCCCGTCTCGTGGAAGGAAGCTACTGGCGAGCTGAAGGCGATCCAGATGGAAACAATCTCGTCCGGCCGCTCGCCTTTCGGCAAGCGACGACCGTCTGCCACCACTGCCGAGCCGTGGATTTTGCACGCCCCGGGGTCAGACACTGACTAGGAGTGCGGGCAGATCCGCAAGTCGTCGACAATGGGATTCCACGGTCGAGGAAAGGGCCTCGTCGCCGTAGCTGAAGACCCGCAGACCCGCACTCTGGGCAGAGATGATACCCGTGAGGCTGTCCTCGACGGCAGCGACGCTATGCGGATCCAGTCCGAGGAGCCGGCACGCTCGCAGGTACGGTTCAGGATCGGGTTTTCCCGCGGTCACATCTTCAAGACTGACGCTCCCGGCCAGGAAATGTCCAATGCCGAGCGCCGCGATATTGGCGTCGACCACCACCCGATGTGAGTTCGATACGCAAATTTGCGGGATGCCGCGGCGATGGAGCTCGGCAACGGCCTGCAATGCGCCCGGCATCGGCACCAGGGGTTCCCGGTCGGTGGCATAGTGGGCGTTGATCATCCCGAGCCACCCGTCACATGCGACCGAAGGCGGGTAGCGATCCCGAAGCGCCTCCCAGACATCGAGCATGTGGACGCCGCGAAAAGCCTGGTCGGGCAGGTCGTCCAGCGCCACGCCGAGATCCCGCGAGGCCGCCAGCAGCGCCCGGTGGTGGCGCGGCTCGCTGTCGACGAGCGTGCCGTCGATGTCCCAGGCGACGGCGCGGATCACCGCCCTGTCTCCGACAGGCGCTGATGAATCGCCCGGTAGCGCGCATACCCCCTGCGGTAGATATCGGCGCTGGCGGGATCGGGCGCGTAGCGCTTGGCCGGCGAGACGAAACGATCGACGCCCGCCCAATCCGTAACGAGACCGACGCCGACGGCGGCCGTCCAGGCCGCGCCAAGGCACGATCCGGGATGGCCGGCCAGCGTCTCCACGGGAGCCCCGATCACGTCGGCGACGATCTGCATCCACAGGTCGCTCTGCGCGCCGCCGTCGGAGGCGAGGAAGCGCCGCGGCTCGTGCCCCATGTCCCGCAGAACCTCGAGGTGATGCCGGAGTGCATAGGCATAGGATTCGAGCAGGGCGCGCCACAGGTGGCCGAGGTCGTGGCTGAGGGTCAGGCCGTCGATCACGCCGCGCGCGTCGGGATCATGGATCGGCGTCTTCTCGCCGAGGAAATAGGGAACGATGGTCACGCCCTCGGCCCCGACCGGTCTTGGCGCCGCCAGCCTGTCGAGGTGCTGGTGGATTGTGAGCCCCGCAGCGGCCGCCGCGGCCCTCTCGCCGCCGGCGAAGGTCCGCGCGAACCAGTTCAGCCCGGACCCGCCAGTGGACATGCAGCCGTTCGGCATGAACAGGCCGGGAATGAGGTGATAATCCAGATAGAGCCGCGGGTCGGGCCTCACCTGGTCGGTCGCCACGAGGATATCGACCGACCCGCCAAACTTCAGCAGGACGTCGCCGGGTGCCTTGACCCCCGCGGCGAAGGCCGAGGCAATCATGTCGGCGGCACCGCCCACGACCGGCGTGCCGGCGGCAAGCCCGGTCGCCCTCGCCGCCTCCGCCGTCAGCGCGCCGATGACCTCGTGCGAGGCCGCCTTGGCCGGCACCGCGTCGAGCGGCACATGGGCAAGGCCGACGAGGTCGTCTGCGAGTCGATGGGTCGTGATGTCCACGAATCCCGCCTCCAGCGCCCAGTTCTGCTCGATCCGGCGCTCACCCGTCAGCCGGAAATTGATGTAGTCGTAGGAGCCGAACACCGTGCCGATCCGGCGGAAGACGTCGGGTTCGTGCTTTTCGATCCAGCGCAGCTTCGCCGCGACCAGCTGCTGGTTGATGCCATTGCCGGCCCGCTGGATGAAGCTCGCCTCGTCCACCTCGCGCCGGAGGTCCTCGACCTCGACCCCGCAGCGCCCGTCGCTCTGCTGGATGCTGGGGCGCAGGACATCGCCGCCCTCCCCCAGGAGCACGACGGCGGGAAGCATCCCGGTCGTCCCTACGGCCTTGATCGTGGAGGGATCGACGCCTGACCGCTGGATGAGTTCCTGCGTGATGGCGCAAACATTGTCCCACCAATCCGCCGGGGTCTCCTCGCTCCAGCCCGGATGCGGCGAATGCAGCGTCACGGGCCGGGACGCGATCCCGAGGACGTCGCCCGGCAGCCGCACCAGGATGCCGATAGTCGAGGTGGTGCCGATGTCGAGGCCGAGGACGCAGGCCATGGGTCTTGCCTCAGCGCAGGGTTGCGACGACGTCCATGAAGCGCTTCACCCGCGCGCCGTCGACGGCGTTCCAGGTGTTGCCGTCCACCTTGAAATGCGTGCCGATGACGACGCCACCCGCAAGCGCGAGAATGTCGCGGACGTTGTCGATGTTGACCCCGGTGTTGGCGAAGACCGGAACGTCCTTCACCGCCTCACACACGGCCTTCAGGTGGGAGGCCTCCGCGGGCTGGCCGGTGAGCGGACCGGAGACCAGAATCGCATCAGCCATGGACGAGAAGACGGCGCTGCGGGCGCGCAGCTCGATCGGCCGCTGGTCGAGCGAATGGGCGAATTCGGCGTTGATGTTGAAGAGCATCTTCATGTCGGTGCGCCCGAGGTTGCAGCGCAGACGAGCCGCGGCGGCGCAATCGGGCTGCCACAGGCCCATGTCCGACGCGAAGAGACCGGTGAAGATCTCGCGCACGAAGCTCGCGCCCGTCACCGCGCCGATCGACACGCTGGCCGTCGGATCCCAGAGATAGTTCACCCCGAACGGCACCGTGAGGCTCGGCTTCACCGCCTCCACCACCGCCGTCATGGCGGCGATGCCCTCCGGCGGCGCCTTGAAGACATAGGGGCGGTCGTTCTCGTTGCCGAACATGATGGCGTCGACGCCGCCCGCCTGCAGCTTCTCGACGTCGGCCAGCACGCCCTCCACCAGCTTGCCCATGCCGCCGGCGGCGTCGTAGTTCGGGGTCCCCGGCAGGGCCCCGATATGGGCCATGGCGATGACGACCTTCTTCTTGTTGCCGAAGCACGCGAAGACCATCGATTCACTCCTTCAATGCGCGGCGCAGCAGCTCAGGCAGCGCCCGCCGACCTCTCGGCGATACGAACGTCGACGCCCGTGGCCGCGAAGACGGCCGCGAGGGCCGGCGGCGGCGGGGCGTCGGTGACGAGAATGTTGACCTGCGACAGGGCGCCGATGGCTACCAGCGACATGCGCTGGAACTTCGAGGCGTCGCACAGGACGATGCGCAGCCCGGAGCGGCGCAGATAGACCCGCTTCAGTTCGGCATCCTCCACCGAATAGTCGAAGAGCCCTTCCGGGGTGATGCCGGAGACGCCGATCACCGCCACGTCGAACCACAACGCCTCGAACTGCCCGACGGCCGCGGGGCCGTAGGTGGACATCTCGTCGGGGCGCAGGAGGCCGCCGGCGACGTAGACGTCGGGCTGAGCCCCGTCCAGCGCCGTGGCGATGCGCAGGCTGTTGGTGAAGATCTTGGCGTGGGCGAGCGTCCTGAGATGCGAGGCCATCAGGTAGGTCGTCGTGCCGACGTCGAGGGCGATGGTCCGGTAACGCGCGACGATCTCCGCGGCTGTCGCCGCGATCGCCTCCTTGCCCTGCTGGTTGCGACGCAGCCGCGAGGCGAAGCTCGGCTCCTCGCTGTCCATCGCCACCGGGGGCATGCTGGCGGCGGGAACGGCTCCACCGTGGACGCGCCTCAGCCGCCCCTCGCCCTCGAGGTCCACGAGGTCGCGGCGGATGGTCATCTCCGACACGTCGAGCCGGGCCGACAGCCCGCGCACGGTCACCGTCCCCTGCGAGGCCAGCGCCTCCAGGATCGCGGCCCGGCGCGCCGGTGCGAGGAGGCCCGCACCCGCCCGCCCGGCGGGGGCCGCCGGCCGATCATCCAGTTCCACGATCATTGGTAGCTCCGCATGGCTCCTCCAGTCATAGCCGCAGAACGCACATTATCAAACATAAAATTCGGGACTTGATGAACGTTATTGTTTGATATGTAGTGGAGCGACAAGGACCCCTTCGCCCATGCCGGTTGCGCCGATCTATCCCGAACTCGAAGGCCGCAAAGCCCTGGTCACCGGCGCCGCCGCCGGCATCGGACGGGCCATCGCGGTCGCCCTGGCGGCGCAGGGCATGACGGTCGGCGTTGCCGACATCGACGCGGCGGCCGCGCAGGCCGCAGCCGACGCCATCGGTCCGAACGCGCGCGCGCTGCGGATCGATGTCACACGGCGTGAGGAGGTTCAGCACGCGTTCGACGCTTTCTGCTCCACGGCCGGAGGCTGCGACCTTCTCGTCGGGAACGCTGGCGTCTCCACCATGCGCCGGGCCGTCGACCTGACCGACCAGGACTGGGACTTCAACTTCGCCGTCAACACGAAGGGCATTTTCCTGACGAACCAGATCGCGGCACGCCACTTTCTGGCGCAGGGATCGGGGTGCATCGTCAACACGGCCTCCCTCGCGGCGAAGGTCGGGGCACCGCTTCTTGCCCACTACTCCGCCTCGAAATTCGCGGTGCTGGGCTGGACGCAGGCGCTCGCCCGCGAGCTCGCCCCCGCCGGCATTCGGGTGAACGCGGTCTGCCCCGGCTTCGTGAAGACCGGCATGCAGTCGCGGGAGGTCGCCTGGGAGGCGGAGCTTCGCGGCATGACCCCCGAGGCCGTGATCCAGGACTATGTCGGCCAGACGCCCCTCGGGCGCCTCGAGGAGCCGGAGGATGTCGCCGGCGTCGTCGCTTTCCTCGCCTCCGACAGCGCCCGCTTCATGACCGGACAGGGCATCAACGTCACCGGTGGCGTCTACATGACGTGAGACCTAAACGAACAAGAACGCTCACACGGATCGGCGCTGGTGAGCGAAACAGATGACAACAAACGCCACCCATGAAGAACCAGAGGGATCCAAGCGTCATGTCGACTTCGAACCAGCACACCCCGGGCGGCCGGGGCAAGGCCATCGGACGGCGCACCGTCCTCGCGGGGATGACGGGCGCCCTCGCCTCACCGCTGCTCGGCAATGCGGCAATGGCTCAGGCGCGCTTCCAGCCGCCCGCGGCCCTCGCCGCCAAGGGCGTGATCACCTATTGCGCCACCATCGATAATCCGCCGCGCGCCTTCTACGACAATCAGCAGCGGCCGACCGGCTTCGAGGTCGAGCTCGGCACCGAGATCGCGTCGCGCATGGGCCTCAGGGTCAACTGGGTCCAGCTCCGCTTCGTCGGCCTCATCCCCGCCCTCCAGGCACAGCAGTGCGACGCGCTGATGCAGGAGCTGTTCATCCGGCCCGAGCGCCTCGAGATCATCGACATGATCCCCTTCTCGCGCACGGGCCAGAGGATCGTGACGACGAAGGCGAGCACTCTCCAGGCGGCGTCGCTGGAGGACCTCTCCGGGCGCAAGATGGCCGTGCCGAACGGCACGACCATCCACAACCTGGTGAACGAGGCCAACGCCAGGCTTAAGGCGGCCGGCAAGCCGGAGATCAACCTCGTGGTCCTGCCGACCACCACCGAGACCTTCCAGCAGCTCGCTACCGGCCAGATCGAGGTGCTCGGCACGACCACCACGGCCGCGTCCTATTATATCGGCCTGCGGCCCAACGACTTCCGGCCCCTTGGCGAGCCTTTCGGCCTGATCGGCACCGGCATCGGGCTTCGCAAGGGGAACAAGGAGCTCTTTGACCCGATGAAGCAGAGCTTCGATTCGATCGTCGCTGACGGCACATACAAGCGCCTGATCGAGAAGTGGAACATGCAGGGCTCGGAACTCTGATGGGTTTTGACTGGGCCTTCTTCTGGAGCCGCCTGACGGATCCGGGAGACCTCTACCTCATCGCCCTGGGCAGGACGGTCGTCATGGCCGTCCTGGCCATGGCGCTGGGGCTTGTGATCGGGGTGGTCGTCGGCTTCGGTCGGTTGTCGCGCTTCGGGCTGATCCGGGCCGTCTGCGCCTTCTACATCTGGCTGATCCGCGGCATTCCGGTCCTTGTCCTGCTGGTGTTCTTCTTCTCGGGGCTCGCGGCGGCCGGCTTCTTCCGCTTCTCCGACATGGTCGTCCTGGGCTTCACCCTCTCCGCGTCCTTCCAGGCTGCAGTGATCGGCCTCGCGATCCACGAGGGCGCCTATATGGCCGAGATCGTGCGCAACGGCATCCAGGCCGTCCAGCGCGGCCAGATCGAGGCCGCCAAGTCGCTCGGCATGGGAACCTTCCAGCTGACGCGCCGGATCATCCTGCCCCAGGCGACAAGGGTCATCGTCCCGCCGCTCGGCAACGATTTCAACCACCTCCTGAAGACGACGTCGCTCGCCAGCGTCATCGGCGTCCAGGAGATCTTCCAGCTGACCGAGAGCATGTCCGCGACCACCTTCAAGACCTTCGAACTGCTTATTGTCCTCTCGATTACCTACCTCCTCCTGACGACGGTCTGGAACGTGATCCAGGGCATGATCGAGACGCGGCTGCGCCGTCACGAACGCGACGACGGTCCGTCGGGCTTCATCGAGAAGACGCTGTTCTACCTGCGGCCGCGGGTCGATGCTGCCCTGGAGCGCCGGTGATGGCCGCCGCCCCGGAGACCTTGGTGCGCGCCGATAACGTGCGCAAATGGTTCGGGCCCCTGGAGGTCCTCAAGGGCGTCAGCCTTCAGGTGGCAAAGGGTGAGGTCCTGTCGATCATCGGCCCGTCGGGCTCGGGAAAGAGCACCTTCCTGCGCTGCATCAACCAGCTCGAGACCTATCAGGACGGGCGGATTTTCGTCGGCGACGATCTCATCGGTTACGATCTCAGGGGGGACCGCCTCGTCCCCCTCCCCCAGCGGCGCATCGTCGAGCAGCGCCGCAACATTGGCATGGTGTTCCAGCAGTTCAACCTCTTCTGGCACATGACCGTCCTCGAGAACATCATCGAGGCGCCCATGCTGGTGCTCGGCCAAAGCCGCGACCAGGCCGTCGACACCGCCATGGACCTGCTGCGGCGGGTGGGCCTCGCCGAAAAGGCGAACGCCTACCCGATGAAGCTCTCCGGCGGACAGCAGCAGCGGGCCGCCATCGCGCGGGCACTCGCCATGAAGCCGAACCTCATGCTCTTTGACGAGCCGACCAGCGCCCTCGATCCCGAGACGACGGGCGAAGTGCTGAACGTCATCGCAGACCTGGCCGGGAGCGGCATGACGATGATCGTCGTCACCCACGAAATGGCCTTCGCCCGGCGCGTCTCGGACCGGGTCGTGCTGATGGACAACGGCAAGGTCGATTGCGAGGCAGATCCCGAGACGTTCTTCCGCGACCAGCCGAGCGTCCGCCTGAAAGAATTTCTTGCGACAATCCACTAGACGCATGGCGGGCCCACTCTGACCGATTGGCCCGAAAGGAACCGCCGCCGCGGCAATTGCGGTGTCACCCAGGCGAAAGCCAGAGGTAGCCTCGTGGCACCGGCGGGCTCAAGGGGCGAACCCGACGCTGGCGGTCCGCGCTGATGGCGGCGGAGGGCTCCAGGGCATCTGGCCGAGACTGCCCATCCTGCCCGGCACGAGCGGGCTCCTCCCTGACCGGCGGCGATCGGCTTGGTGTCCCGGGACACTGGCGCGCATGGAGTGCTTGCGGCCAGGTGCGCGGCTCATTTTCGCGGTAGCGGCAAGCTATGGACCTGCGGGTGGATGCTCGGCCAGCGACTGGATGCAAGCCGAGATCACCCGTGTCGAGGGCAAACTTGATGACCCGCCCTCACCCGCAAGGCCGTGGGCTGAGATCTCACGGGATGGTCACCATCCCAGCCACGCAAGGCACGATGTCCGGCGTGAATGGCAGGAATGGACAAAGCGTCCCCTATCGGCACGGCGCACTTGGATGGGAAGATTGAAGGAGCTCTTGCGACCCATGCAGCGCCATCTCGCGGCGCCCGATTCCCACCGATTTCCCTGCCGGATTCATACCAGCGCCCACTCAGAGGCTGGCCCCTCCGAGACTCATTGGAATATCAACGGCTTAGAAAAGAACTGGCGCTCCCTACGGGATTCGAACCCGTGTACCCAACGTGAAAGGCTGGTGTCCTAGGCCTCTAGACGAAGGGAGCGAACCGCATGGCGGCGGCGGGCGTTATAGGGGTGTTCCCCGCCGCCATCAAGCGCCCCGGCGGAATTTCAGCTCGCCTTGATGGAATTCTCGCGGACCACCTCTCCCCAGATCTTCATCTGGCCCTCGAAGAAGGTCCGCAGTTCGTCCGGTCCGGTCGTCAGCAGCTTGATCTGCTGGGTTTCCGTGAGCTGTTTGGCCGTGGCCGGCTCGCGGAAGGCGCCGGCGAGCGCCTCCCGGAACCGCGCGACGACCGGCGCCGGCGTGCCGGCGGGCGCGAAGACCCCCCACCAGGCCTCGGCCTCGAAGCCGGGAAAGCCGCTCTCGGCGACCGTCGGCACGTCGGGAAGCGTCGCCGCCCGCTGCGCGCCGGTCTGGGCGATGGGGCGCAGGGTCCCGGCCGTGAGGTGGGCGGCGAGCACGGCGACCGAGGCGATGGACAGCGGCACATGGCCGCCGAGGGCATCGTTGATGAGCGGCCCGCCTCCACGATAGGGAATGTGGTTGAAGCCGGTCGAGGCGCGCCTGGCGAGCAGCGTCATGGCGAGGTGGCCGAGGCTGCCGTTGCCGATCGTCCCGTAGGGCACGCCCCCTGCCCGCTCCTTGCCCGCCTGGATCACCTCGGCGAGTGTCCGGTAGGGCTGCGAGGGATGGGTCACCAGCACCATGGGCGCCGTGCCGATCAGCATGACCGGGTCAAGGTCCTTCGTCGAATCGAAGGGCATGTTCGGCAGCAGCGACGGGTTCACCGCATGGGTGTCGAAGACGAAGAGCCAGGTGTTGCCGTCGGGCGCCGCCTTGGCGACGGCATTGGCGCCGACGCTGCCGCCGGCTCCCGCCCGGTTCTCGACGATCACCGTCGCCCCGAGACTGCGTTCCAGGACCGGCTGGGCGAGCCGCGCCAGGGCATCGACGGAGCCTCCGGGCGGAAAGGGGGCGACGATCCGGATCGTGCCGGAGGGCCAGGACTGGGCCCGCGCGACGGCGGGGGCGAAAGGCGCGAGAATGGCAGCCGCGGCGAGGCCACGGCGCGTCAGGCTGGTCATTGGCGTTCTCCCGGTCGGTATGACGGCGGAGGCGTCGAGGCCTCCGCCCGTCCGGGAGTATAGGGCAGCGTCAGGGAATGCGAAGCACCCAGCCGGGCTGGATGAGGTCGGGATTGACGATCGGCGGATTGTTGGCCGCCACGATCTTCGGATAGTCGGCGCCCTTGCCGTAATGGGCCTCGGCGATCTTCCAGAGCGTGTCGCCCTTCTTCACCGTGTAGAACTTGGCCGCCGGTGTTTCGGCCGCCACGATCAGCTGGCTGGTGTCGACCTGCGCCACCCCCACCGTGTTGCCGAGGGCAAGGATGATGCGCTCGGCCTCCTCCTGCGACTTCACCTGCCCCGACAGCTGTACATTGTTGCCCGACGTGCCGATCTGCAGCTTGCTGGTGTCGAAGCCGTGGCTCGCCACCTCCTGCGTCAGGGCGGGAGCCGGCGCGGCCTGCGCCTCGCTTGCGCCCACCAGCTTCTTGCCGACGCTCTTGACGAAATCGAAGAAACCCATGCTCTGCTCCTCCCGGCAGGGCCGCTCCCCGGCGGCACTGGCGGCACAGTAGCGCCGTCGGGCCGCCCTGACCAGCGCACATGACGTAGAGGCAGCCGAAGCTTTCGCGCTGCAGCATGCGGGGCTGTGGATAAGGCGCCGGCGCGGCACGCGGGCCGTTGCCGCGGCTTCGCCGAACGATTGCAATCACCCTGTCGGCCGGACCGATTCCGTGCATTTCCTTGCGTGCCAGGTGCGATCTGATGGGTACTGCGTCTATGGACGTCACCCTGCCGGAAGGCAGCGACCGGGAGGACAGCCTGGTCGCGCTGGTCCTGTGGCGGCTTCACGATCCCGCCTGGAACCCGTCCTTCGCCGATCTGCTGGAGGATGCGCGGACCTGCGCCGACCCGGTGACGGAGGCCGCCACGCTGCTCGCGGCGCTGCGAAACGTGGTCACGTCCGACCCAGCGCTGGCGCCCCGCGCCCGCACTCTCGCCGTTCAGGCCCAGGCTCTGATGGCGGCCCGGGGGCGTTCCCGCGGCGGCGGGAGCGAGACGGCGCCACGCCCTCCGCGCCGTCAGCTGCGGGCGCGGCCCGCCCCGCACGTCCGCATCGTATCAGAGGCCCGGCGGCACAGCCGCATCGGTGATCCGGAACTGCACCCGTTCCTGCCCCTGCCAGCGGTTGATGGCGGCGCATCCCGCGACGTGCAGCGGCCGGCCGCGGTTCGCCGCCAGCATCTGCCCCAGCGGCTGGCCGGCAGCCCGGAAGGCGATGGCGTCGACCGTCTTGCCGTCGCCGCTGCGCAGCCGCGCCCGCACGTGGGCGCCGGCGAGTTCGTCGACATGGACGAGCGTGTGCGAGGGCAGCGCCAGGATGGGTTCCGGATTGCCGGTGCCAAAGGGCCCCGCCCGGTCGAGCATGGCGACGAGGTCGGTGGTCATCGCCCCCGCCGTGGTCGCCGCGTCGACCAGCAGCATGTCCTCCCGCCGCGCCCGGCTCACCGCCTCGCCGAGCTGCGCCTCGAGGAAGGCGCGGAATTCGGCCAGCCGCTCCCGCTGCACGGTGATGCCGGCTGCCATGGCGTGGCCGCCACCCTTGGCGAGGATACCGGCGGCAACCGCCCGCCGAACCGCCGCGCCGAGATCGACCCCCGGCAGCGACCGGCCAGACCCCGTCCCCGTGTCGCCGGTGAAGGCGATGGCGAAGGCGGGCCGCTTGAAGCGCTCCTTCAGGCGCGAGGCGACGAGCCCCACGACCCCGGCATGCCAGCCGTTGCCGGCGGTCACCACCACGGCGGCACCCTCCTCCAGCGGGCCGAGCGCCGCGAGCGCTTCGGCCTCGGCCTCCGCGACCGTGCCGGTCTCCACCACCTGCCGCTCGCGGTTCAGCCGGTCGAGGTCGGCGGCGAGCCTTCCGGCTTCCAGCGTATCCTCGGTCATGAGCAGCTTGAGCCCCAGCGCCGCGTCGCCGATCCGCCCTCCTGCATTGATGCGGGGGCCGAGCAGGAAGCCGAGGTGGTAGGGCGTTGGCGGCCCGTCCAGCCGCGCCACGTCCATCAGCGCCCGCAGCCCGGCATTCTCCCGCCGCCGCATGACGATGAGGCCGCGGGCGACGAAGGCGCGGTTGAGCCCGGTGAGCGGCACCACGTCGGCCACCGTGCCGAGCGCCACCAGGTCCACGAGGCCCATCAGGTCGGGCTCGGGCCTGGCCGTCGTCCAGTGCCCCTTCCCCCGCAGATGCCGGTTCAGCGCCACGACCAGCATGAACGTGACGCCGGCGGCGCAGAGCTGGCCGAGCCCGGAGAGATCGTCCTGACGGTTCGGATTGACCAAGGCCTCGACGGCGGGAAGCGTCTCGTCGGCCTGGTGATGGTCGCAGACGACGACGTCGAGGCCGAGCGCCCCCGCCTCCCCCAGAACCCGATGACTGGTCGTGCCGCAGTCGAGGGTGACGAGCAGCGTCGCGCCCCGACCGGCGAGCTGGCGTAGCGCCTCCGCATTGGGCCCGTAGCCCTCGAAGATGCGGTCGGGGATGTGCAGGAAGGGGTCGAGCCCGGCGGCCCGCAGGAACAGGGCCAGCACGGCCGAGGAGGCGGCGCCGTCGACGTCATAGTCGCCGAAGATCGCCACCTGCTCGCCGGTGAGTACCGCCTTGGCCAGGCGCTCCACCGCACGGTCCATGTCGGTGAGCACGGAGG
>JAEZGJ010000063.1 GCA_023416965.1 Pseudomonadota bacterium | reverse complement strand
GCCGGGGAGAGGTCGACGAGCGTGAGCGAGGCGGATGAGGGGCCACGACGGCATTCGCCGCAGTCCGCCGGCACGAGCCCCGCCTCACTCCCCGCGCTTCTCGATCGCCTCCATGTCCTCGTCCGACAGGCCGAAATGGTGGCCGATCTCGTGCACCAGGACATGGGCGATGACGGCGCCGAGCGTCTCCTCGTGCTCGGCCCAGTAGTCGAGGATCGGCCGGCGGTAGAGCCAGATCATGTTGGGCATGGCGCCGGAATGCTGCACCGACTGGAAGGGCATGCCGGTGCCCTGGAACAGGCCGAGGAGGTCGAAGTCGCTCTCGGCCTCCATTTCCTTCAGCACCTCCTCCGTGGGGAAATCCTCGACGCGGATGACGAGGCCCTTGCAGAGGGCACGGAAATCCTCCGGCAATCCGGCATAGGCGACGGCGGCGATGGCCTCGAAGGCATCGAGATCCGGCGCCTTGAGGTCGGCGAGGGCGGCGACGGCGTCTTCAGCGGGCATAGGTCATCACCAGATAGATCACGCAGCCGATGCCGACGGCGATGGCGAGGCCCCGGCCGATGCGCTTGCCCCAGATCTCCGCGGGATCGTCGGATTCGCCGTGGGCCGACAGGAAGTCGCCGCTGCGGCGGAGCGCGGAATCGAGGATGGGCGCGGAATCGCGGTGGGCGCGGTCGAGGATGCGGCGGGCTTCCTCCTGCCGCCTGGCGTCGTCTTCGGGTCGGTTGCCGTGCGTGCTCATGGCGACGGTTCTAGCCGATTGCGCGGCTTCCGGCATCTTGCCGGCGCGTCGCAGGCGGAAACGGATTGGTGACCCTGTTGCGGCAGGATGGGCCGAAACCTTTCCGGGAGAAACGCCATGTCTCGCCCCCTGCCGACCTCCCTCTGCGCCCTTGCCGCCGCCGTGATCTGCTGCGCCGCGCTGCCGACACCGGCCGCGGCCGGCTCGTCCTGGGGGGGCTGGTTCACTACCGAGAGGCCCGTCGTCTACCGGCCGATCGTGACGCCGCGCACCTATTATTTCGCGCCCGCCGGCACCGTGGAGGTCGCGCCCGCGCCGCGGCACCGCCATCACGGCCGGCACCCGCATTACCGGCGCCACTGACGTCCTCAGCCCTCGTCGAGACCGACGATGGCGCGGGCGAAGTCTCGTGCCGCGAAGGGCTCGAGGTCGTCGACCCCCTCGCCCACGCCGATGAAATGGACCGGCAGGCCGGTCCTGGCCGCCACCGCGACGAGGATGCCGCCGCGGGCCGTGCCGTCGAGCTTGGTCATGACGAGGCCGGTGACGCCCGCCGTGCGGGCGAAGGCATCCACCTGGGTCAGCGCGTTCTGGCCGGTGGTCGCGTCGAGCACCAACAGCACGGCGTGGGGGGCGGCGGCATCGACCTTGCGGATGACGCGCACGACCTTTTCCAGCTCCGCCATGAGCTCGGCCTTGTTCTGCAGGCGGCCGGCGGTGTCGAGAATGACGACGTCGGTGCCCGCCTCCTGCGCCTGTTTCACCGTGTCGAAGGCGAGGCCCGCCGCATCGGACCCCTGCGGCCGGGTGACGACGGGGGCGCCGGTGCGTTCGCCCCAGACCTTGAGCTGCTCGATGGCAGCGGCGCGGAACGTGTCGCCGGCGCCGAGCATGACGGAGCGGCCCTCGGCGCGGAACTTGGCGGCGAGCTTGCCGATCGTGGTGGTCTTGCCGGCGCCGTTGACGCCGACGACCATGATCACGAAAGGCTTCGTGGCGCTCTCGACCACGAGCGGCCGGGCGACGGGGGCCAGCACCGCCTCGATCTCGCCGGCGAGCACGGCGCGGACCTCCTCGGGCGCGATGTCCTTGCCGAAACGGCCCTTGGACAGGGCGCCGGCGATGCGGGCGGCGGTCTCGACGCCGAGATCGGCCTGGATCAGCAGGTCCTCGAGCTCCTCGAGCGTCGCATGGTCGAGCTTGCGCTTGGTGAAGAGGTCGGTGACGCCGGTGCCGAGCTTGGAGGAGGTGCGCGACAGGCCTTCGGTGAGGCGGCGCCACCAGCTTTTCTGTTCCACAGGCGGGGGGGACAGAGCCGGCGGCGGCGCGGCTTCGGGAGATGAGTCCGCCGCCGGTGCGTCCGGTGCGGGCATCGCCGGCGCATCCTGGCCGAACAGCCGCTTGAAGAAACCTGGACGCTTCGGTTCGTCGGGCTTCGGCTGATCGGACATCGGCACAAAATCTCGCTGGCGGCGGGGTGGCGTGGGCGTCCCCGGCATGTAGGCCGGATGGCGGGCCGTGGCTAGGCCGGCGACGGCAGTTCGGCGAAGACCTGCCGGACGAGCGCGGCGACGTGCTGGACGCCGGGATCGCGGTCGCGGCGCAAGTGCCAGGCGAGATGAAGCGGAAAGCCGTCGACGGCGACGGGCGGCGCAAACACCGCGAAATCGCCCTGCGGGTCCGGCGGGAGACAGCGCCCCGGCATCATGGCGATGAGGTCGGAGCCGAGAAGGAGCGGCGGCACCATCGTGAAGAGCGGCACGACGATGCCGACCCGCCGGCTTCGTCCGAGCGCCTCCAGGGCCTCGTCCAGCGCCCCGCGCGTATCGCCGCGGCCGGAGACGACGACGTGGGGATGGGCCAGCCACGCGTCGAGGTCGAAGGAGGCCGCCGCGGGATGGCCGCGCCGCATGGCGACGCGATAGGTCTCGAACAGCAGCTGATGGCGCCGGAACGAGGGGTCGACCTTGGGAAAGACCGAGGTGGCGAGATCCGTCTGGCCGCGCGCCAGGGCGTCGAGGGCGGCCTGCGCACCGTGCCAGGGCTGAATGACCAGATCGATGCCGGGCGCGGTCTCCGCCAGCCGGTGGTGGAGGGGGCCGGCGAGCAGGGTTGCCGGATGGTCGGCGGCTACCAGCCGGACCGTCTGCCGGAGGCTTGCGAGGTCGATCTCGACCGGGTCGAGCAGAGCGGACGTCTCGGCGAGAACGGCCTTCAGCGGCAGGCGCAGCGCCTCGGCGCGCGGCGTCAGCCGCATCAGGCCGCGGCCACGCTCGAGCAGCGGGTCGCCGAAAAGGTGGCGGCAGCGGTCGAGCGCCGCCGAGGCCGCCGGCTGCGACAGGCCGACCCGCATCGCCGCGCGGGAGACGTGCGCCTCGTCGAGGAGGGCGTCGAGGACGACGAGCAGGTTGAGGTCGACCGACCGCAAATTCATGGCATCGATATCATGATATGTTTTCCATCCGTTGGATAGATGCAAATGGCTTCGCGATGGTGACCCCGTTCCCACCGGAGGTCGCCATGTCCCTGTCCATCTCTCCCGCCCCGTCCCCCGCCTCTCTGCCGGGCGGGACGCTCGTCCTCGTCTTCCACCCCTCGCCGGGCCGCTCCGTGACCAACGCGGCGCTCGCCGCGGCCGCCGCCGCGCTCGACGGCGTCACGGTGGTTGACATGCAGGCGCTCTATCCGGACGGCGCGATCGACGTCGACCGCGAGGTGGCGCGGTTGCTCGCCGCGAGCCGGATCGTCCTGCAGTTCCCCGTCCAGTGGTACGCGACGCCGCCGCTCCTGAAGGCATGGCAGGACGCCGTGCTGACGCGGATGTACTACATCGCCTACGAGCGCGAGGGCCGGTTGCTCGAAGGCACGCCGCTGCTCGTCGCCGCGACGGCCGGCAACGTCGAGGAGGCCTACCGCCCGGGCGGCGCCAACCTCATGCCCCTGGCCGACCTGCTCGCGCCCCTGCGCACCACCGCCCATCGCTGCCGCCTCCCCTGGGGCGACCCCTTCCTCGTCTACCGCGCGGGCAAGATGTCGCCCGAGGACCTCGCCGCCACCGCCGCGGGCTATGCCAGGCATCTCTCCGGCTGGCGGGCGGCCCGCTCCCCGTCACCGGTCGCCGGGGAGGCCTGACATGGACGCGCACATGGACCCCGCCCCGGCCCGGAACGCCGGGCGCAAGGCCCCAACGGCGGTCGTCGTCTCGGCCAGGATGCTGGTCGCGGCGATCCCGCTGCAGTTCCTGCTCGCCGGGCTGATGCTGTTCCACGACCCGGCCCTGCGCATCGGCCACGTGGCGCTGGGTTTCCTCTTGCTGATCCCGGTCACCATCCTCGCGGCCGCCCCGTGGCTGCGCCGGTCCGTCAGGCCGCTGCGCTGGTGGACGGGGCTCGTCGCGGCTCTGACCGTCGTCCAGATCGTGCTCGGTGCCGGCGGGGGCGGGGGATGGCCGAAGGCCGCGCACGTCTTCAACGCCGCGCTGGTCCTGATGGCGGCGCTGGTCGTGGCCGCGAAGATCGAACGCAGTCACCGGGGCTGACGCCCCGCTGGCGGGAGCGGCGGCGGCATCCTATCAAGGGCCATGACGTCAGCCGCTCCGCACCCCGTTCCCGACGATCCGCTCGGGCTCATCCCGCGCCTTCTGCACCGCGACGCCAGCGTGCTGATCCTGAACAAGCCGGCGGGCCTGCCGGTGCACAAGGGGCCGGGCGGCGGCGAGACGCTCGCCGACCATCTCGACGTGCTGCGCTTCGGCCTGCCGCGGGCGCCAGAACTCGCCCACCGTCTCGACAAGGACACGGCCGGCTGCCTGGTGCTCGGCCGCCACCGCCGGGCGCTGGAGCGCCTCGGGCAGATGTTCAAGCGCGGCGAGGTGACGAAGACCTACTGGGCCGTCGTTGAAGGCGGGCCGGCGGACGAGGCCGGCGAGATCGCGATGGCCATGAGCCCGCGCGACCCGAAGCGCGGCTGGTGGATGAGGGCCGACCCGAAGGGCCAGCCGGCGCTGACACGCTACCGGGTACTCGGGCGGGGCGAGGGGCGGACATGGCTGGCGCTGGAGCCGGTCACCGGCCGCACCCACCAGTTGCGGCTGCACTGCGCCGAGAGCGGCTTCCCCATCCTCGGGGACACGATCTACGGCACGGCGCCGCGCCGCGGCGGACCGGGCCTGCACCTGCTGGCGCGCTCGGTCCTCGTCCCCTTCGATCCGAAACGGCCGGCGATCGCCGCCGAGGCGCCGCCGCCCGAGGCGATGGAGCCGGCGCTGAGGGCCTGTGGCTGGGCGGGCTGACGGAATGGCTGTTCCATCCTACCTCCCATTCCCCGGACGGGCCTTCCGGCGCGTCCGTGTTCCTTCGGATCAAGGGCGGACTTGGCTCCGCCTTGCCCAGGTCCGATAATCGGCCCGAGGGAGACCGTCATGGCTGGCCATTACGACAAGCGCGAAACGCGCGACGAGGGCGTCCGCGAGAAGGACCTGATGAAGCGCCTGCCGCAGGTGCTGACAGCGGCGATGAAGGTGCCGGCCTGGCGGCGGCACCTCGGAAAGATCGACCCGCGCAGCATCACGACGCGGGCGGCGCTCGCCGAACTGCCGATCCAGCGCAAGTCGGACCTGCCGGCCCTGCAGAAGGCGGCGCTGCCCTTCGGCGGCTTCGTGCCCGGCAAGCCCAGCGCCTTCGGGCGCCTCTTCATGTCGCCGGGGCCGATCTTCGAGCCGGAAGCGATCGGCCACGACGTCTGGCGCGTCGGGCGCGCCATGACGGCGGCGGGTTTCAAGCGCGGCGACATCGTGCTGAACACCCTGTCCTATCACCTCACCCCGGGCGCCTGGTGCTTCGATTCCGGCGCCAGGGCGGTGGGCTGTGCCGTCATCCCGGCGGGGCCGGGCAATACCGAGGCACAGCTCGACCTGATCGAGGCCTATCGCCCCAGCGCCTATGCCGGCACGCCCGACTTCCTGAAGATCCTGCTCGACGCGGCGAAGGAGAAGGGGCGCGATGCCTCCTCCATCAGGCGCGCCCTGGTCGGCGGGGCGGCCTTCCCGGCCTCGCTGCAGAAGGAGGTGGCCTCCCGTGGCGTCGATGCCTACCAGACCTACGCCATCGCCGAGTGCGGCGTCATCGCCTACGAGACCGAGGCGCGCCAGGGCCTGGTGCTCAACGAGGACATCATCCTGGAGATCGTCCGCCCCGGCACCGGCGACCCGGTCGCGCCCGGCGAGGTGGGCGAGGTGGTCATCACCGTGCTCGACCCGCACCACCCGCTGATCCGTTTCGCGGTGGGCGACCTCACGGCCATCCTGCCCGGCGCCTCGCCCTGCGGGCGCACCAACACCCGGATCAAGGGCTGGATGGGCCGCGCCGACCAGACCGCCAAGGTCAAGGGCATGTTCGTGCGGCCCGAACAGGTGGCGGAGGTGGTGAAGCGCCATCCCGAGATCGCCAAGGCGCGGCTGATCGTGGTGCGCAACGGCGAGACCGACGCCATGACGCTGAAGGTGGAATCGCGCTCCCGCTCGCCGGAATTCCTCCATGCGGTCGGCGAGAGCGTGCAGGCGATCCTCAAGCTCAAGGGGCAGGTCGAGCCGGTGAAGCCCGGTTCGCTGCCCAATGACGGCAAGGTGATCGAGGACAGCCGTCCGGTGGGGTGAGGCACCGCCCCACCGCGTGGCCTCAGCGGAACAGCGCCGCGTAGCGGTCGCGATAGGCCCAGACCAGCATCAGGCCGGTGACCACCAGGATGCCCGCCAGGGGCAGGCCCTGCGGGTTGAGGAAGGCGTGGAACAGAACGATCGTCGCCATGACGGGGGCGATCAGCGCAAGGCCGAAGGCCGGGGCCACGTTGAAGATGAGCGAGAGCCCGCCGATCAGGTTGATCACCTTCAGGAAGGGCCAGAAGAAGCCGGACATCTGCAGGCCCTGCTCGAAGAGGCGGCCCTCCGGCGAGACCGGCGGGTGAATGAGATGGTTGCCGGTCGCCATGGCCCAGAAGCCGTCGACGGCGCTGACGAGAAACAGGAGACCGAGAATGGTGCGGGGGGCGTGAACGAAGAGAAGGGTGGCCATCGGGACCTCTGAAAACGGACAGGAGCGCAGCGGGGCGCGGAAGCGCCGCTGTCTCAGCCCGTCCTGTTTCGGTCACGCGACGCCGCACCCTTTCGAATGTTGCGTGTCAGACCCAGCCCTTCAGCTCCCGCTCCACCACGGTGGTGATCACCTTCATGCCGAGCTCGGATTCGTTGAGGCAGGGAATGTAGGTGAACCTCTCACCGCCGTGCTCCTCGAAGATGTGGCGGTTCTCGCCGTCGAGTTCCTCCAGCGTCTCGAGGCAGTCGGCGGAGAAGGCGGGGGCGATGATGGCCAGCCTCTTCACGCCCCGCTTCGCCAGGGCCCCGACGGTCTCGTCGGTATAGGGCTTCAGCCACTCGTCCGGACCGAAGCGCGACTGGAAGCTCATCATCATCTGCTCGGGCGAGTAGCCGAGCTCCTCGCGCAGGAGGCGCCAGGTCTTGGCGCACTGGCAATGATAGGGGTCACCCTTCAGCAGGTAGTCCTTCGGCATGCCGTGGAAGGAGGTGAGGATCACCTCCGGCTCGAAGTCCAGCGTGGCAAGGTGGTTGCGAACCGACTGGGCGAGCGCGGCGATATAGGCCGGCTCGTCATGATAGGGCGGCGCGATGCGCAGCGTCGGCTGCCAGCGCATCTCCATCAGGGCGCGGAAGACGTGATCGTTGGCGGTGGCGGTCGTGGCGGCCGCATATTGCGGATAGAGCGAGAAGGCGAGGATGCGATCGCAGCCCTCGGCCATCAGCCGCTCGATGGCGGGCTTGATGGCGGGATTGCCGTAGCGCATGGCCCATTCGACATGGATGTCGGGGCTGATGCCGGCGAGATGGGCGGCGAGCTTCTCCGCCTGGTTGCGGGTGATGGTCTTGAGGAAGCTCTCGTCCTTCTCGGTGTTCCAGATCGTCGCGTAGTCCTTGCCCTTCTTCTGGGGCCGCGTCTGCAGGATGATCAGGTTGAGGATGGGCCACCAGATGGCGCGCGAGGTCTCGATGACGCGGCGGTCGGAGAGGAACTCCTTGAGGTAGCGGCGCATGGACCAGTAGTCGGTGCCGTCGGGCGTGCCGAGGTTCATCAGCAGCACGCCGATCTTGCCGGTCTTCACGGGAACGTGGCCGGCGGGAAGCTTCATCTCGCGCATGGGAACTCGCGGTGGGAATGTCTCGCTGGGGCGGGTGATACGCCTGAACGGACGCGGTTGGAAGCCGATACGCGGCCGCAGCGCCGATGGATTTGCGCCGGGCGTCAGGCGCGCCCGCGCAGCGCCGCCGTCGCGACCAGAGCCAGACCCGCCATGGCGCCGATGGTTCCCGCCGCGTTGAGGGCCAGCGCCGAGCCGAACAGGCGCGGCCCGAGGACCGCCGCCGCATAGCCGACAAAGACGGTCGCGAGGGCGATGGCCGCCGACAGCGCCATCTGCTGCGGCAGGCGCGTGGTCAGGAGGCGCGCCGTGGCGGCCGGGCAGACGATCATGGCCACCGCCAGCACGACGCCGACCGACTTGAAGGCGGCGGTGCAGGCGAGCGCCGTGGCGGTGAGAAGCGCCGCCTCGAGGAGCCCCACGGGCAGGCCGCTCGCCCGGGCGAAGACCGGATCGAAGGCGAGGAGGGCGAACTCCTTGCGGAAGGCGGCGAGGATGGCGACGACGAGGACGAGGACGATCGCGAGTTCAAAGACCACCTGCGGCAGGTCCATGAGCGACTGGAGGAGGCTCGCCTGTGCGCCGGGATCGCGGCCAATCCAGATCAGCCCCTCCAGATAGCCGGTGACCACGTGGTGGATGTCGAAGCCGGTGCGCGACAGGCCGGACCATTCCAGCACCAGGATGCCGAAGGCGAAGAAGGTGGTGAAGACGACGCCCAGCGCCGTGCCGGGCTCGACCCGCCCGAGGCGGATGAGGAGCGCGACGAGACCGGAGGCGGCGAAGGCCGCGGCGAGGCCGCCGGCGAGCACGACGAGGCTCCCCGACAGGCCGCTGATCGCCACGGCCACGACGACGCCGGGGACGACAGCATGGCTGAGCGCGTCGGCCGCCATGGCCCGGCGGGTGAGGACGAGGAGATTGCCGACGAGGGCGCAGGCGAGCGCCGAGAGCGAGGCGGCGAGGAGCGGCACGAAGTCGACGGTCCAGAACTCGGCCATCAGCCGCGACCTCCGAGAAGGCCGCGGGCCCGCCCGAAGAGGAGGCTGAGCGCGAAGAGGCAGGCGGCGACGAGGACGATGGCGGGACCGGTGGGCGTATCCGCCAGCACCGCCGAGAGCGCCGCGCCGGTGAAGGCGGAGACGGCGCCGAGGAGGGCTGCGACGGCGACGACCGTGCCAGCACGGTCGGACCAGAAGCGGGCGGCGGCGGGCGGGATCACCACCAGCGCGACGGCGAGGACGAAGCCGGCGATGGGCAAGGCGGCGACCACCACGACGGCGCAGACGAGGGCGACGAGCCCATCGAGCCGCGCCACGGGCAGACCCACTGTGGCGGCAAAGTCCGGGTCGAAGGCGACGGCGGAGAATTCCTTCAGCAGCAGAGCGACGACGGCGAGCACGAGAACGGCGAGGACGGCCATCATCTGCGCCTCGCCGGGAAGCATGCCCGCCGCCGAGCCGAAGAGCAGGCTCTCGAGTCCCGCCTGGCGGCCGACGGCGAGCGTCTGCACCACCGACATGAGGGCGAGGCCGAGGCCGAAGCCGGCGGCCAGCACCGCGGCGGTGGCGGTGTCATGGCCGACGCGGGACCTGCGGCCGAGCCATTCGATGGCGGCGAGCGCGGCGAGGGCCGCGAGGCCGGCGCCGCCCATGAGCCAGCCGGCCTCGCGCGGGGCGCGGCCGAGGAGGGCGGCGA
>JAEZGJ010000058.1 GCA_023416965.1 Pseudomonadota bacterium | reverse complement strand
TTTCAGGGCTTCGAAGAATGCGGCGGCCAGGGCCAGGGCAGGCCGAGGAGCCGCGCCGCGATCCACACAGCGGCGAGCGCCACGACGGCGCCGGCAATGCCGTCGAGGATCCAGTGGTGGTCGAGATAGACGCTGCCTATGAACATGGTCGTAGCGTAAAAGAGGTGCAGCGGCCAGGTACGCCAGGTGGCGCGGCCGAGGGCGGCGAAGAGGCTGATCAGCGGGAAGGCGACGTGCATGGAGGGCATGGCGCCGAAAGCATTGGCGGCGCGGGCATAGAACTGGCTGAAATAGGTCATGCCGAAGAGATCGTCGACGCGCAGCAGGCCGGCGGCATTGGCGGCGGCCTTCACGTCGACGAGGCAGCCGTTCATGCGGACGTACCAGGGCGGCGCCGCCGGCACGATGAGCCACATGGCGAAGCCGATGGCATGGGCGATGGCGAAGGCCCAGAGATACAGCGCCATGCGCTCCCGGTCGCGGACGAAGAGATAGAGCGCATAGACCGGCACGACATAGAGAAAGGCAGCGTAGGGGACGGCGAAGAAGACGTCCCAGAAGGGCGCCGTGTGCTGCTGCAGCCAGTCGCCCGGCGTGACGTCCGGCGCCACGGCGAAGAGCTTCAGCTCGAGGGCGCGCAGGTCGCAGGCATGGACCCGCTCCGGCGTGACGAAGACCGGCACGACGAAGCGCATGGCGTCGGAGGCGATGGCGACGAGGACGCCGGGATAGAGGGCGGCGGTGATACGCTGGGTGGTGCGGTTGAAGAGGCCGAGGATGAGGACCAGGCCGCCGATCAGCGCGTGTTCGGGCCGGAACTGCCCGGCCGGGACCATGGCGAGGGCATAGAGGGCGGGCGCCAGCGGCGCCAGCCACCAGCGGCCCCACAGGTCCGTCAGGCGCGTCCGGGCGGTGTCGATCATGGGAGGTCTCAGGCGGCGGTGTCGCGGCCGGTCGGGGCGTCCGCCACGGCGCGCACCTCCGGCACCCGGGCGTCGATGACGTGGCGGGCGACGCGGAGCGCATCGGCCGCGGCGAGGAGGCTCAGCACGCCCACGAGGCCGATGCCGGCGAGGGCGATGGAAGGCGACAGGACGCCGAGGAGCAGGGACAGGGCGATGAGCACCATGCGGTCGCCGCGGCGCATCCAGAGCGGCGGCAGCTGCACCTTCAGGCCCTCGCAGCGCGCCCGGACATAGGAGACGGTATAGGCGGCGAGCAGGGTGAAGGCCGGCACGACGGCCATCCAGCCGGAGGTGGCGTAGAAGACGGTGAGGCCGAGGAGCGGGGCGGCGTCGGTGATGCGGTCGACGGTCGAATCGAGCAGGGCACCGTAGCGGCTGACCGTGCCGGTGGAGCGGGCGAGCGGGCCGTCCAGCATGTCGAAGACGCCGGAGAGCAGCAGGAACAGCGTCGACCAGCCGAAGGCGCCATAGGCGGCGAGGACGCCGGAGACGAGGGCCGGCAGCAGCGACAGCAGCGTCAGCGTATTGGGCGTGACACCGGTGCGCGCCAGCAGCGAAGCCACCTTCGCCAGCGTTCCGGCGAAGGACGCACTGCGGGCGACGTCCTGGAGGGAGGCGCCCCGTTCAAGGCTCGCGAGAAGCCGCGAGACCCAGCTTTCCGACATCAACCCGGCTCCCCGTTTGCCGCGTGCGGTGCTATGAGCCCGTCCTCACCCCGAAAGGAGCCGAGGCCGAGATGCGCCCCACTTTCCGGACCGCCCCGGCCCGCCGGCCATGATGATCCGCAACGCGCTGATGCGCTTCCGGCGCATGACGCCGGCTAGGCTCTATCAGGATCATGCCCGGGCACGCAAATTGATGCGGGAGACACCACCGGCGCGGCCCCCCTCCCCGCCGCGGCCGGAGCGACTCGTGGTGACGCTGACGACGGTCCCCGAGCGCATGGACAGGCTGACACCGGTGTTCCGCAGCCTCCTCGACCAGACGGTGGCCGCCGACCGCATCATCCTCGCCCGTCCGGAGGTGTCGCGGCGGTCGGGCCTGCCCTATCCGCGCCTCGAACCGCCCTTCCCCAGTGTCGACGTGCTCGACACGACCGACCAGGGGCCTGCCACCAAGCTCTTGCCGGCGCTTCTCGCCGAGCCGGAGGCGGCGATCGTCGTGGTCGACGACGACGTCATCTATCCCGCCGATTTCATCGAGCAGTTGCTTGCCTGGCACCGCCGCCTGCCTGGCGCCGCCATCGGCTGGCGCGGCTGGCGCATCGTGCCGGGGGCCCATCCCAAGCGTTTCCCGCACATCTTCGCGACCGCTCTCGCCGCGCCGGAGCCGGTGGACATCCTCCTCGGCACCTGGGGCTATCTGGTGCCGCCAGGCGCCTTCGACGCGTCGGTGCACGACTTCTCGGGCCATGAGCCTGGCCTGCGCTTCGTCGACGACGTCTGGTTCGCCGGGCATCTCGCCAGGCGAGGCGTTTCGCGCCTGGTCATTCCGGGGCGCGGCCTGCCGATCGAGACGGAGGCCTCCGACCTCGCCGCCCTCACCTTCGGCCCCAACCGGTCAGGGACGAACGACCTCGCCGCCATCGCCGCCTTCCGGGACTGGTGGTAGCGCCGTGGCGAGGTGCTGGGCGGACCTGGCGGCCTCGCCCACCCAGGTCCAGAACCGCTCGTGCCAGAGGCCGAACTCGCGCAGCATGCGCGGCGACAGGACAATCCGGTCACGCTGCCCCACGAAGGTGAGGTAGCCCGCCTCGGCGGCGGCATTGATCACATTGCGGACGTGGCCGTGGGAAATGCCGATCAGCGCGGCGGTCTGGCGGCTGGAGAAGGCGAAGGCCTCTCCCGTCCGCAGCGCCTCGCTGTAGTGCCTGTCGAGCAGAACCAGGGCGATACGGTCGCCGCAGTCGAAGGCGTCGAACCATGCGGCGGCGCCGGGGCCGGCCATGGCGGCACGGCTGCGCTCGAGCACCTGCCGGGAGGCGGCGAACATGGCCGTGCGGTAGTCGGGATCGGCGCGCATGCGTGCCGCGAGGCCGGACGGGACCAGACCCATGATCTCGCCGGCCAGCATGTGATGGGCGAGCCATTCGCTCAGGCCCGCCTGCAGCCGCTCGGACGGGACGAGGAAGGGGCTGCGGCGATCGTCGGGGTCGGCCTCCACGGAGACGAAGCCGGAAAACCGCAGCAGGGCGATGAAGGCGGCAATGGTGCGCGGCTTGCCGATGGCCTTCTGGATGACGCCGAGGGTGGGGCGGCTGCCGAGACCGAGGCGGGCCTCCGAAGCCATGACCAGCAGAAGACCGGCGGCATGAGACTGCGCCGCACGTCCGAAGATCTTGTTGACGATACGCTCGCCCGCGTGGAGCCGCAGGATGGAGCCGGCGCAATGCGCGATTGCCCTTTCGTAATCCGGCGTCAGATACGTAGCAATTTTATCCATTTCAATAATAACATTTCCAAATTTCATCGACAACACCGAAGAAATTGATCAATCCTCTTCGAGGCCACGAAGATCTCTGCAGCATTTTGACTTCCGACGCCGAGGATCAACTTCTACCGTCGCGCTGCACATCGAGCAAGCCGGTCCTCCGACTGGCAGATCCGTGATGGAGACCCTGGTGATGGCGCTGAGCAGTCCTATTTCCCTCGAATCCCCGGCGACGCGACGGCTGGTGCGCAACCTGCTGCGGGCGACCGCTGCGCTCGTCGCCCTCGGCGGCCTCTGCGCAGGCTCGGCCACGGTGTCGCGATCTGCCGATGCACCGGCCGTCGTCAACCAGGCGATCACGCCGGCCGAACTCGCGGCCGCCCAGAAGGGATGGTGCGACGCCCTCGTCCAGATCGCCCAGACCCACGCGACGCAGGGAGGCCCCGCGGCCCGCGCCCTGGCGGAGAAGGTGATCGACGCGGCCTACGGCTACCAGCTCGGCGCCGTGCTGTTCAAACCGACCCTCACCCTGGCGCCGCAGACCTTTCGAACCACCCGTGCCGGCGCCCTCGCCTATTTCGTCGGCGGAGACCCCGCCTTCCCGAACGACAGCGGCTTCGCCCTCAACGGCTGGAAGTCCTGCGAGGTGAAGGACGCTGCCGTCTTCATCGCCGGCAACACCGCCACGACCATGGGCAATGTCAGCATGACCGACGGCAACGGCCGGGTGACCACCGTCGACAAGACCTGGCAGTTCGTGAAGGACGGCGAGGGACGGCTGCGGCTGGTCGTCCACCATTCCTCGCTGCCGCATACGCGCAACTGATCCCGGCACACCCGGACAACGGCGGCTGTCCACCGTAGACCCGGGCGGCCGCCGTGCAGGCGAGGGCCTCTCCCCCTCGCCTGCGAAATGCTCTAAGAGCGCGGCCATGCCCGCTCCTCTCCCGCCCCTGCGCGTCGCGCTCACCGTCGACATGGAACCCGACTGCCCGCCGTTCCTGTGGACGTGGCGGGGGGTCACGGAAGGGGCGCCGCGCCTCCTCGATCTCTTCGCCCGGGAGGCGGTGCCGGTCACCTGGTTCACCACCGGGGAGACGGCCCGGCTGCATGCTGCCGCAGTCACCGCCGTGGTCGACGGCGGACACGAGCTCGCCTGCCACGGCGTCACCCACCAGCGCTTCGACTGGATGTCGAAGGACAGCGCCCGCTGGGAGATCCAGGATTCGACCAGGCGCCTGCGCGATTTCGCCGAGATCAGCTCGTTCCGCGCCCCCTACCTGCGCTTTCCCGGCCATTATCTCGACCTGCTCCAGGACGAGGGTTTCGTCCTCGATTCCTCGCAGGCACGCTACAAGAAGGACGTGCCGGGCGAGGAGAACGCCCCGGGCCTCGTCCGCATCCCCGCCTCGATCACCTCCAGCGCGCTGCGCATCCCGAAGCTGCTGCGCGAATATTTCCTCGGGCGGCTGCCCGACCCGGTGGTGCTCTTCGTCCACCCCTGGGAATTCGTCGACTTCCGCCAGTCCAGCCTGCGCTACGACTGCCGCTTCCGGACGGGACAACCGGCGCTCGACGCCCTCGCCTCGGTGATCGGCTATTTCAAGGGGCGGGGGGCGACCTTCATGACCATGCGCAACCTCGGCGCGCAGGTGAAGGATGCCCAGCTGAAAGGCGCAGCCGCATGACCGCCCCCGTCACCGAGGTTGCGGCGCCGCCATCCCGGCGCCTGTGGTGGGTCCTCGGCTGGTGCGTGCTGGCCCTGTTCACCGGCATCGCCGCCTATGCGCTGCCCTGGGCCGAGGTCATCGCCGCCCTCGCCGGGGCGAAGTGGCACTGGGCGCTCGTCGCCGTCTTCGCCTCGCTGGCGGGCTGGCCGTTCTGGATCCTGCAATGGCAGCTGCTGGCGCCGAAGGCGCACCGGCCGAGCTTCGCCCGCATGGCGCAGGTGACGGCGCTGAGCGGGGCGGCCAACACCTCGCTGCCGATGACCGGTGTCGTCGCCTCCGTCGGCTTCCTCATCGTGCGCGGCCGCCTGCCGGCCTCCGCCGCCGCTTCGCTCTACACGGTGGACCAGCTCGTCACCGGCATCGGCAAGGTGGCGACGCTGTCGCTCGCAGCCCTGCTCGTGCCCGTGCCCGACTGGATCCGCTCCGGCCTCCTCGCCCTCGCCGGCGTCATGACGCTGGTGACCGTGGCGCTGCTCGTCGCCGCCCATGGCGGCAACCGGCTGCGCCGGCTCGGCATCGGCCTGTCACCGCGCCCGGCGCAACTGGTCGGCCATGTCGCCGATTTCGTCGACCATCTCGAGCCCTTGCGCGACCCGGTCCTCGGCACGGCGGTGGTGCTGCTGACCTTCGCCAAGACCGCAGCCGAGGTGCTGATGGTCATGACGGTGCAGGTGGCGGTGGGGATCGAGCCCTCGGTGGCCGCAGCGGTGCTGGTGGTGGCCGCCCTCGACCTCGCGACCATGGCGCCGGTCTCGCCCGGCCACCTCGGCGTCTTCGAGGCGACCGTCATCCTCTGCTACCAGTATCTCGGCGTGCCGCTGCCGCTCGCCACCGCCGCGGCGCTGATCCACCACGGCGTGCTTTTCGTCGCCTCGCTGGTGAGCCTGGGCTATCTCGGCTGGGCGCTGCCGCAGGACGACAAGGGCCAGCGGCGGCTCGACGAGCCTTAAGCGAGCACCGCCCGCGCCGCGGCATATTCCGCCTCGTAGAGCGGCGCCACCTCGCTCCAGTCGACGCCGGCCGGCGGCAGGGCGGCGGCGGCTCCGAGCCTGACGCGCAGGGCCGGCTCCTCCACGAGCCGGCGGATGGCGGCGGCGAGTTCGCCGTCGTCGCCGGCGAGGATGGCGTCCTCCCCGTCCCTCAGGAAGTCGCGGGCACCCGACTGGGCCATGGTGACGACGGGAAGGCCGGCGGCGCGCGCCTCGAGGGCGGCGATGCCGAAGGCCTCGAGCCGGGAAGCCAGCAGGAAGACGTCGGCGCGCTGCAGCCTCTCGCGGATCGCCTCGCGCGTCTCGCGGCCGGCTCGGCGGATGCGGTCCTCCATGCCGGCGCGGCGGATGATGGCCGCGATGGCGGCCATCTCGTCGCCGTCACCGACGATGGTCAGCCGCGCCGCGCCGGGCGGCAGGTGCGCCACGGCCGCGGCGAAGGCCTTGACCAGCCACCGCGCCCGCTTGCGCTTCTGCAGCCGCGTCACCGAGACAAACTCGACCGGCCCACCGGTCCGCGGCGCGAGGTCCTCCGGGCGACGCCACCAGGCCAGGTCGATGCCGTTGGGGATGGCGGTGACGGCCCTGTCGCCGAGCAACGGGCGCAGCGCCGCGCCGGCCACCGTCGAGACCGCGGTGAAGCGGACGGCGGAGCGGCCGTAGCCGTGCAGCGCGTTCAGCGCCATGAGCGGCAGGTCATAGTATTTCAGCACCGAGTGGAAGGTGGCGACGGCCGGGATGCGCCTGCGGATGCAGTGCTGCACGGCATGGTGGGCGATGGGCGCCACGTTGCCGCAATGGACGTGGACGACCTCGTCGCCGCCGCCGGCGTCAACGGCGGTCCTGAGCGCCGAGAAGACCGCGGGCGTGAAGGCGATGCCGAAGCCGGGGAGCCGCGGCCCGGGCAGGCGCTCGACCGGGATGCCGTCCACCTCCGCCTCGCCGGGGACGCCGCAGATGACGCGGACCTGGTGCCCACGCTCCCGCAGGGCCAGGGCGAGATCGCGCATCTGCAGCTCGATGCCGCCGAGGCGCGGCACGAACCAGTCGCTCACGAGTGCGATCTTCAAGGGGCGGCTCTCATCGATGGGCGGGGCGGCGGGCGGTCACGCATAGCCGCGTTCGACGAACCATGTCCACGCCTCGCGCATGGCCTCGGCGGCGGGGCGCGGGCGATAGCCGATCTCGCGGATGGCGAGGGCCGAGGAAAAGTGGTGCGGCATGCAGGCCACCTCGGCCGCGGCGCCGTTGAGCTCCGGCTCCCGGCCGGTGATGCGGCCCCACAGATCGCACGCCCGCCCGGCGGCCCGCACCAGGGCGGCGGGAGCCTCGACGACCCGCGGGGCGCGGCCCGCCGCCTGACGCATCAGCCGGAAGGCCCCGGCATAGGTCAGCGCCTCGCCCGAGAGGACGTAGCGCGCCGAGGGCGGCGGGGCCGCCGCCAGGGAGAGAATCGCCTCGGCGACGGCTCCGGCATGGCAGAAGTCGTTGCCGCCGGGCGGGGCGATGGCGAGCGGGCCGCGCACGGCGGCCAGCAACAGCCGGCCGGAGGAGGGTTTCCAGTCCCAGGGGCCGAGCAGGAAGCCGGGATGGACAATCGTCGCGGCGAGGCCCCGCTCCATCTCGGCGAGCACCGCGGCCTCGGCCAGGCGCTTGGTGGCGGCGTAAGTGGTATCACGGGGATGGGGCGCCGCGGGTGTCTCGCCGCCGGGATAATCGCGCGTTCCCCACACCAGGGTGTCGACGGTGGAGACGTGGATCAGGCGTGCGCCGACTGCACGGCAGGCGCTCGCGAGCCTCTGCGTCGCCACCACGTTGTCGCGGCGGGACGCCTCGTCGCCAGTGCTCCCGATCGCCACCCGGGCAGCGCAATGGACGACGATCCGTGCCTTTTCCACGATTTTTTCGAGTGGGTCGGCCGCGAGGTCGCCATGGACCACGGGCAGGTCCAGGCCGGCTAGCGTCGCCCCTCCCGCCGGCCCGCGCAGCCAGGCGGTGGCGGCGAGGCCGCGCGCGGCGGCCGCCCGCAACACGGTGTTACCGAGAAGGCCGGCCGCGCCTGTCACGATCATGACGGAAGCACTTCAAATGGGGGAACAATGCAGTATAAGGAGCCGCGCGCAGCCGGTGGTCTTCGGCCCGAGCGCCTGGAGATGTTTCGTGTCACGGTCTGCCATTCGTGTTGCCATCGTCGGTGTGGGCAATTGCGCCGCCTCGTTCGTTCAGGGTCTGCACTACTACAAGGACGCCAAGCCCGGTGAGTCGATCCCGGGGCTGATGAATGTCGAGGTCGGCCCGTACCATATCCGCGACGTCGAGATCGTGGCGGCCTTCGACATCGACAGCCGCAAGGTGGGCCAGGACGTGGCCGACGCCATCCTCGCCAAGCCGAACAACACGATCCAGTTCGCCAAGGTGCCGCCGACCGGCGTGACGGTGCAGCGCGGCCCGACGCTGGACGGCGTCGGTAAGCATCTGGTCGGCGTCGTGACCGAATCGAAGGACGAGCCGGTCGACGTGACGGCGGCGCTGAAGGCCGCGCGCGCCGAGGTCATCATCTGCTACCTGCCGGTCGGGTCGCAGAAGGCCTGCGAGTTCTATGCCGAGCGCGCGCTGGAGGCCGGCTGCGGCTTCATCAACTGCGTGCCGGTCTTCATCGCCTCCAATCCCGACTGGGCGAAGCGCTTCACCGAGAAGGGCCTGCCGATCGTCGGCGACGACATCAAGAGCCAGGTGGGCGCGACTATCGTCCACCGCGTGCTCGCCCGCCTCTACGAGGACCGCGGCGTCAAGATCGAGCGCACCTACCAGCTGAATTTCGGCGGCAATACCGACTTCCTCAACATGCTGGAGCGCGAGCGCCTGTCGTCGAAGAAGAAGTCGAAGACCCAGGCCGTCTCCAGCCAGATCGACGTGCCGATCGAGGCCGACAACATCCACATCGGCCCGAGTGATTTCGTGCCTTTCCTCGACGACCGGAAGATGGCCTATATCCGCATCGAGGGCACCGGCTTCGGCGGCGTTCCGCTGAACATGGAGCTGAAGCTCGAGGTCTGGGATTCGCCGAATTCCGCCGGCGTCGTCATCGACGCCGTGCGCTGCTGCCGCATCGCCCTCGACCGCAAGCAGGGCGGGCCGATCGGCGGGCCGTCGAGCTATTTCATGAAGTCGCCGCCCAAGCAGTACACCGATCCGGAAGCGCGCGACCTCACCATCTCCTTCATCGAGGGCGAAAGCTGACGGCCCCTGCGGCGACCGCCCGGCGGCGCGCCCGCCCTGATGGGACGGCGCCATGCTGATCGCGCGCCGCCTGACCAAGGCCCATGACGGACGCCCCACGGTGCGGGGCGTCGATCTCGCCCTGCGCCGCGGCGAGGTCGTCGGCCTGCTCGGACCCAACGGAGCCGGCAAGACCACCACCTTCTCGATGATCGCGGGCATGCAGGTGCCCGACAGCGGCGTCGTCATGCTCGACGACAAGAACATCACGCGGCTGCCGCTGTTCATGCGGGCGCGGATGGGCCTCGGCTACCTGCCGCAGGAGGCCTCGATCTTCCGCGGCTCCTCGGTCGAGGACAACATCCTCATCGTGCTGGAATCGCTGATCGGCGAGCGGCAGGCGCTGCGCGCCCGGCTGGACGGCCTTCTGGAGGAGTTCGGCATCGCCCATGTCCGGCGCTCCAAGGCCGGGGCGCTGTCGGGCGGCGAGCGGCGGAGGCTGGAGATCGCCCGCACGCTGGCGAGCGATCCCTCCTTCATCCTGCTGGACGAGCCCTTCGCCGGCGTCGACCCCATCGCCGTGACCGAGGTACGCATCCTGGTTCGCAAGCTCTCGGCGCGCGGCATCGGCGTGCTGGTCACCGACCACAATGTGCGGGAGACGCTGAGCCTGGTGGACCGGGCCTATATCCTCGACGGCGGCCTCATCCTGGCCTCGGGATCGGTCGAGCACATCGTCGCCGATCCGCGGGTGAAGGCGGTCTATCTCGGTGCCGATTTCGTGCTCTGAACCGGTGTCTCCCTGCTGCAACAGGCGGCGGTCTCCCCGGTTCCGCCGCGCGGCGGACACAACGCCGCAATGAACCCGCCGCGCTGGAGACACGGTTCATTCATCATGTTGCTTTACGTTTCACACCGTCACAACGGGGCCACGCGCATGCAACTCTTCGATGGACTGGGTGTCGCCATCGCGCTGGCCTGTGGTCTTCTCACCATGCGCGTGATCGCCGGGGTTTGACCGCCGCGGACTAGAGCCAGCCGAGACGCCAGAGCCCGAACACCAAGGCGAGCGCGAAGACCCCCGCCACAGCGTCGTCCAGCATGATGCCGAAGCCCTCGGCGACCCGCTCGTCGATCTGGCCGATCGGCCAGGGCTTCACGATGTCGAACAGCCGGAAGGCGACGAAACCGACCACGACCGCGCGCAGGCCCGGCGGCGAGAAGGCGATGACGGCGGCCATGGCCCAGGTCTCGTCGAAGACGATGGCGGGATGGTCGTGAAGGCCCGACCTGACGGCCGTGACGCCGCAGGCCCATACCCCTGCCACGAAGGCGGCGGCCACGACGGCGAGAGCGACGGCGGCCGGGGTCGCCTGCAGGAGAAGACCGATCGGAATGCCGACGAGGGCGCCGAGGGTGCCAGGGCCGTAGGGAAAGAGGCCCGCGCCGCCCACCAGGGCGAGCAAGGAGGCGGGATGGCTCACCATGAAGGCGGCATCCACCGGGGCGAGGGCGCCCGTACCGTCTGCCGTGCTCATGGACCCTCACCCCCCGTCACCGGATCCGCATAGACCCGGTAGCGCTTGGATATCGTTCCGCCCGCGCCTTCGATGATACGGCGCATACGCACATTGTCGTCAAGAATCCAGCTCATCTCGATGTCGGCCGGCTGTGGATTGGCGGCGATCAGCCGCGCGATGGCGACGACGGGCAGCCTTGCGCCCAGGATCGTGTCGCGCAGGTCGGTGCGGACGCCCAGCAATGTAACCCGCTTGGAGGCGAAACGATGGGTCAGGATGCGCCAGGCAAGCCGCGCCCAGTTGAACGGCAGCAGCCGGCCCTCGAAGCCGCGAAAGAGTTCATAGCCGTTCGGCATGATGAAGGCGAAGGCGGCGGGCCGGCCCTCGTGTTCGAGGAAGACGGCGTGATCGGACCTCAGGATCGGACGGATCACCCGCAGCAGCGTCGTCAGCTCCGCGGTGGCGAGCGGAATGAAGCCCCAGTTGTCACGCCAGGAAGCGTTGAAGAGCTCGGTCATGATCGCCGCCTCGGCGGCGAGGTTTCCAAGCCTGAGATTGCGTGCGGTGATGCGGCTGCCCTCGGCAAGCTCGGCAAAACGGACCCCGCGCCAGCGGGCGCCCTGCTCGATCGGTACGGAATAGGCGAGCAGGTCCTTGACCGGCACGAGACCGGCCGCCTCGACATGGGCGCCGAGATAGGGCGGGTGCCAGGGCATGAGCACCATGTCGCCGCGATCCTGGCCCTCGACCTGGACGCCGACCTCCTCGTTGATCGAATAGGTGAAGGGCCCCTCGATGCGATGGCGGCCGCGAGCCGCGTGCCAGGCGCGCGCGGCGGCGACGAGGCCCGCGACGACGGCGGGATCGTCCACCGCGTCGAGGCAACCGAAATGACCGATGCCGGCGCGCCCCTCCGGCGTCAGGCGGTCGAACTGGGCGGAGATGCGGCCGAGCGGACGGCCCTGTCCGTCGCTGGCGATGAAGAAGGCGGCCTCGCCGTGGGTGAAGAACGGAGCCACGCGCGGGTCGAGCAGAAGGGTGCGCTCGAGGTCGAGCGGCGGCTGAAATCCGGGCATGCCCGAATAGAGTTGTCGCGGGATGCGGACGAAGCGTCTAAAATCGCGCCGTGACCGTGCTTCAGCAATCTGCAACCGAATTCGTCCCCGATGGGCGCGGGAGGCCGCTGCCGTTCAGCCCGTGGGCTCTCTACACCGCGGCGCGAAACGAAGCCAGCGCGGGGCGCGCCCCGTGGTGAGAAGCCTCTTCGCGCTGAAGCGGCGGCTCGTCTCGCAGCTCGACCTCGGCGGCCGGGCGCGCCGCTTCCCCAGCCAGCAGGCGCACCGGATCATGCGCGACGTCACCGTGCAGGTGGCGCTGGTCCTGCTGCTGATCGAGAGCATCTTCGTTGCCGAGCAGCTCATATCCGGCCTGCTGGAGGAGGTGCTGAAGATCCGCGCCCCGCTCGCCAAGACCATCGCCATGATGGCCACCATGCTGCCGCAGGTCTTCGAGCTGGCGCTGCCCACCGCCATCCTGATCTCAGTCTATCGGGTGGCGCTCGGCCTCAGGGAGGATCGCGAATTCCTCATGCTGTCGAGCCTCGGCATTCCGCCGCACGGCCTCATCCGGCTGGTGATCCGCATCGGCGTCTGGGCGCAGATCGCCGCCCTGGCGGTGGGCGGCTTCGTCGACCCCCTGGCCCGCTACGCCTTCCGGCTGGTAATGTTCTCCTCCCAGTACCACGCCCTGACCGGCGGCACGGTGACGGCCAACCGGCTGTTCGAGACGCGGATCGGCACGGTGGCGGTGATGCCGCGCTCGGACGGCGTGCCCACGCCGCGCCTCTTCGTGCGCCAGCCGACGGAGAGCGGCGGCGAGCGGGTCGTGGTCGCCAACGGCACCCGGCTCGTCGGCCCCGATCTCGACGGGCGGGTGGCGCTCCACCTCTACGATTTCGCGGTGGACGACTTTCCCGCGCCGGCGCCGGGCTCCGCCGGACCGCAGCAGCGACCCGTCGCGCCGAGCTCCTCGCTGCGCGGGACATCGACCCAGCAGAGCCTCGTCTTCAACGATGTCGTGCCCTTCGACCCGCGCGGGCGCAACATTGCCGAACTGACGCTGCCCGAGCTCTTCGCCGGCGCCTTCGCGCGCAGCGGCGAGAGGCTGGAACTGGCCAAGCGCATCGGGCGGAGCCTGCTCTGCCTCATCGCGCCGCTGATCGCCCTCCTGGCGCTGTCGTTCACGACCCGCGCCAACCAGGCCTTCGTCCTGCCGCTGGCCTGCGCCGGGCTGATGACCATGGAGATCGCGGGGACCTCGGTTCTGGCGGGGATCCTCTCGGCGGGGATATGGCCCGTGCTGGGCCTGGTCGCTACCGGCGGCCTCGCCATCGGCATCGGCCTCGTCGCCGCCGTGGCGCTGCGCTCCTCGGCCATCGCCAGACCGGGGCTCAGCCGCTCGTGACCCTGTTCTCCACCCCCGCTCCCGCGACAGGCCGTCGCTTCGGCCTCGTGCCCTTCGGCACATTCACGCGCACGCTGACGATTGCCCATGCGAGCCACGTGGCAACGGTCGCCGCGGCGCTGCTCATCGTCGCCCTGACGCTGGACCTCGCCTCGCGCGCCGACCGGGTCGTGGCGCAGGCGGGCGGCGGCGCGGCAGGAATCGCCCTGCTGATGGGCTGGTACCTGCTGCTACGCATCTGCGACATCATCGGCAATCTCCTGCCGCTCGCCTGTTTCATGGGCCTGTTCTGGTCGGAGATCACCCTCACCCAGTCGCGCGAGCGCATCGTGATCTGGAACGGCGGCCGCTCGCCGCTGCAGTCGCTGATGCCGCTCATGGTGCTCGGCGTGCTGTTCGGGGCGCTGCAGGTCACCGCGCTCTCGGTGCTCAGGCCCGCCGCCGTCGCCAGCCAGATCGAGAGCCGTCTTGGCAGCTATGGCGAGCGCTTCGACCGGCGGCTGAAACCCGACGATCGGCGCTGGATCGTCCTCGCCGACCACATGGTCCAGGCCCGGATCGACTTCCGCAACCGGACGCTGGCCGACGTGCAGCTCTTCGAGCTGTCGGAGGGCGGGCGGCTGACGGGCCGCATCTCCGCCGCCAGCGCCTCGCCGGGCGAGGCGCCGGGCATCTGGGTCTTCCGGGACGGCAGCCGCTGGATCGCCCCGGCGGGCGCCGCACCCGGTCCGGGCGGCGGCACCGGCGTCACCCGGCGCTTTGCCGAGGAGAGCATAGCCCTGCCGCTCGAGCCGCTCTGGCTCGCCAACCTCGGCATCGACGCGCGCTACCTGCCGCAATCCACCCTCTCGGCCCTGGCGGGCCTCAAGGGGCTCGACGAGCCCTCCTACCGGGCCTGGTGGCACGTCAGGATCGCCCAGGCGGTGCTGCCGCTCGGCATGATGCTGATGGCCTCGGCCCTGTCCATGACGCTGCTGGCCCAGCGCACCCTGTTCAAGCCGATGATCCTGATCGGCCTTGCCGGCTATTTCCTCTATGTCACCAACAACATCGTGGTCTGGCTCGGGGAATACGGTCAGTTGCATCCCCTGTTCGCAGCGTGGTTCATGCCGCTGGCGATGATCGCCACCGGCCTCGGCCTGATGGCGCGCATCGAGCGGGCCGGACGAGACTGACCCGCGCGAACCGTCCGGAGCCTCCGTGATTCCCCTCGTCCTGCACCAGACCTGGAAGTCGGCCGACCTGCCCGCCGATCTCGCCGCCTTCCGGCAGAGCTTCGTGCGGCACAACCCGGGGATTGTCCTGCGCTTCTATGACGATGCGGCCATGGACCGGTTCGTCGTGGAACGGTTCCCTGACCTCGCCGCGGTCTACGACGCCATCCGCTTCCCGGTGCAGAAGGCCGACCTGTTCCGCGTGCTGGTGGTGCTCGCCGAGGGCGGAATCTATGCCGACATGGACATGGAATGCCTGGCGCCGCTCGCCCCGGTGCTGGCGCGCGATCGGGCCGTCTTCGGCATCGAGGCGCAGGTGACCGGGATACGCCAGCGCGAGCTCGGCTATGACCAGCCCTTCCAGATCGCCAATTGCATCTTCGCCGCGCCGGCGGGACATCCCTTCCTCGCCGCCTTCGCCGCCGAAATGGGCCGCCGCCTGTCGGAGCGGCCGGTGACCGAGCGCCGCGACATCGAAGACGCGACGGGGCCGAAGGCGCTGACGCGGTTCTTCTACGCCAACCGCCCCGAAGACGTGGACGTGTTGCACCAGATCGCGTGGGTGCCGCCGGACCTCTATGCCGACCTGCCGCTGTTCGGCCGGCGCATCCTCTGCCGTCACCATTTCCTCGGCAGCTGGAAATCGGCGGAGCGACAGACGCTCTCCCGCCGGATCATCGAGCGCAACCGCCTGCCGAATCCCTTTCCGCGCGGGCTGTGGCACGATTTCGGCTGGGGCGCCGGCGGGCGCTGAGGCTCACATGTCGAGGCGGACGCGCTCGCGCACCGCCTCGCCGCTGGCGATGTCGATCCCGTGGATGTCGATGTAGTGGATCTTGGGGATGAAGCGGCGATCCTCGGCCTGGGCATAGGCATAGACGACGCGGAAGGTGCGCTGGCCGGCGGTCATCAGCGCGCGCGGCTTGCCGTCGGAGCCCACCTCGATCACCGCGTCACGCTCGCGGTAGCCGGCGATGCGCGCCGAATAGCGCGAGGGGGCGATGGACTGGGCACTGACGCCGAAGGCGAAGACCCGCTCGAAGAAGGAGAGTTCACGGCGATTGCCGTTGTCGTCGTCGTAGCGGCGCCAGAAGACCTCCACCGGCGCCTGGGGATCGAGGCCGCCGTCCGGCCGCTGTCGCGCGGCATAGACCAGAACATTCTTGTTGATGGCATGCTGGACATAGAAGAGCATGCCGCGGTCGGAGGGGACCGGAAGGTCGGGACGGGCGACGGCCAGGGAGCGCGAAACGGTCAGTTCGGACCGGCGGATGCTCACCGGCGGCAGCCGGTCCTGAGCGAGGGCGGGGCTCGCCGGCACGAGGAGGCCGGCCGCGGCGATCAGACCTCTTCGGGAAATGGTCATGGGGGAACCCTCGTGAACGCGTCGTATGGTGGCCGGACGGACCTGCGGGCCGACACCGGTGCAACTGGGTGCTAGATAGGACGGAAATAAGAGGTTAGGAAGGCACTGAGCGTCGCACGGGACGCGGGCGATCGTCGTGGGCGGCCAGAGCTTGGCTTGCGCGCGCCCAGCGCCTAGCGTGACGATGTCAGGACCGGAACGACGTCGAGAAGAAACAAGAAGGCCACGGAATGACCGATACCGCATCCGCTTTCGGGGACGACCAGCTGACGCGCGACCTCGTCGAGGTGATCGCGAAGGAAGGCATGGTCGATCTGAACGGCGTTGGGCCGGACACGACGCTCGAATCGCTGAACATCGCCAGCGTCGACTACATGATGATCCTCGCCGCCATCGAGGAGAAGTTCCAGGTCTATGTGCCGATGGATGAGAGCCTGGCGCAGGTGAAGGACGTCGGCGGCCTCATCGCTGTCCTCAAGGAGCATATCCAGAAAGCGCAGCAGGCCTGACCGTGACGTCCCGCTCCGTCGTCGTCACCGGTCTCGGTGCGCTCACCACGGCCGGCCAGGGGGTCGAGGCCCTGTGGACAGCCGCGGCCACGGGCGTGTCCGGCGTCAAGCAGATCGTGCTGGACTACGAGTTCGGCAACAACCTCCGCATCGCCGCCCAGGTGCAGGACTTCGACCTGGAGCGCTTCTTCCCGCATCTGAAGACCTCGTTCTTCGACCGGGTGACGCTGATGGCCCTGATCGCCGCGGACGAGGCGGTGAAGGATGCCGGCCTCGCCGGGGACGTGCCGCTCGGCCCGCGCACCTCGGTGATCGTGGGAACCGGCATCGCCAGCCTCGGCACGATCGAGGAATCTTCGCGCAACATGGCGCTGACCCAGAAGCGCCCCGACCCTCTCACCGTGCCACGGGCGATGATCAGTGCCTCGGCCTCCAATGTCGGTCTGGTCTATGGCTGCACCGGCACGACCTTCGTCGTGTCGAGCGCCTGCGCCTCCTCCGCCCAGGCGCTCGGCATCGCCTTCCACATGGTGCGCGCCGGGCTGACGGACCGGGCCATCGTCGTCGGCGCCGAGGCGATCGTCACCCCCGGCGGCATGAAGGCCTGGGAGATGCTGCGCGTGCTGTCGCCGCAGCTCTGCCGTCCCTTCTCGCGCGGGCGCAACGGCCTCCTGCTGGGCGAGGGCTCGGCGGCGCTGGTCATCGAGGCCGAGGAGGTTGCGGCAGCCCGCGGCGCCCGCATCCGCGGCCGCATCCTCGGCTACGGCACCACCAGCGACGCCAAGGACATGCTGAAGCCGGACGTCAGCGGGGCAGCGGAAGCGATGACGCTGGCGCTGGCCGATGCGGGCATCAGCGCGGAGGCTGTCGGCTATGTGAACGCCCACGGCACCGCGACCATCCTCAACGATTCCACGGAGAGCGAGGCGCTCGGCCGCGTCTTCGGCCAAGGGCTGGGCGCCCTGCCCGTCAGTTCCACCAAGCCCATCCACGGCCACACGCTGGGGGCCGCCGGCGCCATCGAGGCGGTCGTCACCATCCGGGCGCTGGAAGAGGGCTTCGTGCCGCCGACGATCAACTTCCTGGAGGCGGACCCGGCCTGCCCCATCGACTGCGTCGCCAATGTCGGGCGCAACCATGCCTTCGACGTTGCCCTGACCAATTCCTTCGCCTTCGGCGGCATCAACGCCTCGCTCGCCATCGGCCGGGCGGCGTGAGCCTCGTCGGCGGAACGCGAACGACCGGGTTCGCGGTGGTCGCCACGGCCGCCGACATCGCAGCCTTCGCCGCAAGTCTCGGGCTACGGGCCGGCGATCGCCCGCCCACCACCTATCCGATCCGCTGGCTGACCCGGCCCGAACTGGTCGGCCTCGTGCGCGAGCTCGCCGCCGACCGGCCGGGCTCGCTCCCGGTGCACGAACTGCAGACGGTCGAGATGCTGTCGCCGCTTCCCGTCGACAGAGAGCTGTCGCTCGCCGCCGAGGTGCGGCGGACGGACGAGATCCATCTCGCCCTCGACGTAACGATCTCCGAGGGCGCGACGCCCGTGGCGCGGCTCCACGCCGTCCTCAGGCTGGTGCCATGACCGCCGCCGCCCATCCCCTGCCCTTCGGAACGGCCCTGCCGGACCGGCATTTCGCCGCCGTCGACATGGCCATGGTGCGGGCCTATGCGGCGGCCTCCGGCGACGACAATCCGATCCACGTGGACGAGGAGGCGGCGCGCACCGTGGGTCTGCCCGGCGCGATCGTCCAGGGCATGCTGCTGATGGGCCTCGCCGACACGGCGCTGGCCGAATGGCTGCCGCGGGGCACCTGCGCCAAGCTGTCGAGCCGCTTCGCGCTGCCGGTGCCGGTCGGCACGGCGGTGACGGTGTCGGCGCGCGTGGTGCGGGCCGACGAGGCGGAGGGCCGCCCGCGGGCGACCCTGCGCATCTTCGTCAAGGGAGCGGACGGCAAGGCGGCGGCGCTCGCGGAGGCCATCGTCCTGCTGTGAGGCCGCCTCAGGCTGTCTGCGACATCTGCGAGAGGTCGCTCAGCACGCCGAGAAACAGGTCGATGTCGGCATCCGTGTGGGCGGCGGAGACCGAATAGCGCAGGAGCACCTCGCCGCTCGGAGTGGCGGGCGGCACGAGGATGTTCACGTAGATGCCGCGCTCCAGCAGCTCGCGCCAGAAGCCGAGGCCCTGGACGAGGCCGCGCATCTTGATGGCGCCGACGGGACCGGGCGCCGCACACATGGAATAGCCGAGGGCCTCCACGCCGGCGCAGAAGCGCTCGGCCTTGCGCCAGAGGTCGGCGCGCCGCTCGGGCTCGCCGGCGATGATGCCGATGGCGGTGCGCGCCGAGGCGACGACGGCCGGCGGCAGCGAGGCGGTATAGAGATAGGAGCGGGCGAGGAAGCGCAGCGCCTTCAGGGCCGGATGGCTGGTGACGCAATAGCCGCCGATGACGCCGACCGACTTGGAGAAGGTGCCGACCACGGCATCGACCAGGTGCTCGGCGCCCTGGGCCTCGGTGACGCCGCGGCCGGTGGGGCCGTAGAGACCAAGGCCGTGGGCTTCGTCGACCAGGACCAGCGCGCCGTGCTTCTTGGCGACGGTGGCGAGGTCCTTGACCGCGCCGAGGTCGCCCCAGACGGAATAGAGGCCCTCGAGCACCACGAGCGTGCGCGAGGGCGGAACCGTCGCCTCCGACAGCATCCGGTCGAGATCGGCGGGGTCGTTGTGGCGGAAGGACTTGAAGGTGGCGCCGCTCGCCCGGCAGGCATCGATGATGCTGGCGTGGCAGAAGGCATCGTAGAGGATGAGGTCGCCCTCGGCGGCGAGACCGCCGATCGAACCGAGATTGGCCATGAAGCCGGTCGAGAAGACGATGGCGTCCGGGCGGCCGTAATAGGCGGCGATGGTGCGCTCCAGCTCGGCATGGCCGGCCTGGTTGCCGCTGGCGACGCGCGAGGCGGTTGAGCCTGTGCCCCAGGTCTTCAGTGCTGTCTCGGCGGCGGCGATGCAGCGCGGATCGAAATTGAGGCCGAGATAGCTGTTGGTGCCGAACAGCGTGGTGGGCCTGCCGTCGATGACCGCATGGACCGGGCTGTCGAAACGCTCAAGCTGAATCTTCAGCGGGTGGGTGGCATCGCCGACCGACCGTTCGAGGATGTCGCCGAGCGATGCGACGCGGCGCAGGATCCCGGTGAGTTGGGCGGTCGCGGCGACCGTTTGCGATCCGCCTTCGGGATGCACCGTACTATCGGACATGGAACAGCTTTGCTTTCGAGGGTCACCGAACCGTCAAGGAGGCGGTCCAGTCGCTATAGTTGGCTTGGCGATTGCGAGCAAGCCTCGGGCCAAGACGGGGAGACCCCGTCCGTGCCACGTCCGGGATGCTCGCACAACGGCGATTTCCGTGCAACGTCAGGCGGATAGGTCGCCAGGCGCGGCCAGGACGCGATACCGGCTGTTACGCATTCCGACAGATCATCTGCCGAGACCGAAATATCGCGCCATGCCCCACTGGAAAATGCCGCCGGGAACGACACCGCGTGACGCCACCATGACACGCTGGGCGAAGGGACCGACGACGTGGCGCGGCCCGCGCCTCTGGCCGTCGACGATGGCGGTGACGAGGGCGGCGACGCGGTCGGCGGGGGCGCCGGCGCGCTCGTCCCTCTCGTACATGGCGACGACACGGGCGCAGGCCGCGGCATAGGGCGATGCGGGATCGCGCGAGCCGGCGCTCCGGACGCGGTTGTCGACGACGGGGGTCGCCGTGTCGCCGGGGGCGACCAGCGCCACAGTGATACCGAAGGCGGCGACCTCCTGGGCGAGCGCCTCGGTCAGGCCTTCAAGCGCGAACTTGCTGGCCGAATAGATCCCCTGGAACGGCATGCCGACACGGCCCGCGAGCGATCCCATATTGACGATGGTGCCCGACCCCCGGGCGCGCATGCCCGGCAGGACGGCGCGGGCGAGGCGCATGGCGCCGAAGACGTTGGTCTCGAAGCTGAGCCGCGCCTCGTCCATCGTGGTGTCCTCGACGGCCCCCGCCATGACCAGGCCGGCATTGTTGACCACGGCGTCGATGCGGCCATGGAAGGCGAGCACGCCGGCGACGCAGGCGGCGACGGAAGTCTCGTCGGTGACGTCGAGCACCGCCCAGGACCAGGGCGCCTCGCCGGGGCTGTCGCGGCGGCTGGTGCCGACGACGCGGTGGCCGCGGGCGGCGAGCCGCTCCGCCGTGGCGCGGCCGATGCCGGAGGAGGCTCCGGTGACCAGAACGACTTTCGACCCTGCCATGGCGGCTCCCCTCGCGGACGACGAGGCTCCTTAGCCTGCCGCGCCGGCGGGCGCATCACCTTCACCGGCGGGAGAGCGTCAGGCGCAGCGGGCGGTGAAGCCGCCATCCACCGGCAGGCAGACGGCGTTGATGTAGCTTGCCTCGTCGCTGGCGAGGAAGACGGCGGCGTTGGCGACGTCCCAGCCGGTGCCCATGCGCCCCATGGGCGCAGCCTCGTGGCGGGCCTTCACCATGTCGTCGGGGGAGGCGTACTGGACGGATATCTGCTGGTAGATCAGCGGCGTGTCCATCAGCCCCGGCAGGATGGCATTGCAGCGGATGCCGTCGCGCGCATATTGCAGCGCCACGCCCACGGTGAACTGGTTCACCGCGCCCTTGGCGGCGTAATAGCTCGTATAGGGGTAGCCGACATAGCGGATGCCGGCCGAGGACGAGATGTTGGTGATGACGCCGGTGCGGCGCGCCTGCATGGTGGGGATGACGACCTTGCAGGCGAGGAACATGCCGGTGACGTTGAGGTCCATCTCGCGCCGCCACTCGTCCTCGGAGAGGTCCGGCGGGCCGCCCATCTTCGCATGGCCGACATTGTTGTGGAGGATGTCGACCGGGCCGAAGAGCGCTGTGGTGCGGGCCACCACGTCTTCGACCTCCATCAGCTTGGTGACATCGCAAGCCAGGGCCTCCGCCGTGCCGCCCTCGCCGCGGATGATGCCGACCGTCTCCTCCGCCGCCGAGCGGTTGATGTCGACGCAGACGACCCTGGCGCCGGCGCGCGCATAGGCGACCGCGGAAGCCTTGCCGTTGCCCCAGCCGGGGCCGACGGAGCCGGCGCCGAAGACGAGGGCGACGCGGTCTGCGAGACGCGCACTGATCATAGTGTCACCCCGTATAGCCGACGAGTACGCGCGGCAGCCAAAGGACCGTCGATGGGAAGAAGGAGATGATGGCCAGCACGACCAGGCTCGCGAGGAGGAAGGGGCCGAGTTCGCGACTCTCCTCCTCCAGCTTCACCCCCGCGAAGTTGGCGCAGATGTAGAGGAGGATGCCGACCGGGGGCGTGATCAGCCCGATGCAGAGGTTGAACACCATGACCAGTCCGAAATGGACGAGGTCGATGCCCACCGCCTGTACGACCGGGACAAGGACGGGGATGAGAATGAAGAGCGCCGGCAGCGGCTCCATGAAGATGCCGATGACCAGCAGGAAGACGTTGATCATCATGAGGATGATGACCGGGTCGCTGGAGACCGAAGCGATCCATGCCGCGATGGCGCGCGGCATGCCGGACACGGCGAGCAGCCAGCCGAAGCCGGAGGACAGGGCGATGATGAACATGACCAGCGCGGTGTCGAGGGCGGTCTGGACGAGGATGGGCCAGATCGTGCGCCAGTTCAGCTCGCGATAGACGAAGAAGCCGACGAAAGCGGCATAGACGACGGCGATCGTGGCGCTCTCTGTAACGGTGACCACGCCTCCGGTGACGCCGATGAGGATGATGACCGGCATCATCAGAGCCCATGTGGCGGGCAGGAGCAGGCGGGGGATCTCCCGGATGGGCACGGCCTCCGAGACGGGATAGTTGCGCCGGACCGAGATGACGTAGGCAGCGACCATGAGCGCGATGCCGAGCAGGACGCCGGGGACGATCCCGCCGAGGAACAGGGCGATGATGGACACGCCCTTGGCGGCGGAAAGGCCGTAGATCACCAGCGGGATTGAGGGCGGGATGATCGGCCCGTTGACGCAGGCAGACGCCATGAGCGCCGCGGCGAAGCCGCCGCCATAGCCCTGCTTCTTCATCGCCGGGATCAGCACCTTGCCGAGCGCCGAGGCGTCGGCCGCGGCGGAACCGGACAGGCCGGAGAAGATCATGGCCGCCATGACCGAGGTGAGGGCCAGGCCGCCGCGGAAGCGGCCGACCATGGCGTTGGCGAGACGGACGATCTGCTCGGTGATGCCGCCGCCGTTCATCAGGTTGCCGGCGAGAATGAAGAACGGGATGGCCAGCAGCGCATAGCTGTCGGCGCCCACCAGGGTGCGCTGGGCAAGCAGCGACATGGGCAGGCCGCCATGAACCCAGATCGCGCCCATCGTGGCGAGGCCCATGGCAAAGCCGATGGGAACGGACAGGGCGAGCAGCAGGAAGAAGGCGCCGACGAGGACCGTGCCCATGTCAGAAGTCCCCCACCGAGCCTTCCGGCCGGCGCTTCGACGGATCGACGATCTTCTCGACGAAGTAGAGGATCATCATCGCGCAGGCGACGGGCGCGGAGAAGTAGAAGACGGCCGGCGAGATATCGAGGGCACCGTAGGTGTTGGGCAGCACGTCGATGGAGAGCTTCAGGCTGTAGATGAAGAGCACCACGATGAAGAAGAGGTTGGCGAGCTCGATGATCCAGAACATGACGGTCTTGGCGCGGCCGCGCAGCATGTCGATGAACATGTCGACGCCGATATGGAGCTTCTGCCGGTAGAGCACGGCGGCACCGACGAAGGTCACCCAGATGAACAGGATGTTCGACACCTGCTCGATCCAGGAGATCGGCGAATTGAGCACGTAGCGCCACCACACCGCGGCCAGCGTGATCAGAACGATGGCCGCGATCCAGAGTCCGAGAAAGAACTTGGCGACCTCGGTCACCCCGTCGGATAGCGTCCGGATGATCGCCGCCATGGAGACCTTGCGCATGGTTTGTTGGGGTGGGAGCGACGGAGACGGCGCCGCCGCGGGGAAGGACGCATGGCGGCGGACCGCCATGCGCTCGAGTGCCGGAAGGATCAGGCGATCTGGCCCATCCGGTCGGCCCACTTCTTGCCGGCGGGGAACTCGTTGATGAGGCTGCGGACCGACTGGGTGAAGGCCGCCTTGTCCACCTCGGAAATGACGATCTTCTTCGCCTTCACCTTCTCCAGCGTCTGGGCGTCGTCGGCGATGACCCGCGGGCGGATTTCCGCCTCCATGTCGCGCCCGGCCTGATCGACCGCCGACCGCAACTCCGGAGACAGCGCCTGGTAGGCGGTCTGCGAGACGAGGATGCAGTTGTCCTGCATCATGTGCTCGGTCAGCGACATGTGGGTGTTGGCGTCGAAGATGCCGGAATTGTAGGTCAGACCCATCGGGTTCTCCTGACCGTCGATGACGCCGGACTTCAGCGCCTGGAAGACCTCCGGGAAGGGCAGCGGTGTCGGCGAGGCACCGAAGAGTTCGAAGGTGCGGCGCCACAGCGCGGTCTCAGGGACCCGGATCTTCAGCCCGCGCATGTCGGCCGGAGTCTTCACCACCCGGTTGCAGGAGAGCATGCGCGGCATGCGGGGAATGGCGGCCACGGGGCGGAGCCGCGCCGCGCGGGCCACATCTTCCTGGTATTCGCCGCGAATGGTGTCCCAGATGCGGTCCTTGTGGGCGACATCCTTGAAAAGGTAGGGGTGCGTCCAGACCTCGGCCGGGCGGTAGACGCCGGCGAGCACGCCCTGGCCGGGCGAAGCCACGTGCACGGCGCCCTGCTGCACCGCCTCGATGTGCTCGCGCTCGCCGCCCAGCGATCCGCCGTGATGATTGGTGACGGTGATCTGTCCGCGCGTGAGTTCGCCGAGGCGCTTGGCGTAGAAATCGAGCGAGACGCCGATGAAGTCCTGCTGGGCGGCGGCGCTGGCGCCGATCCAGTTCAGCTTCTGGGCGCGCAGCACGGCGGGCATGGCGACGAGGGCGGTGCCGGCGGCGAGGCCGCCGAGCACGGTCCGGCGGGATGCGCGGATGCGGTCGAAGGTGGTCATCAGGTCCTCCTTGTTCGGGTGCGGCCCGCTGACCGGGCTCTGCTGGGTCGTTTTCTCGGGGCGCCGGCTTGGCCGGTCTTGGTCGTGGCGCCGGTTGTCCGGTCATCCATATGTCTGCATGTCGCCGCCCGGCGGACCGGGCGCCGCAGTCCTCAGGCCACCTTGGCGTTGGGCTTGGCGAAGGCAGCCTCCATCTCGCGCCGGACCTTCACGGCGAGGCTGTCGGCGTCATAGGCGACGTCCGACCACTTCAGCCGCTGGCCCGCCTTGATCGGGTTCTTGAGCTTGACGTTGTGGGCGAGGCCGAGGGGCAGGTAGCCCTGCTCCAGGGACGCCTCGGCCGGGGTCTGCTTGCCCCAGACGCAGAAGCCGCCCTCCCCGTCCAGCATCTCGCCGGGAGCGAGGTCGCGCTTGGCGGTGGCGACGACGTCCGAGTTGAAGCAGATCGGCGCGCCGGTCGGCTCCTTGCGCAGGGCGGCGGAGGCCACCGAATAGCCGAGCTCGAGGCCGATCATGTGGATCGGGCGGTAGAGGCAGGCGTATTTGCCGGAGGAGTCCTGCAGCATGGAATATTCGCGGAAGCATTCCTGGCTGTAGGCGCTGTCGCTCTCGAAGACGACATAGGTGCCCATGACGAGGGAATGCGGCACGTCGGTTCCGTCGCGATAGACAGAGGAGGTGACCTCGGTGACGCCGGCCTTTTCCAGGACGCCGCCGGCCGAGCGCGGCTTGCAGATCTCGGCGTGTTCGAAGCGGGTCGCCGGCGGGAAGGACAGGCCCTCGGATTGCGCATGCAGGCCGGTGGCGTTGCACACCGCCGTCATCTCGATGCCGGACTTGGTGCCGTCGACGAAGGAGTTGAACATCTTCGGGTTGATGGAGTTCCGGTCGCGGATCTTCATGTACTTGTCGAGGATGTCCCACACCGTGTCGGGCGTCGACTGGTGGTAGGTCGGGTGGTAGCGCGTGCCCTTGCCGGCGGCGACGACGCGGAAACCGCAGGCGCGCGCCCAGTCGACATGGTCGGCGATGAGGGCGGGCTGGTCGCCCCAGGCGAGCGAGTAGACGACGCCGGCGGCCCTGGCCTTGCGGGCGAGGATGGGGCCCGCCACGGCGTCGGCCTCGACATTGACCATGACGATGTGCTTGCCGTTCTCGATCGCCTTGATGGCGAAGCGGATGCCGGCGCCGGGATCACCGGTCGCCTCGATGATCACCTCGATGGCGGGATGGGTGACGAGAAGGTCGGCGTTGTCGAGGATGGCGGTGCGGCCGGTCTTCAGCGCGTCGTCGATGGAGCTGGCGGCATATTGCTCCGCCGGCCAGGAGCCGAGCTTGAGCTGCGAGCGGGCGCGGTCCGGATTGAGGTCGGCGACGCCGACGAGGTGCATGCCCTCCGTCAGGCGGCATTGGCTGGCGAACATGGTGCCGAACTTGCCGGCGCCGATGAGGCCCACGGTCACGGGGCGGCCGGCCGCCTGCCGTTCGAGAAGCATCCGATGGAGGTTCATGCCGTCGTCCTCTGACAGTTCCGGGTCGGCGCGGGGCGCCGGGACCGTCGCGGGCTGGCACAGGATACGGAGAGGCGGCGGCGCGCCCGGTGGCGCGCCTGAACGCCGCAGGACCTGCGGCACTCCGATGGCTTCCTCCCCGCGACCCTGTTGACCGGGCCGTCGACGTGTCTTGAGGAAACGCTAACGCGGATATGAATTTCACGGAAACGAAATAAACTGCTGAAATCGATGAGGAGGATTCACCGATGATCCGAGGCATGCCGCCGCTGAAATGCCTGCAGACCTTCGCGGCGGTGATGGAGACCGGCACTTTCGCGCGGGCCGCCGAGCAACTCAACGTCACGCCCTCGGCGGTCAGCCACCAGATCCGCATGCTGGAGGACATTCTCGGCAAGCCGCTCTTCGTGCGCCGCAACCGCACGGTGCAGCCGACCGAGGATGCGGTGGCCTATGCCAATGCACTCGGCGAGAGCTTCACCCGCATCGCGGTGGCGACCAGCCGCTTCGCCTCGGAGGGGTCGGTGCTGCGGCTCATGCTGCACTCGGCGCCGAGCCTGGCGACGCTCTGGCTCGTGCCGCGCCTGCCCTCCTTCCGCACGCGCCATCCCGAGATCGACCTGACGCTCTTCGCCGGCCACGAGCCGGCCAAGCTCGGCGACGACGGCTTCATGATCGACATCCAGTACAACCGGCCGGTGCCGGAGGCCTGCGAGGGGCTGGTGCTGTGCGAGGAGACGGTGATGCCGCTCGCCAGCCCCGCCTTCGTCGCGCAGCACCGGCTGACGCGGGTCGAGGACATCAGCGCCGTTCCGCTCATCCATTCGGTACGCAGCGTGGTGCAGTGGGACCAGTGGATCGCCCGCCACGCGCCGCATGTGATGCTGGCGCGCCGCGGCATGACCTTCGACCGCGCCTATCTCGGGCTGATGGCCGCCCGCGACGGGCTCGGCCTGATGCTGGAATCGACGCTCCAGGCCGGCGGCATGCTGGCCGCGGGCGAACTCGTCGCGCCCTTCGGCCCGCTCGGGGTCACGGCCGTCGCCCATCGCCTCGTCTACCGGCGGGAGGACCGGGCGCGACCGCAGATCGAGGCCTTCGTCGCCTGGATCACCGAGGAGATGGCGGCGGACAGGGCGCGCAGCGAACCGCCTCAGCGGGTGAGAAGCGCCGCGAGGTAGAGGCCGAGGCCGAAGACCGTGTGGCCGAGGATGTTGAGCATGCGGATCTGCATGGCGTTGTCGCGCTTCGAGGCGGCGATGCCCGCACCCATGCCAGGCTGGAGGATGAACCAGCCGCAGCCGATGGTGACGTAGCCGACGATCAGCGCGGGAACGAGCGTTGGGACGCGCGCCCAGCCGAGGCCCCAGATGGCGAGCAGGGCGGCGGCAAAGGCGATGCCCACGGCGTAGTGGAAGATCCAGCCGATGGCGAGTTCGTTTGGCACGGGGGCGGCACGGCCGATGTCGTCGTGGACGAGGCGGCCCTGCGGCAGGTGACCGACCCAGCGCCCGACCATGGCCCAGTTGGGCGGCGCAATGGCGAAGACGCGGTGGAGGAACAGCGCCCAGAGGTCGAGCAGCGCGGTGGCGGCGACGCCGAGAACGATGGAACGCCAGATGAATTCAACCATGGACGACTCTCCCGTCCCGCGCTCTTCCGGCGCGGCGTGGCGGCAATCTGGACGATCACGACCGCGACGAGAAGCGGTTGCGGCGCGGATGGCAGGGTTGCGAGAAGGGGGCTGTCGTTCCGCTGCGGTGTCTGCCCCTCACCTGCCCTCTTCCCGCCGACAGGGAAGAGCAGGTGAAAGGGCATTGGACATGGTGGGGGCCGGACCAACGCCCGGGAGGCGCCGGCCTCACGCGAGATGCCGCTGCATGTCCTCCCGCGCCTTCAGCGCCGCGCCCTGGCGGCCGAGGATCTTGGCGATGCGCTCGGGTGCGAAGCCGAGGTCCACGAAGGCGGGACCTGTCTCGGCCACCTCGCGGTAGTCGGCGATCCTGCCCCCGTCGAGGCGGATGATGGCGACGCCCTCGAACAGGACCCTCGCGCCCTTCGCCTCCGGCAGCAGCGAGCGATAGGAGAAGGCGTAGCGGGCATAGAGGAGGCGGCCGTCGCTGAGCGGATCGTGAAAGTCCCAGCGAAAATCCTCGGCGGTGCGGTAGAAGACGTCGTCGATCATGCCGGCAATCGCATCGGTGCCGCGGAAGGCGCCGTAGAACACGTCGTGATAGACGCCGTCCGGCGTGAAGAGGGCGGCGA
>JAEZGJ010000049.1 GCA_023416965.1 Pseudomonadota bacterium | reverse complement strand
CCGGGGCGGCCGGCTGCCAGTGCGCGCCGAGCGGCCGGCTCTCGGCGAGCGTCGCCGGCAGCTGTCCCAGCGAGAGCGCGGGATCGAGCAGCGGGGCGAAGGAGCCGAGGGCGGCGAAGGAGGGCTTGGGATCGGCGAGCGAGCCCGTCTCGACTGCGGTGATGGCGGCGAGCGCCACGGCGCCCTTGTCGCCGCGCAGGGAATAGGTGGCGAGGCCGGCGAGGCCCGCGGAAACGGCGAGAACGGTCAGCCAGGGAAAACGCGGTCCATCCTGCCGGGCGGGGCGGGCAGGCTTGCCGGGTCGGCCGCGGGTCAGGTCACGCATACGCACGAGCTTTCAAAACGCCTGGCACATGGTCCCCCGAAGATGTGCCGGCGCGACCGACTCGCGCAACCCTTAAAACGGGAAGGCGCGGATCCGACGACCGGACGGTGCCCGGGGAGGAGCCAGAGAACTGAGGCAACCATAAGGCGCCGATTGGGTTAACGGCCGGTGAAACCGGGTGTCCCGGCGGCCGGGAAAAGCGCCCGCGCCGCTGCCGACCGATCCTGTTACCGGCTCCGCCGGGCACTTCCGCGCCATTTGAAATCGCCGCGTGCAGCGGGTAGAAGGCGCCGACGGGCCGCATCCTCGCCGATGCACCCTGCCGGCGTAGCACAGCGGTAGTGCAGCGGTTTTGTAAACCGAAGGTCGGGAGTTCGATCCTCTCCGCCGGCACCAGTCCCTTCTCAGCCGTCCGCTCCGAAATGGCGGGCGATCTTGGCCCGCAGCAGCTCCGCGAAGACCTTTTCTTTCTCCACCACCTCGAAGGCCTGGCCGCCGATGCCAACCGCCATGGGCTGCGACTGGTCGGCGGTCGGCAGCAGCGTGCAGACGATGCCGGCGCCGGGCACGATGCGGCTCGCCGAGACGGCATGGCCTGTCGCGCGGATGGCGCCAACCTCCGCCATCACCGCGGCGAGGTCGACGGGTGGCGTGCCCGGCTCGCGGGCGAGGTTCACCCGCTCGATGCGCCGGGCGATCTCGCCGTCCTCCATGGCCGAGAGCAGCATCAGCCCCATGCCGGAGCCGGCGATGGGCCGGCGCGTGCCGGCGGGAATGTGCAGGCGCATGGCCCGCGTCGCCGGGATGACCGCGATGTAGACGACGTGGATGTCGCTGGCGATGCCGAGGAGGATGGTCTCGCCGGTCTCCTCGCCGAGCTCGCGCATCAGCCGCGTCACCCGTCCGTCCGTGACGCGCCCGTCCACCCAGCGTCCGAGCATGGAGACGCGCGGCGTCGGCTGCAGGCGCCGGTCGGGCAGGGCGGTGAGATAGCCGAGGTCGATGAGGCCGTTGACCAGCATGGAGGTGGAGGATTGCGGGATACCCATCTCGCGGGCGATCTCGGTGACGCTCGCCGGGCGCTCCAGCCGGTCGAAGAGCTCGAACAGCGCCAGCACCCGGGTCGCGGATTTCACCCCGCCCGTGTCGAATGATCTCCGCGGCCTCGGCATCGGCACCTCCCGGCAAATTACATCGCATATGTGATGAATAAAATCAAATTGACGAATATGCGACGCCCTGCCAGTTTGCCCGCAACAGAAAACAACGGGGAAACGAGAGCGGATGGACCTTTGGCCGGCCTGTATCGACCCCGACTATGTCGCGGGAATCCGCGACTTCGCGCGCCGTGAGATCATTCCCCAGGCCGACGACATCGACCGCCGCGACGTCTATCCCCGTGACATCATGAAGGCCCTGGCGAAGGCCGGCTACAACGCCGTCGCCCTGCCGGTGGAGCATGGCGGCGCCGGCCTCACCTACGGCCACGCGGCGGCGGTTTTCGAGGAGGTCTCCTATGCCAGCGCCGCGGTCGGCATTTCGCTGATCACGATCTTCCAGGCGCAGACCATCATCCGCATCTTCGGCAACGATACGCTCAAGAAGACCTTCCTGCCGCAGTTCGGCCAAGGGCTGCTGTCGTCCTATGCGATGACCGAGGCAAACCACGGCAGCGACATCCGCAGCCTCGACACCAAGGCGGTGCGCGACGGCGACGACTGGGTGCTGACGGGGGAGAAGTCCTTCATCACCTCGGGCTCGGCCGCCGAGTTCTTCATCATCCTGGCGGAGACGCCGGTCGGGGTCTCGACCTTCGCGGTGCCGGCGGGGCTCGACGGGCTCTCCTCCTATATCGGCACCAATTCGGCAACCTTCGGCCTGCGCAACGGGCCGCACGTCAATCTCGTGCTCGACAAGGTGCGCCTGCCCGGCCATGCCCTCATCGGCGTTGAGGGCAAGGGGGTGCGCCAGGCGGTGGGCACGCTGAACTATTCGCGCACGCTCGCCGGCGCCATCAGCATCGGCATCGCCCGCGCCGCCTTCGACGCGGCGCTCGCCTTCGTCGGCAAGCGCAAGGCCTTCGACCAGCGCGTCATCGAGTTCCAGGGGATCCAGTGGTATTTCGCCGACATGCTGGCGGAGATCGAGGCGGCGCGCCTCCTCGTCTATCGCGCCGCCGAGGCGCTCGACAGCGGCGTCGACCAGGACCGCTATGCCAGCGCCGCGAAACTGAAGGCGGCGAAGGTCGCCACCGACGTCGCCGCCCTCGCCGTGCAGGTCTGCGGCGCCTACGGCGTCATGGAGAATGCCCCCTTCGGCCGCTTCCTGCGCGATGCCAAGGCCTATGAGATTGCCGGCGGCTCGGCCGAGATCCTGAAGAACACCCTCGGCAAGTACCTGACCCGCGTCCTCGCCGCCTCATGATCACCGACCTTCTCGCCCGCCATGCAGAAGCCAGTGCCGACCGCACCTTCGTGGTGACGGATACGGCCGAATGGTCCTTCGGTGCGGTGAATGCCGCCGCGCGCCGCTTCGGTGCCGATCTTCAGGCGCGCGGCATCGCCACCGGCGACCATGTGGCGCTGATCGCCGGCAATTCCGCCGGCTTCCTCGTCGCCTGGTTCGGTATCAATCTCGCCGGCGCCGTGGCGGTCACCGTCAACACCCAGCTCGTCGGCGAAGGCCTCGCCTATGTCGTCGCCCAGTGCGAGGCGAAGCTGGTCGTCGCCGACCGCGCCTTCCTGGCGGCCCAGGGCGCGGTTGGGCAGGAGAGCTTCCATGGCATTCCGCTGGTCGAACTGGCGTCCGATGCGGAGCTGATGGCGCCGGGGGAGGGTGGTCCGGGTCTCACGCCCGTCCGCCTGCCGCCGCTCGCACCCGCCACCATGATGTACAC
>JAEZGJ010000044.1 GCA_023416965.1 Pseudomonadota bacterium | reverse complement strand
CCGGGGCGGCGGGGACGAGCGCGGAGGCGGCGAGCAGGCGGCGCCGGGTCATCAACGGTCCGTTCATCGTGCTGGGCGATTCCCGATCATGGCCGAGCCCTATCACAGCCAAATGGCGGCGTCGCGGCGATCGGGACCGCAAACGTGAACCCCTTGTCAACCCGGCACGACAGAGACTTTGCCGTCCACAAGAAGGACGTCCCTGGGGAGGGACCACCATGGGAGACCGCATTCTCGACGCCCTGGGGCGGCGCATCGCCGCCATCCTGGACAAGCGCTCGCCGGGCTACGAGCCGACGACGCCGAGCGATCCGAACGCGCTGCGCGCCGCCTTGAGGCCGGGCGACATCCTGCTGGTCGAGGGCGACACGCGCATCTCGGCCGTGATCAAATACCTGACCCAGTCCACCTGGTCGCATGCGGCCATGTATGTCGGCCCGATCGAGGGTTTGTGTGAGCCCGACGGCGAGCCGCACGTGCTGGTGGAGGCCTATCTCGGCGACGGGGTGATCTCGGCGCCGCTGTCGAAGTACCGCGACTTCCACACCCGCGTCTGCCGGCCGGTGGGGCTGACGGAGGCCGACCAGCAGCAGGCCTGCCGGTTCATGATCGAGCGCATCGGCCTCGACTACGACCTGAAGAACATTCTCGACATGCTGCGCTTCCTCATCCCCCTGCCGGTGCCGGTGCGCTGGCGGCGGCGGATGATCGCCTTCGGATCGGGGGACCCGACGCGGGCGATCTGCTCGACGCTGATCGCCCAGGCCTTCGAGAAGGTGCGCTACCCGATCCTGCCCAAGGTCGAGCGCTGCGCCAGGGACGGCGAACAGCGGGTGAAGGGCCAGGCGGCGCGGCGGGAGATCCTGCACATCCGCCACCACTCGCTCTACGCGCCGCGGGACTTCGACATCTCGCCCTATTTCGCCATCGTCAAGCCGACGATCCAGCGCGGCTTCAACTACAAGAAGCTGCAATGGGGCGACGTGCCCGCCGAGGCGGCGGAGGGCGAGGCCGCCCCGTCGCTCAGCAGCGTCGCCTGATCCCGCGCCTCACAGGAGGCCGTGCTTGCGGAAGGCCTCGGCGAGCGACATGCCCGCCTCGAGGTCGGCGCGCATGCGCCGCTCGCCGGTGATCTTGGTCATGGCGGTGGAGAGCACGGCGAGCGCCTGGGCCCGCGGCACCACCACGACGCCGTCGACGTCGCCGACCAGGACGTCGCCGGGGGCGATGGTGACGCCGCCGATGGTGATGGGCACGTCCTTCTCCACCATCATGCCGCGATACTGGGTGTCGGCCGGCGACAGGGCCGCGGTGAAGACCGGGAAGCCCATGGCGCGGATGGCGACGACGTCGCGGGCGGCGCCGTCGGTGAGGAAGCCGGCGGCCTCCAGATGGCGGGCGCGGGTGGAGAGGAGTTCGCCCCAGGGGCCGATATTGGTGTTGCCGCCGGTGGCCATGACGCAGACCTCGCCCGGCTTCAGGTCGTCGACGAGGGCCATTTCGAGGTCGTAGATGCCCTCGACGAAGCCGGAAATGACCTTGTAGCCGCCGGTGCGGGCCGGACCGAACAGAACCGTGCCATCGTCCACCGGACGAATGGAAGGCGGCAGGGTCTGCTGGTGCAGACCGTGCTCGTCGAGCGCGTCGGAGACGGGCGCCGCTGCGATGACCGGGCGCGCCGCGGCGATGATGTCGTCGAATGTGTCGGTCATGTCTCGGCGTCCTCCTGGTCCTTGCCAGGAGGATAGGGCGTTCAGCGCCCGTGTCAGCCCGCCTTCTTCGCAAGGAAGGCGCGCACGCCCTCCATGAAGGCCGGCTTGACGATGAGGCCGATCTGGGTCTCCCGCTCCGCGTCGAGCTGGGAGGCGAGGTCGCTGGTCTCGGCGCGATCCATCAGCCGGCGGATCTCGAAGAAGGCTTCCGCCGAGCCGCGGCCGAGGCGGGTGGCGAGGGCGCGTGCGGTGGGCAGGCACTCGCCGTCGTCGACGCAGGTCCAGACGAGCCCCCATTCGGCGGCCTTCTCGGCGGGCAGCTTGTCGCCGAGGAGGGCCAGCGCCCGGGCCCGGGCCCGGCCGATGGCGCGCGGCAGGAACCAGGTGACGCCGAGATCGGGGACGAGGCCGAGCTGCGGCCCGAAGGTCAGGACGAAGGAGGCCGACCGCGCGGCGACCGCGATGTCGCAGGAGAGCGCGAGGCCGACGCCGGCCCCCGCCGCGACGCCGTTGATGGCGGCGACGGTGGGCTTGGGGAAGTCGTCGATGGCGAGGATCAGCGGGTTGTAGAGGTCGCGCATGGCGGCGTTCACCCCCTCCCCCGTCGGCGCCAGGCCGCCGGCAAGGTCGGCGCCGGCGCAGAAGCCGCGGCCGTTGCCGGTGAGCACCAGCGCCTTGACGGCGGGATCGACCCTGGCGTCGGCGATGGCCTTCAGGGCGCCGCGCACGAGGTCGTCGTTGAAGGCGTTGAGACGGTCGGGGCGGTCGAGGGTCAGCGTCGCGATGCCCTCGGAGACCTCGTAGGTGACGGCCATGGTTCAGATCCTTTCGGCGACGAGGCCGGATGCCAGCGCCGCGTCGATCTCGGTTGGAGAGAGGCCGGCGCCGGCGAGGACGGCGCGCGTATCGGCGCCGGGGCCGCGTGCGGCGGGCGCCGCCTCGGTCGGCGTGCCGGAGAAGCGGGGCGC
>JAEZGJ010000273.1 GCA_023416965.1 Pseudomonadota bacterium | reverse complement strand
GGCCGGCTCTCGGCCGACCCTTCCATGACCGGCTGCTTGGTGAGCGGAATGCGGGTGGTGCCCGCCGGCAGCGTTTCCGTGGGCGAACCCACCCGCGTCTCCGGCCGGCCGATGCGGCCGTTGTCGTCGATGGGGGTCGCCGGGATCAGCGCCCGGGCGCCGCCGCCGCCGGTGAGCGAGGACTGGCGACGCGCCTCGTCGGAGAGAGGCCAGCCGGTCTTCTCGGCCACCACCTGCACGCATTCGATCAGGGCGGTGTTCTTGGCGACGCGCCGGTGCGCCTTCATGTCACCGTCGCGATAGGCGTTGAGGATGCGGAACTCCATCGGGTCCATGCCGCAGGCCTCCGCGCCCTTGTCCATGTGGACCTCCAGCGCGAAGTCGACCGCGGTGATGCCGAAGCCGCGCATGGCGGTGGAAGGACAGCGATTGGTGTAGGCGACATAGACGTCGGCGCTGACGTTCGGGATCGTGTAGGGGCCCGGGAGGTGCGCGGTGCACTTGATCGCCGCATAGCTCGACAGGCGCGTATAGGCGCCGGCGTCGAAATAGCTGCGGATCCGGCGGGCCACGATGCGCCCGTCGCGCATGATGCCGTCCTTGATGTAGATGCGCTCGGCGCCGCGCGGCGAGCCGTAGAGCATCTCCTCCTCGCGATCGAGGACGTAGCGGACCGGCTGGCCGGTCATCATGGCGCCGAGGATCGACAGGGGCTCGGTCAGGGAATCGACCTTGCCGCCGAAGCCGCCGCCGACCGTCCCGCCGACGAAGTGCAGCCGGTTGGACTCCAGGTCGAGGATCTTGGCGGCCGTGCCGAGGGAGAAGAACAGGCCTTGCGCGCAGGAATGGACGACGAAGCGGTTGTTCTGCTCGGGCGCGGCGATGGAGCCGTTGGTCTCCGTCGGCGCATGCTCGATCGGCGACATCTGATAGCGGTCCTCGACGATGAAATCGGCCGAGGCGAAGGCCCTGTCGACGTCGCCGAAGCGCAGCTTCGAATGGTCGTAGCGGTCGTGATATTCGAAATAGTTGTTCGGATAGGTCTCGTTGACGACGGGGGCGCCGGGCTTCAGCGCCTCCTCGACATCGAAGACGTGGGGGATGACCTCGTAGTCGACACGCACCAGTGCACGCGCGGCGAGCGCCTGATGCTCGGTCTCGGCGATGATTGCCACCACCGGCTCGCCCTTGTAGGCGACCTTGCCGACCGCCAGGGTCGGCTCGTCGTCCTTGCCGAAATTGATGAGGCTGAGCAGCGTGTTCTTGTTCACCGGCACGTCGGCGCCGCGCAGGATGCGCTTGACGCCCGGCGCGCGCTCGGCAGCCGCGGTGTCGATGTGGCGGATACGGGCGTGATGATGCGGGCTGCGCACCACCTTCAGGTGCAGAAGGCCCTCGAAGGTGTGGTCGTCGAAGAACGGCGAGCGTCCGGTGACGTGGCCGGGCATGTCCTGGCGCTGCGCGCCCTTGCCGACGACGTTGAGATTGTCGTCCCGTTCGGCGGCGAAGAGGTCCTTGCGGAAGTCCAGCATGGTGCCCTCCTCAGGCTCGCCTGGCCTGCCCGGAGCGGGCCGCGGCCAGGATGGCCTCGATGATGGATTCGTAGCCGGTGCAGCGGCAGATGTTGCCGGAAATGCCGTCGATCACCTCCTCCCGCGTCGGATTCGGGTTCTCCGCGAGGAGGGCCCGCGCCGCGGTGAGCATGCCCGGCGTGCAGAAGCCGCACTGGGCGGCGAAATGGTCCATGAAGGCCTGTTGCAACGGGTGCAGAACAGGCCCGTCCGCCATCCCGGAGACGGTTTCCACGTGGCGGCCCTCGCAGGTCGCTGCAAGCGTCAGGCAGGAAAGCTGCAATTCGCCGTCGACGAGCACGGTGCAGGTGCCGCAGGTGCCCTGGCCGCAGCCGTATTTCGGGCCGAAATCATTGAGGCCCCGGCGCAGCAGGGTCAGGAGATTGTCGGCCGGGCCGACGAAGGCGGCGCGGTCGGAGCCGTTGAGGCGGAACTGGACGGGGATCTTGGCCATGTCAGCCTCCTCATTCCTGACCCGAGAGCAGCCGCGCCAGATGCACCGGCAGGACCTCGCGCCGGTACCATTCGCTGGCGATGGCATCGGTGGCCGGGCGCGTGCCCTCCGCCGCCGCCGCGCGCGCGGAGGCGATGGCGGCGGCGTCCAGCGCCTTGCCCTCGAGGGCGCGCTCGGCCGCCTTGGCGCGCATCGGGGTCGGGCCCATGGCTCCGAGCGCGATGCGGGCACCAGCTACCCGACCCCCCGACAGCGGCAGGTGCGCGGCGACCGACAGCACCGCCATGCCCTTCGGCTTGACGCGGCTGATCTTCCGGAAGCGGAAATCGGCGGGGTTCTGGGGCAGGGTGACCTGCACCGCCGCGACGAGGCCCTGGCCGCCGCGTGCGCGGGCAGTGAGGAATTCCTCCAGCGCCACGGCTCGCGGCGCGCCGTAGCCCTGCATCACCATGACCTGGGCATCGAGGGCGAGGAGCGCCACGGCGAAGTCGCCATAGGGCGTCTCGGCGAAGAGATTGCCGCCGACGGTGGCCATGGTGCGCACGGCCGGGCCGCCGATCGCCCGTGCCGGCGCGTGCAGGCAGGCGAGCTCGCGGCGCTTCAGCACGGCGGCCATGGTGACGCCGCCGCCGAGCTCGGCCCGGCCGCCGGAGAGGGTGATCTGCCGGTAGGCCGGGTCGGTGATGCGCAGGATCAGCCCCTCGGTCAGGCGGCCCTCGTTGACGTCGCGCATCAGCAGCGTGCCGCCGGACAGCAGGCGGGCGCCACGGTCGCCGGCCAGCACGCCGGCGGCTTCCGAGAGGGTGGAGGCGGTGCGGATCTCGATGGGCATGGTCAGGGCGCTCCACCCTGGAGTTCGGGGAGTTGGCGCACGGCATCCATGCCGGCGGCATAGACGTCGTTGCCCACCTTCTCGGCCAGCTCCGCCTCGCGCCCGGGCGGCGTGGTGAAGCGGCTCTCCCAGTGCCAGAAGCTGCGGTTGCCGTCGGTCACCGGCAGGAGGCGCAGGTGGGCGACGTAGTTGAACAGCGGGATCGGCGTATCGAGCAGGCAGTAGCTGTAGGCCATCTCGAGGTCCGACAGGGACAGGAGCTGCTCGCGCAACTCGCTGCCGTCCTGCAGGGTGAAGCGGCGCACGCAGCCGATCCTGTCGGAGGGGTGGCCACGCTCGATGGCGCTGGCGGCGACGATGGGATGGTACTGGTCGTGGCCGTTGAAGTCGCGCAGCACGGCCCACAGGCGGTCCACCGGCGCGTCGATGATGGTGCTGCGGACGACCTTCGGCATGTCAGCCTCCGAAGGCGCGCTTGAGCGAGTCGAAACCCGCCTGGAAGACGTTGGCGCCGATGCCGCTGACGAGCTCCTGCTCCTTGTCGGGTGCACAGTCGAACTCGGCCGACCATTCGACGAAGGTGCGGTCCTGGTCGGTGACCGGGGTGAGCCGAAGGGTCGCCACGTAATTGGTGAGCGGCATGGGGCTGTCGAGGATCGAATAGGTGCAGAACATGTCGAAGTCAGACAGCCCCAGCAGCTTCTCGCGCAGCTTGTCGCCATTGCGCAGGGAAAAGGCCCGGACGCAGCCCACCTTGTCGGCGGGCTCGCCGTTCTCGATGCGGCTCTCCGCCACCGGTGGAACCCAGTTCGGAAGACCGTTGAAATCCCGCACCCGGGCCCAGACCCGGGCGGCGGGGGCATTGACGACACTGGAGACGTAGACGCGGGCCATGATCGTCTGCCTCACTTCTTCTCGCCGTCATCTTTGGGCTTGGGCGGCTGGGCGTCTTTCGCGACGCGCTGCATGTCGGAGGCCTCACGCATAAGGCCGCCCATCTTGGCGAGGTTGCCGCCCTCGATGCCGATCTCCTTCAGCACCTGGTCGATGAGCGGGGCCTGCACCCGGTAGCGCAGCGCCGATTCGATGACCTCGTCGGTGGGCGTGCGGGAGGAGCCGGCGCCGCCCGCGCCGCCCATGCCCTGCAACCCGTCGACATGGAGGATGCGGATGCCCTCGATCTTCTCCATGGGCTTGACGCTCTCGCGCACGATGCCCTCGATCCGGTCGAGCAGGCGGCGCCGGAACAGGCCATAGCGGGCGCTGTCGGTGAGCAGGTTCTCCGCCTCGTAAAGGAGCTTCTGCGCCTCGGCGTCGACCGCCTTGCGCACCTTGTCGGCCTCGGCCGCGATGCGCACCTCCTCGGCTTCCTTCTCGGCGTTGATGACCTCGACGGTCTTGCGGCGCTTGGCGGCCTCGCTCTCCTTCACGGTCTGCACGAGCTCGGCGGCCTCCGCCGCCTTGGCGCGGGCGATTTCGGCCTGGACGGCGGCGGCGCTCTCCTCCAGCGACTTCACATAGAGGGTGATTGCCTTGTCCATCGCGGCGTTCTCCACGTCGCGCTCGCGCTCGATCTCCAGCTTGCGCAGGTCGCGCTGGCGGCCGACGCGGGCCTCGTCGAGGCCGCGGTCGGAGGCGATGCGGGCGCGCTCGACCTCCTCGTTGGAGGCGATCTGCGATTCCTGCAGCGCCTGCGCACGCGCGACCTCGAGCTGCTCGATGGCACGCCGGCGCTCCAGCCGGGCCGCCTCCAGCGCCTGTTCGCGGGCGACATCGGCCTTCTCCACCTCCTGCTTGGCGATGATCTCGGTCTGGCGCAGGGTCTTGTCCGCGTCGGTCCGCTCGGCCCGCTTGGCGGCCATGACGATGGCGCGGTCTTCCTCGGCCACCTCGACGGCCTTCTTCTGCTCGATCTGCAGCACCTCGCGGGTGCGGGAGGCGGCGATGCGCTCCTCCTCGATCTTCAGCTCGGCGGCGATGCGCTGGCGCTCGACGGCATCGCGGCGCTGGATCTCCGCCGCCTCCAGCTGCTCGGTTCGGGCGATCTCCAGTTGCCGGGTGGCGAGCTCGGAAGCGATGCGTTCGGCCGCCGTCGCCTTTTCCTGGGCGATTCTCGCGGCTTCCGTCGCCTCGCGGGCGGCGATCTCGGCCTCCTCGATGGCGCGGTTGCGGGCGATCTCCAGCTTGCGCTTGCCCTCGTCGGAGGCGACGCGCTCGGCGGTCAGCGCGTTGTCCTGCGCAATGCGGGCCTTCTCGACCGCCTCGCGGGCGGCGATCTCGGCCTCGTCGAGGGCCTTGTTGCGGGCGATCTCGAGATTCTTGATTTCCTTCTCGCGGTCGATCCGCTCGGCGCTGACCTGCGCCTCCTGGGCGATGCGCGCGCGCTCCACCGCCTCGCGGGCGGCAATCTCGGCCTGTTCGAGCGCCTTGGTCCGCTCGATCTCCTTCTGGCGCGTCTCGCGGTCGGAGGCGATGCGGGCGGCCTGGATGGCCTGGTCGTTGGCGATGCGCGCCTTCTCGATCTCCTCGCGGGCTGCGATCTCGGCCGCCTCGACCGCCTTGGTCCGGGCGATCTCCTGCTGGCGGATGTCGCGCTCGGAGGCGATGCGCGCCTCGCTGATGGCGCGCTCGTTGGCGATGCGCGCCTTCTCGATCTCCTCGCGGGAAATGATCTGCGCCTGTTCGGCCTCGGTGTCGCGGGCGGCCCGCTCGCGGGCGATCTCGGTGCGCTGCAGGGCCCGCTTGATCTCGATCTCGCGCTGCTGTTCGAGCCTTGCCGCCTCGCTCTCCCGCTCGATGTCGAGGGCCTGGCGTTCCGCCTCGAGGTTGCGGGTGCGGATCCTGATCATCGAGTCCTGCTCGATGTCGTTGCGGACCTTCCGCTTCTCCTCGATCTCCTCGATGATCCGCGTCAGACCTTCCGCGTCGAAGCGGTTGGACGGGTTGAAATATTGCAGGTCGGTCTGGTCGAGGTCGGTGATCGCCACCGATTCCAGCACCAGGCCGTTCTGGTCGAGGGCCTCGGCGGCGGCCTCCTTGACGCGCTGGACATAGATGCCGCGCTGCTCGTGCATCTCCTCCATCGACATTTCGGCGGCGACCGTGCGCAGCGCCGAGATGAACTTGCCGGAGAGCAGCGTGTTGAGCTGGTCCGGCTGGAGGGTGCGCCGGCCGAGCGTCGCTGCGGCGATGGCGACCGAGGGTCGGTCGGGCCGGACCCGCACGTAGAACTCGGCGTCGATGTCGACCCGCATCCGGTCGCGGGTGATCAGCGCCGTGTCCTTGGCCCGCGTCACCGCCATCTGCAGCACGTTCATGTTCACCGGCGTGACGTCGTGGATGATCGGCAGGACGAAGGCGCCGCCGTTGATCACCACCCGCTCGCCGAACAGGCCGGTGCGGACGAAGGAGACCTCCTTCGACGAGCGCCGGTACAGCCAGTTGACGAGATAGACGATGATCGCGATGGCGATCACGGCCACGATCAGCCAGAGGATGAGGGCTCCGATGAGCTGTCCCGTCATGGTTCGGTCCTCCCGACGTTTCTTCTGTTCGCGTCGTCTGTCTGCTGAGCCGGCTCAGCGGCTGATCATCTTGAAGGCGCGGGTCTGGTCACGGATCGCCACCTCCACCGGCAGGCGCTCCATCGAGGAGGCGCCGTAGAAGCCGTGGCAGTGGCGGGTGTTCTTGAGGATGAAGTCGGCGTCCGCCGGCTCGGCCACCGGCCCGCCATGGACGAGGACGATGGCGTCGGGCTTGACCGCCAATGCAGCGGCCGCCCAGGCATCGACGATGGCCGGGCAGTCGGCGAGCTTAAGGGCGGTTTCCGCCCCGATGGAGCCGCCGGTGGTGAGGCCGAGGTGGCAGACGATGATGTCGGCGCCGGCGCCGGCCATCCGCCGGGCATCGTCCTCGGAGAAGACGTAAGGGGTGGTCAGCAGGCCCTTGGCGTTGGCGAGGGCGACCATGTCGACCTCGAGGCCGTAGCCCATGCCGGTCTCCTCGAGGTTCGCGCGGAAGACGCCGTCGATCAGGCCGACCGTCGGAAAGTTCTGCACGCCCGAGAAGCCGACGCGCTTCACCTCGTCGAGGAAGACGTCCATCTGGCGGAACGGATCGGTGGCGCAGACGCCGGCGATGACCGGCGTCTTCCTCACAACCGGCAGGACCTCGCCGGCCATCTCCATGACGATCTGGTTGGCGTCGCCATAGGGCATCAGACCAGACAGCGAGCCACGGCCGGCCATGCGGAAACGCCCTGAATTGTAGATGACGATGAGGTCGATGCCGCCGGCCTCCTCGCATTTCGCGGAGAGGCCGGTGCCGGCGCCGCCGCCGACGATGGGCTCGCCGCGGGTGATCATGGCCCGGTAGCGGGCGAGGAGCTCGGCCTTGTCGAAACGCGCCATGTCAGGGCCTCCTGCGCGCGGCGCCGCGGCGGCCCTGGTGCAGCGCGAGGAATTCGCGCACCAGCGCCTGGGCGAAGGCGGGATCGTTGATGTGGTGGGGCAGGCGGAGGAGCTGCCGGTTCGCGGTGGGGCGGACGGTGGCGGCGAGCGCCTCGAAGAGCGCCGCGTCAGCATCGGGATCGAAGAAGGGCTTGCCCGGCGCGTCGAGGGCCGAGACCCCGCCTTCCGGGATGAGGAACCGCACCGGCCCCTCCATCAGGTTGAGGCGCTCGCCGATCCAGCGGCCGATGCGGGCGTTCTCCTCGGCCGTGGTCCGCATCAGCGTGACCTGCGGGTTGTGCGGGTAGAGGTTGCGGCCGCGATAGTGCGCGGGGACGGTGTCGGGCCCGGCGAAATTGACCATGTCGAGGGCGCCGACCGAGCCGACATAGGGCAGCTTCGTGCGGACGACGGCGCCGAAGCGGTCCTCGTTCGCCGGCAGGATGCCGCCCAGCAGCATGTCGCAGACCTCCGTCGTCGAGACGTCTATGACGCCCTGGAGCAGGCGCGAGTCGACGAGCTTCTCCATGGAGCGCCCTCCGACGCCGGTGGCGTGGAAGACCAGCGCCTCCCATTCGGGGTCGAGGAGCCGCGCCACCTGCTGGACGCAGGGGGTGGTGACGCCGAACATGGTGAGGCCGACGAGCGGCCGCTCCTGGGCGGAAGCCGGGCGCGCGGTCGCCAGATGGGCCTTGGCCATGGCCGCCATGGCATGGGCGGCATTGCCGAGCACGGCGCGCGAGATGCGGTTCAGGCCCTGAACGTCGGTGACCGAATGCATCATGGTGATGTCAGCCGAGCCGACATATTGGGCGACGTTGCCGGCCGCCATGGTGGAGACCATGAGCTTCGGCACCCCGACCGGCAGGACCTGCATGGCCGCCGTGGCGATGGCGGTGCCGCCGGAGCCGCCGGCGGAGATCAGGCCGGCGACGCCCTGCCGGGTTCCGATCCAGGCGGCGAAGGCCTCGGTCATGGCGGCGACGGCGGCGCCGCGGTCGCCGGAGGCGAGGCCCGGCAGGCCGCGCGGCGAGGCGAGGGCCACCTCCTGCGCCGAGACGTCGGCTCCGTTGTTGCGGCCCTGGGTGGAGACGTCGACCAGACGGGTCCGCAGGCCCGAGGCCTGGATGATGTCGCGGATGAAGCGCAGCTCCTCGCCCTTGGTGTCCAGCGTTCCGGCGATGACCACATGTGGCTCGCCGGGCCCGCGTGCGGCGAGGGCCGAGGTGTCGCCGATGCGCCGGCCGTCGATGGTGGCGAGGGTGGGCCGGGAGACGGTGCGCGCGGCGGCCTCGATCTGGGCGGCGGGCACGTCCTTCGACCAGCGGGTGGGGATGGCGGGGTTGGCGACATAGACACGGACCGGCCCCTCGGGGGCCGGAGCCGGTGCGGCGGGGGATCCGGACGGCGCATCCTCGCCAAGTGCCGGGTCCTCGTGACCGTGGCGGCCGACGCCGAGCAGGCGCTGCTGGAGGTCGCGGTCGGCGGCGAGAGTCGCCGAAGCGATGACCCGGTTGATGCGGCCGTTAACCATGATCGCCACCGGGTCCGACATCTGGGTGGCGACGCCGATATTCTGCTCGATGACGAGAATGGAGACGTCGCCCTCGGCCGCGAGGCGCACCAGCGTCTCCTCGACATGGGCGACGATGACGGGGGCCAGACCCTCAGTCGGCTCGTCCATGATCAGGAGCCGCGGATTCATCAGCAGGGCGCGGCTGATCGCCAGCATCTGCTGCTCGCCGCCGGAGAGCTGGGCGCCGCCGTTGTTGCGCCGCTCCGCGAGGCGCGGGAAGACCTCGTAGATGCGTTCGGGCGTCCAGCGGCCCTTGGACCTCGCCATAAGCCTGAGATGCTCGTGCACCGTGAGCGAACGCCAGAGGCGGCGGCCCTGGGGCACGTAGCCGATGCCGAGCCGGGCGACCTCGGCAGGGGCACGGCCGGCGATCTCCTCGCCCATGAAGCGGATCGAGCCGGAGGCGATCGGCACGAGGCCCATGATCGCCTTGCACATGGTCGTCTTGCCCATGCCGTTGCGGCCAACCACCGAGAGGACGCCGGACTGCAGCGTCAGGTCGACGCCCTGCACCGCGTGGCTGCGGCCGTAGAAGACGTTGACGCCCTGCAGCTGCAGGACCGGGACGCCGGCCTTGGGCGGCACGGGGAAGCGCTCAGCCATGACCGCCTCCCAGATAGAGTTCCTGGACTTCCGGATCGTCCTCGATCTCGCTGGGTCGGCCTTCCTTGAAGATGCGGCCGTTGTGCATCATCGTCACGCTCTCGACGACGCGCAGCGCCACGTCCATGTCGTGCTCGATGATGATGTAGCCGATATGGGCGGGCAGCGAGGTGAGGATGGCGACGAGGTCGCGGCGCTCGGTCGGCGAAAGGCCCGCCGCCGGCTCGTCGAACAGGATGAAGCGCGGCGCACCAGACATGGCGAGTGCGATCTCGAGCTGGCGCTGCTGGCCATAGGCGAGTTCGCCCACCAGCCGGTCCCGCACCGCGGTCAGATGGACCGCTTCCACCAGCGTCTCCGCGGCGTGGACGAGGGCGTCGTCGGCGCGCGGGCGGAGCAGGGAGAAGCGGTTCCGCGAGACGCCGCGGCAGGCGAGATAGACGTTGTCGATGACGCTGAGGCCGGAGAAGAGGGAGGATATCTGGTAGGTGCGCCTGAGGCCGCGGCGGATCCGCTCGTAGGGCGGGAAGGCGGTGACGTCCTCGCCGAAGAAGCGAATGATGCCGGAGGTGGCCGGGAAGTCTCCGGTGATGCAGTTGAAAAGGGTGGTCTTGCCGGCGCCGTTGGAGCCGAGCACGGCCCGCCGCTCGCCGGGGCGCACCGACAGGGTCACGTCGGCAATGGCGGCCAAGGCCCCGAACATCTTGGTGATGCCGCGCAACTCCAGGGCATTGCCGGTGTTCATCTGCACCGGGCGGTCGGCGGGTCCTGCGAGGGTCATCGCGGCGCCCCCGTGAGCGGGTCGACGCGGCGTGCGGCGCGGGCGCGCCAGCGGTCCCAGAGGCCAAGCACGCCGTCGGGGGAGAACAGCACCACGGCGAGGAAGCCGATGCCGATGATCAGCTTGAAGCGCTCGGCGGAGAAGCCGAAGGCGCCGAGCACGTCGGGCGAGAAGACCTGCAGGATAACATAGATGAAGGCGCCGACGAAGGCGCCGAGGGGGCGGCGCATGCCGCCGATGACGGCGACGACGAGGACGTCGATGGCGGCGGGAATGCCGATGGTGCCGGGCGCGATCTGGGCGTTCTGCCAGGCGAGCAGGATGCCGCCGGTGGAGGCGAAGATGCTGGCGAAGGCATGGGCGGCGACACGGTGGGCGGTGACGTTGAAGCCGAGGGCCGCCATGCGGCGGGGGTTGTCGCGTACGCCCTGGAGAGCGAGGCCGAAGGGAGACCGCGAGACATAGACGACGGCGCCGTAGCAGAGCGCCGCGCAGCCGAGGCAGAGGTAGTAGAAGGGCACGGGATCGCGCCAGTTCACGCCGAAGAGCCGCGGCGGCAGGACCAGGTTGAAGCCGGAATAGCCGTTGAAGATCGTGTAGTTCTGGCGGGTGAAATAGAAGAACGCGGCGGCGATCGCGAGGGTGATCATGATCGTGTAGATGCCCTCGGTGCGCACGGCGAGGGCTCCCGACAGCGTCGCGAAGATGGCGGCGACGAGGAAGGCCGCGGGCAGGACGATCCACCAGGACAGGCCGAGGCTGATGGAGGTGGTGCCGGAGGGGCCGAGGATCGCCACCATGTAGCCGGCGAGGCCGGCAATGCTCATCTGCAGGAGGCTCACCATGCCGCCATAGCCGGCGAGGAAGGTGAGGCTGACGGCGATCATGCCGAGGATGAAGCTCCAGCCCATCACCTGGAACAGCCAGAAATTGTTGGCCACCAGCGGCAAGGCGAGAAGGATGAAGACGGCGATCCACCAGCCCGCCGGAATGCGCTCGATCCAGGACCGGCCCGGCGCCGCGGCGGTGGTGGTCATGCGTGCCCCGACCGGGGCCTGGTCAGCCAGGGCCATCGCTCACCGCCCCGCGCCGAGAAGGCCCTGCGGCCGGAAGGCGAGCACTGCCGCCATGATCAGGAAGGTGAAGACGACCGAATAGGTCGGCGCGTAGACGAGGCCCATCTGCTCCGTCACGCCGATCACCGCCGCGCCGATGGCGGCGCCAACGATGGAGCCCATGCCGCCGACGATGACGACGACGAGGCTGGCGAGCAGGAAGCGGGTGTCCTCCCCCGGCGACAACGACTGGAACGTGCCGCCGACGATGCCGGCCATGCCGGCGAGCCCGGCGCCGAAGACGAAGACGGCGAGGAAGACGAGCTGGATGCGCACGCCCGAGGCGGCCAGCATCTCGCGGTCGTCGACACCGGCGCGGATCAGCATGCCGAGGGAGGTGCGGTTGAGGACCAGCCACATGGCGATGCCGATGACGATGGCGGCGACCAGGATCCAGACGCGCACCGAGGGATAGCGGATGAAGATGGCCTCGCCGCTGGTGGGATTGATGGAGGAGATGAGGGGCAGTTCCACCGGGCCGCGTAGGAAGGCAGGCGCCAGCGTGGTGTAGGACTGGCCGCCCCAGTACCAGAGCATCAGGTCCGCCAACACCACCGACAGGCCGATGCTCACCAGCGTCTGGCGCAGTTCCTCCCCCTCCATGTGGGCGAAGATGAAGCGCTGCATGACGAGGCCGACGAGGCCGACCACGACGAAGACGATGGGGAAGGCGAGAAACCAGGATCCTGACCAGGTGGCGATCTCGTAGCCGAGATAGCCGCCGAGCAGGAACAGCGAGCCGTGGGCCAGATTGACGGTGCGCATCAGGCCGAAGATCAGCGTGAAGCCCGAGGCGACGAGGAAGTAGAGGGCGCCGAGGGTGATGCCGCCGAGCAGGGCGTTGAGGAACACGCGCTTGCGCCCCACCGCCGCCTCGAGTTCGGCCGGCCAGGGCGCCAGGACGAGCCACAGGAAAGCCACCACCACGATCGCGATCACCAGAGCCCAGACAGGATGGTTCTTGGCGAACTTTTCCATCACACCCGTCGACACCCGAATTGTGCGGTCTCGTCCCCGCCCGTCCGGGGAAGGCTATGCCGACCGCGCGCGGGCGGCTTTACCGAGGGTCTTTTCTTTCGCGGCCCGCGCCGCCCCCTCATTGGGTCGCATGGGCCATGACGCTGCGGCGGTAGGTGCTGGGCGGGACGACCCCGTTGGCGATGAAGAAGCGCGAGAAGCTCGCCGGCGTGGAGAAGCCGAGGTCGAGGCCGATATCGGCCACCGTCTCCTTGCCGAGGGCCAGCCGCTCGATGGCGCGCTCCATCCTGAGTGCGTTGAGGTAGATGGTCGGCGGCAGGCCGAGCTGTTCGCGGAACAGCTTGAAGAAGTGCGGCCGCGACAGGCCCGCCGCGCGGGACAGCCGCGCCAGATCGATGGGCTCGCCCAGCGTCTCGTCGAGCAGGCGCAGGGCGCGGCGGATGCGGAAGTCGCGCAGCGGCCGCTCCTGGCCGATGAAGTGCTGGCCTTCCGCCGTCCATTGCCAGGTCTGGTCGAACGAGGCCTGGGTGAGGGCGCTGAGGCGGTCCTCGAAGTCGCCGTCGGTGCCGCCATGGGCGGAGAGGAGATGTCCGGTATCGGTGACCAGCCGGGCGAGGCGATCGGTGACCTCCACGCCGACACGCCCGAAGCGGAGGATTTCCGAGGCCTGGCGGCTCGCCTGCACGAACCAGCCGGGGCGGATGTAGAGGACCAGGACCAGCACGTTGTCGCGGTGGTTCAGCGGCCGGTAGAAATGCGGCTGCCATGGACTGATCGCAACAGCCTGCCCGGGTGACAAGGGATAGGGCCGGCCCTCCACCACCACTTCGGCCGGCGGGCCGAGAATGTGGAAGATCAGATGGCCTTCCCGATGCGCATGGGGCGCCATGGCCTTGTCCATCACGTAGAGGCAGACGCGACCAAACACGCCGTGCGCGACAGCGTGAGCAACACTCACAACGCTCCTCCCTGATGAACGGGCGTCTTTTCTTGTTTTCGTGTCGGTCTCTTCTTGACGAGCTTAGCGCAGGCGGCGGCGCAGGCAACGGGCGATTCGCCGCGTCGGCGCGGTGGGCCGGGCGGACCGGCAGGGCTTGCGGGTGCGGGGATCACCATGCGGCCTCCAGGATGCGTTCGCAGTCGCCGCGGGTGAGAAGCCGCGGATTGGCGAGGGATGCGGGATCGTCGGCCGCCCGTTCGGCCACGGCGGCGAAACGGGCGGGGTCGGTCGCCGTCTCGCGCAGCGCCGCCGGCAGGCCGAGCACCCGCGCGAAGGCGGCGAGCTGAACCTCGAGCC
>JAEZGJ010000154.1 GCA_023416965.1 Pseudomonadota bacterium | reverse complement strand
GCGGGGGGGGTTATGTAAATGCGCCCCGGGGGCGGGGCACGCCCGGGCCGCCGCCTTTCCCTTGCAGCGGGCCGAAAATTCCAATGTTGTCCTATATTCTCCGACGCCTCGCGGCGACCATCCCCGTATTGTTCACCGTCGCCGTGATGGTGTTCCTGATGCTGCGCCTGACGCCGGGCGATCCCGCCGCGATCATCGCCGGCGACAATGCCACCACGCAGCAGATCCTCGACATCCGCACCAAGCTCGGCCTCGAGCAGCCCATCCTGCAGCAGTTCTTCATCTGGCTCGGCGGCCTGCTTCGCGGCGAGCTCGGCGAGAGCTTCTTCTTCCGCAAGACCGTGTTCGAGCTCATCTCCGAGCGCATCGAGCCGACCCTGTCGCTCGCCTTCCTGACCATCGTGCTCGCCGTCGTCATCGCCATTCCGCTCGGGGTGGTCGCCGCCTACAAGCAGGGGACCTGGATCGACCGGATCGTCATGGGCTTCTCGGTCATCGGCTTCTCCGTGCCGGTCTTCGTGATCGGCTACCTGCTGATCTACATCTTCGCCATCAAGCTCGGCTGGTTCCCGGTCCAGGGCTACCAGCGCATCGGCAACGGCGTCTGGCCCTGGTTCCGCAGCCTGGTGCTGCCCGCCTTCACCCTCTCCGTCATCTATGTGGCGCTGATCGCCCGCATGACCCGCACCAGCGTGCTGGAGGTGCTGTCGGAGGACTATATCCGCACCGCCCGCGCCAAGGGCCAGACGGAGATGAAGGTGCTGTTCCAGCACGCCCTGAAGAACGCCGCCGTGCCCATCGTGACGGTGGTCGGCATCGGCGTCGCGCTGCTCATCGGCGGCGTGGTGGTCACCGAGAGCGTCTATTCCATTCCCGGCCTCGGCCGCCTGACGGTGGACGCCGTTCTCGCCCGTGACTTCCCCGTCATCCAGGCGATCATCCTCGCCTTTTCCCTCGTCTACGTCCTGATCAACCTGCTCGTCGATCTGTCCTACACGATCTTCGATCCGAGGATCCGCTATTGACCGCCCCAGCCTCCACCGAGCCGCTCGCGAGCGCCGAAGCGCCCGCCGTCCCGGCCCCTGCAAAACCAACGGTCTGGCGCAAGCTGTTCCGCAGCCCCAACGTGGTCGTCGGCCTCGCCATCGTCCTCGTCATGGTCTTCATCGGCCTGATCGCGCCGCTGATCGCGACGTCCGACCCCACCGCCATCAACCCCGGCGCGCGCAACCGGCATCCCATGGCCGAGAGCACCATGCGCCTCGACGACGGCACGCGGGCCACGGTGAAGCATTACATGGGCACGGACACGCTGGGACGTGACGTGTTCTCGCGCGTCATCTACGGCGCCCGCGTCTCCATCTTCATCGGCGTCGCGGTGGCGCTGCTGTCGGTCAGCATCGGCCTCGTCATCGGCATGGTCGCCGGCTACATCCGCTGGCTCGACAGCATCATCATGCGGATCATGGACGGGTTGATGGCGATTCCCGCCATCCTGCTCGCCATCGCCGTGGTGTCGCTGTCGCGGGCGGGCCTGCTGTCGGTCATCATCGCCATCGTGGTGCCGGAGGTGCCGCGGGTCGTGCGCCTCGTCCGCTCCGTGGTGCTCTCGGTTCGCGAGGAGCCCTATGTCGAGGCCGCCGTGGTCTCCGGCACGCCGACGGTGAAGCTCGTGATCCGCCACATCCTGCCGAACACGGTGGCGCCGCTCATCGTCCAGGGCACCTTCATCTGCGCCTCCGCCATCCTGGTCGAGGCCATCCTGTCCTTCCTCGGCATCGGCATCCCGCCGGACGTGCCGACCTGGGGCAACATCATGGCCGAGGGGCGCCAGCTCTTCCGCATCTTCCCCCACAACATCCTCTATCCGGGCATCTTCCTCGCCCTCACGGTGCTCGCCGTGAACATGCTCGGCGACGGGCTTCGCGACACGCTCGATCCGAAAATGGAGAAGCGCGGATGAGCGCCCCTATCCTCGACATCAGGAACCTCACGGTCGAACTGCCCAAGGGCGCCGACCGCAGGAACGCGGTGGAGGACGTGTCCTTCGCCGTGCATCCCGGCGAGATCGTCTGCGTGGTGGGCGAATCCGGCTCCGGCAAGTCCGTGTCGTCCCATGCCGTGATGGGGCTGCTGCCCAAGGGCCAGCTCAAGGCCACGGGCGGGCAGATCCTCCTCGAGGGCGAGAATGTCCTCGAGGCCAGCGCCAGCCGTCTGCGCGACCTTCGCGGCACCCGCATGTCGATGATCTTCCAGGAGCCGATGACGGCGCTGAACCCGGTCGTCACCTGCGGCGAGCAGATCGACGAGGTGCTGCGCATCCACACCGATCTCGGCGCCGCCGAGCGCAAGGAGAAGGTGCTGGCGGTGATGGACTCGGTCCGCCTGCCCGATCCTGCCAAGATGTACGACGCCTATCCGCACCAGCTTTCGGGCGGCCAGCGCCAGCGCATCATGATCGCACAGGCCCTGGTGCTCGATCCCGTCCTGCTCATCGCCGACGAGCCGACGACGGCCCTCGACGTCACCACCCAGGCGCAGATCCTGAAGCTCATCGCCGAGATGCAGGAGCGCCGCGGCACCGGGGTGCTGTTCATCACCCACGATTTCGGCGTCGTCGCCGAGATCGCCCACCGGGTCGTGGTCATGCAGCGCGGCAAGGTGGTGGAGACCGGCACGGCCACCGAGGTGCTGACGAACCCGCAGCACCCCTATACGCAGATGCTCATCAACGCCGTGCCGACCCTCACCCCGCCGGTGCGCGAGGAGCGGACCGGCGAACTGGCGCTGGAGACGGTGAAGCTCTGCAAGGTCTATGGCGGCGGCGGCTTCTTCCAGAAGAAGCGCGAGGTGCGCGCCGCCGCCGACGTGGAGATCCGCGTGCGCCGCGGCGAGACGCTCGGCATCGTGGGCGAATCGGGTTCGGGCAAGTCGACGGTCGCCCGCTGCATCGCCCGGCTGATCGAGCCGACCTCGGGCGGGATCGTCGTCAGCAACATCGACATCGCCAAGCTGCCCGAGCGCCAGCTCCGGCCGCATCGCAAGCACTGCCAGATCGTCTTCCAGGACCCCTATCGCTCGCTCAATCCGCGGCGGTCCGTCGGCGCCTCCATCGTCGAGGGGCCGATGAATTTCGGCATGAGCGATGCCGACGCGCTTGCCAAGGCCCGCGACCTGATGAAGCTCGTGGGCCTGTCTCCCGACGCGCTGGACCGCTATCCGCACCAGTTCTCGGGCGGCCAGCGCCAGCGCATCTGCATCCCGCGGGCGCTGGCGATGGAGCCGGAGATCCTCATCGCGGACGAGGCGGTCTCGGCCCTCGACGTCTCGGTCCAGGCCCAGGTCCTCGACCTCCTCGACGACGTGCGCAAGAAGTTCGATCTCGCCGTGCTCTTCATCACGCACGATCTCCGCGTCGCCGCGCAGATCTGCGACCGGATCGCGGTGATGCAGAACGGCGTGGTGGTCGAACACGGCAAGACCGCCGACATCTTCGCCGCGCCCCAGCACCCCTATACGCGGGCGCTGTTCGACGCCGCGCCGGGCCGCAACTTCCAGTTCGCCCGGGTGGCCTGACAAACGGGCGGCGGCGTGGGATCATCCGGAATGATCGACGCCGCCCCTCTCCCCCGCAGGCAGACCGCGCCGAGCACCCTGCGCCCACCGGGATGGGCGCGCCGGCCATGACCCCGACACGGCTGACACCCGAGACCCTCGCCCGACGCATCGCCCAGGGCCGCGGCGCGGGCGAGGCCGACCTCGTGGTCAAGAACGTCCGGCTTCTCGACCTCGTCACCGGCAATCTCTTCGTCACCGACATCGCCGTCTGCGGCGATACCATCGTCGGCACCTATGGCGGCTATCGCGGCCTGCGCGAGTTCGACGGGCGCGGGCGAATCGCGGTGCCCGGCTTCATCGACACCCACCTGCACGTCGAGAGCTCGCTCGTCACGCCGATGGAGTTCGACCGCTGCGTGGCGCGGCACGGCGTCACCACCGCCATCTGCGACCCGCACGAGATCGCCAACGTGCTGGGCCCGGCCGCCATCGACTACATGCTGGAGGGGGCCGGCCGCACGGTGATGGACCTGCGGGTGCAGCTCTCGTCCTGCGTGCCGGCGACGCATCTCGAAACCGCCGGGGCCCGCCTCGGGGTGGAGGACCTCGTCGTCTGGCGCGACCATCCCAAGGTGATCGGACTCGCCGAGTTCATGAACTTCCCCGGCGTGGTCCACGGCGATGCCGAGTGCCTCGCCAAGATCGCCGCCTTTTCCGACCGGCACATCGACGGCCATGCGCCGCTGCTCGGCGGGCCCGACCTCAACGGCTACATTGCCGCCGGCATTCGCACCGACCACGAGACGACCACCACGGACGAGGCTCTGGAGAAGATCCAGAAGGGCATGACCGTGCTGATCCGCGAGGGGTCGGTGTCGAAGGACCTGCATGCCCTCGCGCCGCTGCTGACGATCTCGACCTCCCCCTTCCTCGCCTTCTGCACCGACGACCGCAACCCGCTGGACATCGCGGAGGAAGGCCATCTCGACTTTCTCATCCGCACGGCCATCAGCCTCGGCGTGCCGCCGCTCGCCGCCTATCGCTCCGCCTCGCTGACGGCCGCCACCGCCTTCGGACTGAGGGACCGCGGCATGATCGCGCCGGGCAAGCGTGCCGACATCGTCCTCCTCGACGACCTCGAGGCCTGTGCCGTCTCCGACGTCATCGCCGGCGGCGTTCTGGTCGGGCCCGAGGCCTATGAGGGCCGGAGCCCGGTCGCTCCCGTGGGGCTGGACAGCATGAAGGCGCGGCGCGTCACGGCGGAGGATTTCCGCGCGCCGGCGAACGGGACCACCGCCCATGTGATCGGCGTCATCCCGGGCAAGATCATCACTAGGCATCTCACCATGGACCTGCCGGTCGTCGGCGGGGCCATGCAGCCCGACTTCGAACGGGACGCGGTGAAGGTCGCCGTCGTCGCCCGCCACGGCGTCAACGACAATATCGGCCGCGGCTTCGTCCACGGCTTCGGCCTGAAGCGCGGCGCCATCGCCTCCTCCGTCGGCCATGACAGCCACAATATCTGCGTCGTCGGGGCCGACGATGCCGACATGGCGGCGGCGGTGAACCGGCTGGTGGCGATCCGCGGCGGCTTCGTGGTGGTCGAGGGCGGAAAGGTTCTCGCCGAACTCCCCCTGCCCATCGCCGGGCTGATGAGCGACCGCCCCTTCGAGGAACTGATCGCGCCGCTCAGGGCGCTGCGGGCGGCGGCCACCGGCCTTGGCGTGGTGCTGGCGGAACCCTTCCTGCAGGTCGCCTTCCTGCCGCTGCCGGTGATTCCGCACCTGAAGATCAGCGACCGGGGCCTCGTCGACGTCGACCGGTTCCAGCTCATCGGGTGATCTGAGGAAACGGGTGGAGAGATCGGGTGTCGGGCGGCGCCTCGCCCTGTCACGAGAGGTCATGGAGACCCGCCCATGACCGAAACCACCCCGCCCTCCCCCTTCACGCGCCTGCTCGCCACCGCCGGCCTCGTCCAGGCCGCCGACCAGATCGCTCTCGCCGCGCTGCCGGTCACCGCCGTCCTCGTTCTCGGCGCTGGACCGGGCCTCGTCGGCGCGCTGGTGGCGGCGCAGACCGCCGCCTGGCTGCTCGTCTCCCTCCCGGCCGGCGTCGTCGTCGACCGGATGCCGCGCCGGACGGTGCTGCTCGCGGCGCTCGCCCTCAGCCTCGCCGGTACGGTGGCGGCCCTCGCCGCGGCCGCCTTCGCCCAGGTGGCGCTGCTCGGCGCCGCCGCCTTCCTTGCCGCGGCGGGCACCGTCACCTTCGTCCTCGTCCAGATCGGTCTCGTACCGGAGATCGTCGCTCCGGCGGGCCTGCCGAGGGCCAATGCGCGGATCGAGCTGATGCGGGCGCTCGCCAGCACCGCCGCGCCCTTCCTCGTCGGGTCCCTCGCAACACGGCTCTCGCCGCTGGCCGGCTATCCGCTGGTGGCGCTGCTGGCCCTCGCCGCGCTCCTCTGCGCCGCCGGCCTGCGTTTCGGGGGGCGGCCGAGACCGGCCTCGAAACCTCCAGTGCTGGCGGCCATCGCCGAAGGCGCCCGTTTCGTCGTGGCGGATCCGCTGCTGCGCGCCATCGGCCTCTGCGCCGTGTTCTGGAACTTCGCCTTCGTCGCCCTGCTCGCGGTCTTCGTGCCCTTTGCCCTGACGCGGCTCGGCACCGATGCCGCGGGTGCCGGCCTCGCCCAGGGTATCAACGGCCTCGGCATGATCGCCGGGGCCGCCGCAGCGCCCTTCGTCTTCGCACGCGTGCAGCCGCGCGCCGTGCTGCTCTTCGGCCCCGTCTCCTCGGCCCTCGGTGCGGTGCTGATGGCGCTCTCGCCATCCTTCGGCGGGCTCGCCACGGCCGCCCTCGCCTTCGGCCTCATCGGCTTCGGCCCCATGCTCTGGCTCGTCATGCAGACCTCGGTCCGCCAGATGGTCACGCCGCCAGCGCTGATGGGGCGGGTCACCGCCACGATCCAGGTGGCGATCTACGGCGTCAGGCCGCTTGGTGCGCTCGCCGGGGGCGGCGTCGCGGCGATTTTCGGCCTCGAAGCGGCGCTCGGCCTCGTCGCGGCGGCCTTCACCGCCTCGGCGCTGGTTTCGCTCGCCTCGCCGCTTGCCCGCCTCGCGACCATGCCGCATCGCGCAGGCCCGGCAGGCGCGCTATGACGATCAGGCGCTTGGCGCTGTCGGGCCGATGGCCTAAGACAGCGCCATCATTCGCTTGAGGATCATTGCCATGGCCGTCGCCGCGCTCACCCCCGCCTCCGGCTCCTACGTGAAGGACAACGAGGAGTTCAACTGGGAAGACCCGCTGAACCTCGACGGGCTGCTCACCGAAGAGGAACGCATGGTGCAGGAGACCGCCCGCACCTATTGCCAGGAAAAGCTGCTGCCGCGCGTCACCTCGGCCTTCCTCGACGAGCGCTTCGACCGCGAGATCATGACGGAGATGGGCGAGCTCGGCCTGCTCGGCTCGACGATCCCCTCCGAATATGGCGGCGCCGACCTCGGCTATGTCGCCTATGGCCTCATCGCCCGCGAGGTGGAGCGCGTCGATTCGGGCTATCGCTCGGCCTGTTCGGTGCAGTCCTCCCTCGTCATGTATCCGATCTACGCCTATGGCTCGGAGGAGCAGCGCAAGAAGTACCTGCCCAAGCTTGCCTCCGGCGAGTGGGTCGGCTGCTTCGGCCTGACCGAGCCCGACGCCGGCTCCGACCCGGCCGGCATGAAGACGCGCGCCGTGAAGGTCGACGGCGGCTACGTCCTCAAGGGCTCGAAGATGTGGATCACCAACTCGCCGATCTCGGACGTGGCGGTGGTCTGGGCCAAGACCGAGGAGGCCATCCGCGGCTTCATCGTCGAGCGCGGCATGAAGGGCTTCTCCACCCCGAAGATCGAGGGCAAGATCAGCTTGCGCGCCTCGATCACCGGCGAGATCGTGCTGGACGACGTCTTCGTCCCGGCCGAGAACATGCTGCCCAATGCCAAGGGCCTGTCGGGCCCGTTCGGCTGCCTCAACCGCGCCCGCTACGGCATCGCCTGGGGCGCCATGGGCGCCGCCGAGGATTGCTGGCACCGCGCCCGCCAGTACACGCTGGACCGCAAGCAGTTCGGCAAGCCGCTGGCGGCCACGCAGCTCGTGCAGAAGAAGCTCGCGGACATGCAGACCGAGATCACCCTCGGCCTGCACGGCGCGCTGCGCCTCGGCCGGCTGATGGAGGACCATTCCTTCGCCCCCCAGGCCATCTCGCTGATGAAGCGCAACAATTGCGGCAAGGCCCTCGACATCGCCCGCATGGCCCGCGACATGCACGGCGGCAACGGCATCTCGGCCGAGTACCATGTCATCCGCCACATGGTGAACCTCGAGACGGTGAACACCTACGAGGGCGCCCACGACGTGCACGCGCTGATCCTTGGCCGCGCGCAGACCGGCATCCAGGCGTTCTTCTGATCGCCGGCGGCTTTTCGTGAGACTTGGAGGCCCGGCCGTCGCGCCGGGCCTTTTCGCGTTTGAGGGACGCCACCACCCGAGCGTCAGCAACAGTTGCGATGCTTCCGTCCGCTCATGCCCCACCCTTACCCCCTCTGCGAGGGGAGGGGAACCAAGGTGTCACGCCTCTTTCGGCAGCGGTGATGCCAGCCCCGGCCCCTCGCGTGCCACCGCCCGTTTCGCGCTCCCGATCCGGTCGATGACGGTTGGGCCAAGTCAGGGCCGAGCCCACTCACCCGGCCTGCGGCCGACCTCCCCCGGCGGGGAGAGGTGAAAGGGCGCCCCATGCGGAGAGGTTCGGCGTGGGCGCGTTGCAGCCTACCGCCGCTGCGGGCGGGCGTCGGGCTCGGTCTGGATGGAGCCCAGATAGGCGACGATCGCGGCCGCGCGCTCGGCGGAGAAGGTGAATTCCGGCATGGCCGGATGGCCGGAGGTGAAGCCCTCGGCGAGGGCCTCTTCCAGCACGTCGACGGGATAGCGCTTCGACAGTTCGCGAAAGAGCGGCGCGCCCGGATAGGGGCTGGCATCGCTCCGCCCGACCGCGTGGCAGAGGGCGCAGTGCTGGCGCACCAATGTCTCGCCGCGCTGAATGAGCACCCGCTGGCTCTGGGCGGACGCGTTGCCCGCGGTCAGGGCCAGCACGAGGATGGCGGGCAGCAGGCGGGGGAGCATCGGAGCCTCCGGGCATCGGAATGGTGGAATCGTCCCACGCCGCGGGGGCGCCGGCCTTGCGGTCGATCAAGCCGAAAGTCGTACCAGTTCCTCCGTCAGCGCCGAAGCGGGATCGGCGAAGGGGGCGATGACGGTGAAATGGTTGGCACGGGGCACGACGATCTCCTTCGCCTCGGCGCCAAGCGCGTTCCAGCATTCCACCAGCGTGCGGGTCTGGCGGTGATATTCGGCGGATTCTGCGCCCCCCACCACAGCCGTGACTTTCAGGCCCTTTGGCGGCGTCCAGACGAGGGGCGAGAGGGAGGCCGCCTCCCCCGCATCCATGCCCATGGCCCTGTTGACGAAGGTCGGCACCAGCGGCGCCAGATGGAACAGCCCGGAGACCGGCATGGCGGCGGCGATGATTTCGGCGGCTTCCCCGATCCGCGGCCAGTTCGCCGCGGCCATGCAGGCGGCGAGGTGCCCGCCGGCGGAATGGCCGAAGGGCAGGACGCGGCGGCCGGTCAGCTCGCGCAGGTGGCGGATGCAGGCGATGACATTGTCGACGATCTCCGCGAGCTTGACCGCGGGGCAGAGGTCGTAGCTCATCACCGCGACGTCGAGCCCCTGGGCATTGGCGCCCGCCGCCATGTGGCTGAAGGAGGTCTTGTCGAGGGCCTGCCAGTAGCCGCCGTGGATGAAGAGCAGGACGGGGGCGCCCGGCCGCGGGGCGGCGGCGGGGAAGAGGTCGTAGCGGTGGCGCTCGCCGCTGCCATAGGCCTGGTCGAGGGCAGCGTCGGGCCGCGCCGCGCGATAGGCTGCGGCATCGGCCACCCAGCCGGCCATGACGGCGGGATGGTCCGGCACCATCGCACGGTTGTTGTACTGGGCGTCGAGATCGATGGGCGTCATGGCATGTCCGGGGCGAAGGGCCGGCGGCAGCGGAGCCCGGAGCCGCGCCAGCGTCAAGGCCCGGACCGTCCGGCTGCTGCGCGCCGGTCGGGTGGCGGAGCGCGCCCGATTGACCGGCGGCGGAGCAGCGACTAGGCCTCCGCTTCACTCCACGGCCGGGGATGCGCGACCATGGTCTCCATCAAGCAGAAGGCGGCGCTGGCCTCGATCCTCGTTACGGTCGCGCTCACGGCGGCCAAGGCGGCGGTCGGCTTCGCCAGCGGCTCCATCGCCATCCTCGCCGAGGCGGCCCATGGCCTCGTCGACACCGCCGCCACCGTGCTGACCTTCTATGCCGTGCGCCTGGCCGACAAGCCGCCGGACGAGGAGCACCAGTACGGCCACGGCAAGGTGGAATCCATCGCCGCCCTGGCCGAGACGGCCTTCCTCTTCCTCGTCTCCGGCATCGTCGTCACCGAGGCGGTCCGGCGGCTCGCCGGCGGCGGCCATGCGGTCGAGGTCACGCCGGTCATGGCGGGTCTGATGGTCGCGGTCATCCTCGTCGACTACTGGCGCGTGCGCATCATGAGCCGCCTCGCCAGGGAGACCGGGAGCCATGCGCTCGAATCCGGCGCGCTCCACTTCGCTGCGGACATGGCGAGCTCGGCGGTGGTGCTCGCCGGCCTGTTCTTCGTCTGGATCGGCTATCCGATGGCCGATGCCGTCGCCGCCATCGCGGTTGCCGTCATCATCTGCGTGATGAGCTGGAATCTCGGCCGCCGTACCATCGACACGCTGATGGACAGGGCGCCGAAGGGCGCGACCGAGGCGGTGATGGAGGCGGTCGGCGCCGTGCCCGGCGTCGTCGGGGTCGAGAGCGTCCGGCTGCGCGAGGTGGGCACCGACACGCTCGCCGAGATCACCGTCAAGGTGAACCGCACCCTGCCGCTGGAGCGGGTGGCGGAGATCAAGTCCGCCATCGGCGCGGCGGCGGCGGGCGCCCATGGCGGCACGGTGACGACGGTGACGACCGAGCCCGTCGCTCTCGACGACGAGACGGTGATGGAGCGGGTGCACCTGACGGCGCGGCGCCACGCGCTGGCTGTCCACCACGTCACCGTCCAGCATCTCGGCGAGCGGCTCTGCGTCGGTCTCGACCTCGAGGTGGACGGGGCCCTCACCCTCGGCGAGGCGCACGAGATCGCCAGCCGGCTGGAGGCGGCGATCGGCGGCGAGCTCGGCACCGACGTGGAGGTCGAGACCCATATCGAACCGCTGCAGGTCGAGATGCTGGTGGGCAGCAATGCCTCGGCATCGCAGGTGACCGAGGCCGCCACCGCCCTTGCGGCTCTGGCGGCCGCCACCGGGCAGATCACCGACGTCCACAATGTGCGGGTGCGCGACAGCGCCCAGGGGATGGTGGTGACCTATCATTGCCGCGCCGAACCCTCCCTGACCGTTGAGGCGGTGCACGAGGCTGTGGACGCGATCGAGCGCGGCTTCCGCCGCACCCAGCCGCGGGTCATCCGCGTCGTCGGCCATACCGAGCCGGTGCGCGCCCTTTCATCCCCTGCCCCATCGCCGTAAAGGTCGGGGCCCGTCGGCATCCGAGGATCAGGTCATGCGCAGCGAACAGGCAAAGCCGGTGAAGCTCTCCGAGTACCGGGTGGCCGACCACGTAGTGAACACCGTACATCTCGACATCGTGCTGCACCCGACCGCCACCCGCGTCACCGCAGTGCTCGACGTGGAGCGCCATCCGCAGGGCATCGTCGGCGCGCCGCTGGTCTTCGACGGCGACGGCCTGACGCTGGCCGCCATCGCCATCGACGGCCGCGTCCTGAACACCGAAGAATACGAGGCGACACCGGACCGGCTGGTCATCCACCGGCCGCCGACCCAGCGCTTCCGCCTGACGGTGGAAACCGTCATCGATCCGCAGGCCAATACCCAGCTCATGGGGCTCTACCGCTCGTCCGGCACCTGGTGCACCCAGTGCGAGGCGGAGGGCTTTCGCCGCATCACCTATTTCCCCGACCGCCCCGACGTGCTGGCCGTCTACACGACCCGGATCGAGGCGGAGAAGAAGGCGGCACCCGTGCTCCTCGGCAACGGCAACCTCGTCGAGGCCGGGGACCTCGAGGGCGGGCGGCACTACGCCGTCTGGCACGACCCCCATCCCAAGCCGAGCTATCTCTTCGCCCTGGTGGGCGGCGATCTCGCCGAGGTCTCCGACACCTTCACCACGCGCTCGGGCCGTCTCGTCAGGCTCGGCATCTTCGTCGAGCACGGCAAGGAGGACCGCTGCGCCTATGCCATGGACGCGCTGAAGCGCTCCATGCGCTGGGACGAGGAGGCCTTCGGCTGCGAATACGACCTCGACGTCTTCAACATCGTCGCCGTGTCCGACTTCAACATGGGCGCGATGGAGAACAAGGGCCTCAACATCTTCAACGACAAATATGTCCTCGCCCTTCCCGATACGGCCACCGACCAGGACTATGCGGCGATCGAGGCCATCATCGCCCACGAATATTTCCATAACTGGACCGGCAACCGCATCACCTGCCGCGACTGGTTCCAGCTCTGCCTGAAGGAGGGCCTCACCGTCTTCCGCGACCAGGAATTCTCCGGCGACATGCGCTCGCGGGCGGTCAACCGCATCGCCGACGTGCGGCTCCTGAAGAGCCACCAGTTCGCCGAGGATGCGGGGCCGCTGTCGCACCCGGTCCGGCCCGAGACCTACCACGAGATCAACAACTTCTACACGGCGACGGTCTATGAGAAGGGGGCGGAGATCATCCGCGCCCTCAAGGTGCTGATCGGCGCCGAGGCGTTCCGGCGCGGCATGGATCTCTACCTCTCCCGCCATGACGGCGACGCCGCGACGGTGGAGGATTTCATCGCCTGTTTCGCCGAGGCAAGCGGCCGCGACCTCACCCAGTTCTTCCTCTGGTATCGCCAGTCGGGCACGCCCCAGGTCGCCGTCGCGACCCGCCACGATCCCGTCGCCGGCACCTTCACCATCGACCTGAAGCAGACCCACCTGCCGACCCCCGGCCAGGACGCCAAGCAGCCCATGGTCATCCCGCTGGCCTTCGGCCTGATCGGGCCGGACGGCACGGAGCGCCCCCTGTTCACCGAGGACGGCAGGGCCGTGCCGGGGGTGATCGCCCTGGACAGCGCCCAGGCGAGCCTCACCTTCTCGGGCCACCCGACCCGGCCCGTCCTTTCCATCAACCGCGGCTTCTCCGCCCCGGTCGTGCTGAAGACCGATCTCACCGCCGCCGATCTCGGCTTCCTCGCCCGCCACGACGGTGACGCCTACACCCGCTGGCAGGCGATCCAGACGCTGGCGACCGAGCTTCTGGTGGCGGCGAGCCGCGAGGGCGCCGCGCCGCAAGGCAGTATCGACATCCTCGCAGGCGCCCTCGCCGCCGTGCTGGACGAGGCCGGCAGCGACCCGGCCTTCGCGGCGCAGGCGCTGACGCTTCCCTCCGAATCCGACATCGCGCGCGAGATCGGCGCAGACGTCGATCCCGATGCGATTCACGCCGCCCGGCGGGCGCTCAGGCTCGCCATCCGCTCCCGGCTGGACACGGCTCTCGCCGCCACCCTGACGGGTTACGCCACCCCCGGTCCCTATTCGCCGGACGCCGCCTGGGCGGGACGGCGGGCGCTGTGCAACGTGGCGCTGGACCTGTGGGCCTCGGGCGGCGAGCCGGACAGGCTCGCGACGGTGGCGGCCCGACACCGCGACGCCGACAACATGACCGACCGCTTCGCCGCGCTGGCGGTGCTCGCCCAGCATCCGGGCGCCGATCGCGAGGCGGCGCTGGAGGCCTTCCGCGAGCGCTACCGCGCCGACGCGTTGATCCTCGACAAGTGGCTGGCGCTGCAGGCGGCGATCCCCGAGGCGGCGACGCTGGACCGCGTCAGGGCGCTGCTCGCCGACCCGGCCTTCGCCATGACCAATCCCAACCGCCTGCGCGCCCTCGTCGGCAGTTTCGCCAGCGGCAACCAGACCCAGTTCAACCGGCCGGACGGGGCGGGCTATGCCTTCCTCGCCGAGGTGGTCGTCACCACCGATCCGCGCAATCCGCAGGTGGCGGCCCGCCTCCTCTCGGCCTTCCGCAGCTGGCGGGCGCTGGAGCCGGGCCGGCGGGCGCTGGCGCGCGAGGCGCTGGAGCGCGTGGCCGCGACAGCGACGCTCTCGGCCGACGTGCGCGACATCGTCGCGAGGTCGCTGGGCTGAGGCCCAAGCAAATCTTCCTAGCGGCGTTAACCAAAAATTTCCGGCCCTGTGATTCGGCGACTCTAGACAGCCCTCCGCCAAATCGATTCTTATGGCCGCGATTCGGAGGGGCTGGGGCTCGGTCTCCGAACGCAAATTCAGAGATTCGACGGGGGTACCGGCGATGGAGCGCAGTTCTGCGCCCAGCGCGGACGCGCTGATTCATGCCTTGAGACTGAACGGGTTCGCCCGCTCCGTCGACGCCTCCTTCGAATCCTGGCTGGCCCCTTACGAGCCCGCCCTGCGCCGCCTCGTGCCGGCGCTGATCGTCGCCTTCCTCGTGGTGATGGGGGCCGGCGCGCTGCAGCAGATCCTCAACAGCCGTACGGAGGCGCTCGTCGCCGTCAAGGTGGACCTCGACACCGCAGCCGCCGCGATCGAGATCGACCTCAACCAGCGCATGGCCGCCGCCGGCGGCAACGCCACTGCCGCCGTGCAGGCGGCCTTCGACTACACCGCGCCGCGGATCGGCGCCCAGACCGGCCGCGTCATGCTGGCGACCGATCCGGCTGGCACCATCGTCGCCGCCGCACCTGCTCCCGCCCGCGCCCGCTGGCTCGGCAAGCCGCTGGGCGACGTCTTCGCCGCCGCGCCACCGACGACGAGCAGCCCCGCCCCCGTCCGGCTGTCGACAGCCGAGGACGCGGTCGTCATCGTCCGGCCTTTGCCGGCCCCGCTGGCGCAGTTCCTCGTGCTGCGCGACACGGACGAGGCGCTCGGCATGTGGGCGCGCAACTCGCTCCTGACCGGCACGCTCTTCGCCACCACCGGCCTCCTGCTCCTGGTCATCGGCCTCGCCTTCCACATCCAGACCATGCGGGCGGCCACCGCCGACATGATCAACCACAATGCCCGCGCAACCATCGACGCGGCGCTGGAGAGCGGCGGCTGCGGCCTGTGGGACTGGGAGATCGGCACCAGCCAGATGTACTGGTCGGCCTCGATGTTCGAGATCCTCGGCATCAAGGGCCGCGAGGGCCTGGTCACCTTCGACGAACTCTTCCCCATCCTCCACCCGGAGGACGGCTATCTCGGCGGCATCGCCCAGCTCACCGATCTCGACCCGAGCAACGCCGTCGACTTCCAGTTCCGCATGCGCCATGCCGATGGCCGCTGGATCTGGCTGAGGGCGCGTGGCCGCGGCCTCACCCTCGCCGGCGTCGCCCATCCCCGCTTTGTCGGCATCGTGGTCGACATCACCGAGCAGCTCGAGCTCGCCGCCCGCAACGCCGCCGCCGACCACCGCATCCGCGAGGCGATCGAGACGATCTCCGAGGCCTTTGTGGTCTGCGACGACCAGGACCGCATCGTCGTCTGCAATTCCAAGTTCCGCGAGCTGAACGGGCTCGCCGACGACGAGGCGCGCCCTGGTGCCGCCTACAGCGAGGTGCTGGCCGCCGCCGGCGGCGGCGCCAAGATCAAGCAGGGCCATGTCCTGCCCGCCCGCGAGGCGGACGGCTCGCGCAACTTCGAGGTCGAGCTCGCCGACGGGCGGTGGCTGCAGATCAGCGAGCGGCGCACCCATTGCGGCGGCTTCGTCTCCGTGGGAACCGACATCACCGCCCTGAAGCGGCACGAATCCCACGTCACCGCCAGCGAGCAGCGGCTGCGGGCGAGCGTCGCGGACCTGCAGAAGAGCCAGTATGCGCTGGAGAAGCAGACCCAGCAGCTCGCCGAACTCGCCGAGAAATATTCCGAGCAGAAGACGCAGGCCGAGGAGGCAAGCCGCGCCAAGTCGGAATTCCTCGCCCATATGAGCCACGAGCTGCGCACCCCGCTCAACGCCATCATCGGCTTCTCGGAGGTGATGCGCGACGGCCACTTCGGCCCGCTCGGCGCCAAGAAATACCTCGAATATGTCCGCGACATCCATGCCAGCGGCCACTTCCTCCTCTCCGTCATCGACGACATCCTCGACATGGCGCGCATCGAGGCCGGCCGGCTGTCGCTGGAGCTCAGCCCCACCTGCCTCGAGGAGACGCTGGAGGAGACCATGCGCGTCGTCTCCAAGATGGCGGCGGACAAGGAGATCCTGATGGAGGCGGAGGTGCCCGGCGGCATGGATCTCGTCGCCGACCGCCGCGCCATCAAGCAGATCACCCTGAACCTGCTCTCCAACGCGGTGAAGTTCACCCCGCGCGGCGGCATGATCTCGGTGCGCGCCCGCAAGGCCCGCGGCATCATCGCCCTCGCCATCGAGGATACCGGGATCGGCATTCCCCGCCACGCCATCACCAAGCTCGGCAAGCCCTTCGAGCAGGTGGAGAGCCAGTTCTCGCGCAACCACCAGGGTTCCGGCCTCGGCCTCGCCATCGCCAAGTCGCTCGCCGAGATGCATGGGGGATCGCTGCGCATCCGCTCCACCGTCGGGCGCGGCACCACGGTCGTCGTGCGGCTGCCGGTCGCCGGCCCGAAGGCCAGGGCGGAGGCCTGATGCGTCGGGACAACGCACAGCCCCCACGGTCAAGCCCGGGCTAGGCCCGGCCCGGCAATCCACGAATTTTCAAAGGCCGATATTCAAGTCGTGGATGCCCGGCGCACGGCCGGGCATGACGAGAGTGCGCCTCAGAGCGGCCCGACGACGGCGACGAAGGCCTTGCGCACCTGGCGCTGCACCTCCGCCAGATGGGCGTCGACGGTGGCGAAATCCGGCAATTCCCCCGCCCGCGCCAGCAGGCGCTTGAGGCCGGGCGCGGCGGTCTGCGGATCGAAGCCCTCGACGAGGCAGAGCCGGAGGATCTGCGTCAGCCGCTGGTAGAAGCGGCAGGCCGAGCGGAGCACGTCGCCCTCGGCCGGCTTCAGCAGGCCCGCGGCGGCGGCCTTGTCCAGCACGCGCACCGTGTTGGTGTCGAGAATGTCGGTGTGGCGGTTGCCGTGGACGAGTTGCAGCGCCTGGGCGATGAACTCCACGTCGATCAGCCCGCCGCGGGCATATTTGAGATCCCAGCGGTTGTCGTCGCCCTTGTCCTCGGCGATCGCCCGCCGCATGTCGACGATGTCGGCGAGCGTCGCCTTGGCCGGCCGCTTGGTGGTGAGGACCCGGCGGATCGCCTCGGTCACCTCCGCCTCGAAGCCGGGGGTGGCGGCGATGACGCGGGCGCGGGTGAGCGCCATGTGCTCCCAGGTCCAGGCCTCCCTGGCCTGGTAGGCGCGGAAGCCGTCGATATGGGTGGCGACCGGCCCGGAGCGGCCGGACGGGCGCAGCCTCAGGTCGACGTCGAAGAGCACGCCCTCGCTGGTCGGGGCCGACAGGGCGCTGATCAGGCGCTGGGTCAGCCGGGCGAAATAGTGCCCGCCGCTGAGCGGGCGCGGCCCCGTCGAGGCACTCTCCTTCGGATCGTGGTCGTAGAGGAGGATGAGGTCGAGGTCGGAGCCCGCCGTCATCTCCCGGCCGCCCAGCTTGCCCATGGCGACCACCGCCGTGCGCATGCCGCGGATGGGGCCGTGGGAGGCGACGATCCAGTCGGTCACCGCCGCGTGCAGCGCCTTGATGAGCTGTTCGGCGAGGCGGGCGAAGGCCTGGCCGGCGGCCTCCGCCGAGACGGTTCCGGCGAGAACCCTGACGCCTGTGAGGAAGAGCTGCTCCTGGCCGAAGATGCGGGCGCGGTCGAGCACGTCCTCGGCGTCGCGGGCCATGGCGAGGGTGGCGGCGAGGCTCGCGGCGAGATCGGCATCGGAGGGCAGTTCGCCGAAGAAGGCCGGCTCCAGCAGCGCGTCGCGCACATGGGCGCGCCGGCCGAGGAGGGCTGCGAGCCGCGGCGCCGAGCCGAGGATCTGCGAGATGAGCTCCAGCAGGTCGGGATGGGTGCGCAGGATGGCGAGGAGCTCGATCGGCTGGGAATGGCGCGTCAGCAGCCGGTCGAAGGCGCGCAGGCCGAGATCGGCGTCGCCGGTGCGCGACAGCGCGTCGAGGAGGGCGGGGGCCAGTTCGGCGACCCGGTCGCGGGCGTCGCGGGCCCTGAGTCCGCCGGATTTCGGCTGCTGCCAGGCCTGCACGGTCGCCACCGCCATGGCCGGATCGGCAAAGCCCAGGTCGGAGAGCGCCGAGAGCGTCGTCGCCCTGGGCGGGTCGGTCGTGAGGTCCAGCGTGCCCTTCACCTCGGCGAGCGGCGGCAGGGCCTCGAAGAGCTTGGCATAGGCCGCCTCGACCGGGCGCAGCTCCGCCGTCAACGCGTCAGCGAAGCCGGCGTGGTCGCGATAGCCGAGGAACTGGGCGATGGCGGTGACCGCCTCCGTCGTCTCCGGAAGGCTGTGGGTCTGTTCGTCCGCCACCATCTGCAGCCGGTGCTCCACCCGCCTGAGGAAGCGATAGGCACGCTCCAGCGCCCCGCGCGTCTCCTCGGTGACCCAGCCGGCCTCGCGCAGGCGGTGCAGCCCGGTGACGGTGTCGCGCACCCGCAGCGCCGGATTGCGGCCGCCCGCGATGAGCTGCTGGGTCTGGACGAAGAACTCGATCTCGCGGATGCCGCCGCGGCCGAGCTTGATGTTGTGCCCCTCCACGGCGAGGGCGTCGTGGCCGCGGAAGGCGTGGATCTGCCGCTTCATGGCATGGACGTCGGCCACCGCCGCATAGTCGAGATATTTGCGCCAGATGAAGGGCTGCATCTCCTTTAGGAAGGCCTCGCCCGCCGCGATGTCGCCGGCGCAAGGCCGCGCCTTGATGAAGGCAGAACGCTCCCAGGTCTGGCCGATCGTCTCGTAATAGTGGAAGGCTGCGGGGGTGGAGATCGCCACCGCCGTGGCGCCGGGATCGGGCCTCAGGCGCAGGTCGGTGCGGAAGACATAGCCGTCGGCGGTGCGCTCCTGCAGGATCTTCACCAGCCGCTGGGTGAGCCTGACATAGGCGGGCTGGGCATCCTTGCCCGGCTTCATCGGCGCCACGTCGGGATCGAAGAAGACGATGAGGTCGATGTCGCTCGAATAGTTCAGCTCGAAGGCGCCGTGCTTGCCCATGGCGAGCACGATGTAGCCGGAGCCGACCTCCGCCTGCTTGGGATCGACGGGCACGAGGATGCCCTGGTCGGCGAGATCGCGCATGAGATGGGCGACGGCCTCGGCCACGGCGAGGTCGGCGGTCTCGGTAAGGGCCCGCGTCACCTGTTCGAGCGGCCAGACGTCACCGATATCGGCGAGCGCCACGAGCAGCGCCACCTGGGCGCGGAAGCGCCGGAGCGCGCGGCCGACGCCGTCGTCGCTGCGCGCCTTGCGGCAGGCGGCCGCAGCTTCCGCCTTCAGCCTCGCGAAGGCGGCCTCGGGAGCCTCGGTCAGCACCGCCAGCACATGGGCGGGATCGTGGGTGGCGATGGCGGCGAGGAAGGGCGAATGGGCGAGGACTCCGGCGAGGAGGGCGCGGGCCTTCGGCGCCTTCAGCACCTGGTCGAGAGCGCCGCGCAACTCGCCGTCGTCGATGGCTGCGAGGAAGCCGGCGATGCGCTTCGCCGCCGTCGCGCCCTTCGGCAGGACGGGGGCGGCGGCCAGCCGCTCGACGAGGCTCGCGGGCGAATCAGACGGGGCGGTCGTGGACGCTCGGGTCATCGGCCGATCGTGGCAGACGCAGCGCCACCTTTAAACCCGGGCGGTTGTCCTCGAGCACGAGCCGCCCGCCATGGAGGCGCGCCACTGCCGCCGCGAGGCTGAGGCCGAGGCCGGATCCGGGGCGCGACCGGCTCGTCTCCAGCCGCACGAAACGGTCGAGGACGCGGCCGCGGTCGCCGTCGGCGATCCCCGGGCCGCGGTCGGCGATGGTGACCACCGCCTCGCCGTCCTCGGCCGCGACGGTGACGGCGACGTCGCCGCCCTCCCCCGTGGCGCCATATTTCAGGGCATTGTCGACGAGGTTGGCGACCACCTGGCCCAGCAGTTCGCGGTTGCCGGTCACCGCGACGGGAACGGCGGCGACGGTGAGGGTGACGCCAGCCTCCTCGGCCACGGGCTCGTAGAGTTCGGCGACGCCGCGGGCGATCTCGGCGAGGTCGAGCCGCACCATGCCCTCGCGCTGGTTGCCGGCCTCGGCGCGGGCGATCATCAGGAGGGCGTTGAAGGTGCGGATGAGGCCGTCGGATTCCTCGATGATGCCGGTCAGCGCGGCGCGATAGGCCGCGTCCGAGCCACCGACCCTCAGCGCCTCCTCCGCCTTGTTGCGCAGGCGCGTCAGCGGGGTCTTGAGGTCGTGGGCGATGTTGTCGGAGACCTCCTTCATGCCGGCCATCAGCGCCTCGATGCGGGCCAGCATGTCGTTGACGGAGCCGGCGAGGCGGTCGAGTTCGTCGCGCGAGCCGGCCGTCGGCAGGCGCCCGGTGAGGTCGCCCTCCATGATGCGACGGGACATGTCGGTCATGGCGTCGACGCGCTTGAGCACCCGGCGGGTGACGAAATAGGCGCCGAGGAGGCCGAGAACGAGCGCCACGATCAGCGACAGACGGAAGCCGCGGCCGAAGATGTCGCGCATGCGGTCGCGCTCCTCGAGATCGCGGCCGACCAGCAGGCGGAAATTGCCCGGCAGGCCATAGACCTGGGCGATAGCGCGGTGCGGCCGGTCGGAGGTGCTTTCGTCGGCGCGGCGATAGTCGGTCTCGATCCAGCCCTGGCGGGCGAGCGTGCCGGCGGGCAGCTCGCCGATATTGCCGGTGAGCGGCACGCCGGCGAAGGTGGCGACGAGATAGAGCGAGGCGCCCGGCCGGTTGCTGCGCTCGTCCACCACCTCGACGAGGCGGCGGATGCCGCCGATGGCATATTGCTCGGCGAGGCCCCGCACCTCCGCCGTGATGGTCTCGGTGAGCTGGTCGGTGAGCTGGCGCTGGGTGGCAAAGCCGAGCCAGCCGATGACGAAGCCGGCGAAGAGCACAAAGATGAAGAGATAGGCGGCGATGATCTTGAAGGCGGTCGTCGACAGCAGCGAGCGGAAGCCGGAAATCCGGCGCACGGGCTTCGCCGCGACGGCGCCGGGCGGCGCGGGGGCGGCGGTCACGGGCGCACCGTATATCCCGCGCCGCGGATCGTGTGGATCAGCGGCTTGTCGAAGCCCTTGTCGATCTTGGCGCGCAGCCGCGAGACGTGGACGTCGATGACATTGGTCTGCGGGTCGAAGTGATAGTCCCAGACATGCTCGAGCAGCATGGTGCGCGTGACGACCTGGCCGGCATTCTTCATCAGATATTCGAGCAGGCGGAACTCGCGCGGCTGCAGCACGATCTCCTCGCCGTCCCGGCTGACGCGATGCGACAGGCGGTCGAGTTCGAGGTCGCCCACGCGATAGACGGTCTCCGGCGCGCCGGTGGTGCGGCGGCGGGAGAGAACCTCGATGCGGGCTAGCAATTCGGAAAAGGAATAGGGCTTGGGCAGATAGTCGTCGCCGCCGGCGCGCAGGCCCTTCACCCGGTCGTCGACCTGGCCGAGGGCGGAGAGGATGAGCGCCGGCGTGTCCCGGCCGGCGGCCCTGAGTTCGGCGATGACGGCGAGGCCGTCCTTCTTCGGCAGCATGCGGTCGACGATGAGCACGTCGTAGGGCCCGTCGGAGGCCATGGCGAGGCCGTCCTCGCCATCGGCGGCATGGTCGGCGACATGGCCGGCCTCCCGGAAGGCCTTGACGAGATAGGACGCCGCCTCGCGGTCATCCTCGATGATCAGAATCCGCATGGAGGGCATGTTACACGGGCTCTCGGGCGCTGTGCGAGACAGGGTCGGCAAAACGAGAAAAAACGGGGCGGCCGGACATGGAGATCCGACCGCCCCGCTCGAGAGGATCCTGCCCCGGCGGGGGGCGACTGGGGTTGCCGGCGCAGGATCACTCATGAGTGGTGGCCGGCGTCGAAAAGGTTCGACGCCGGAG